>JAGAUN010000097.1 GCA_017620715.1 Muribaculaceae bacterium | reverse complement strand
GGGTTATCTCTTCGCGGTCGCCGTTGAAGGTGCGTATCATGTAGTCTCTCACCTGCCAGTGGTGAAGTGAGTCGTAGCGGATAGACTGTGCTGTGAGGCGCGATTTAATAGTCTTACCGTCAAATGATTCAAGCGAAAATTTATAGCCCATGCGGGTATTGTTGTCGTATCGGCTCATGTAGGCCACGACACCTTTCGACACCTGCAGCTGAATGTTGGCACCGTAGTCCACACGCTTGTTTTTGACGTAGGTATTGGTGTAGTCGATACGCTTCACATTGGCCGGCGGAATAATGTATGCCGAAAGGATGAAAGTGGCCAGAGCAATCACTGCGGCCGACAGCATGTAGGGCCGCAGCAGGCGCTTAAAACTCATGCCCGACGAGAGCATGGCTATGATTTCGGAGTTGTCGGCCAACTTCGATGTAAAGAAGATTACTGCGATAAAGGTGAACAGCGGGCTGAACTGATTGGCAAAATAGGGGAGGAAGTTGAGGAAATAATCGAAGAGAGTAGCCTTGAGGGGCGCCTTCATGAAGGCATCGAGCTTCTCGTTGATATCAAACATCACCGTTATGGCCAGAATAAGAATTATGGCAAAGATGTAGGTACCAAGGAATTTCTTGATTATATAGCGGTCTAATATGCCTATCGCGGGTTTCAATTTGGCCTTCGTGTAATAAATATATGTGCGGCTCTTACAGCCGGCGGCTCATGCGCTCAATCATGGCTGGCTTCCATGTGTGGAAATCGCCTGCAATGATATGGCGTCGAGCTTCGCCTGCAAGCCATAGGTAAAAAGCAAGATTGTGAATAGAAGCGATTTGCAGCGCAAGTATCTCCTGTGAAATAAACAGGTGCCGGAGGTAGGCTTTGCTGTAGGCACGGTCTACGTAGCTCGGGCCGTCCTCCTGCAGCGGACTGAAATCGTCGGCCCACTTCTTGTTGCGCATGTTCATAGTGCCGTGTGCGGTAAATAGATAGCCGTTGCGGCCGTTGCGGGTAGGCATCACACAGTCCATCATATCCGCACCACGGTCAATGGCTTCGAGAATGTTGGCCGGAGTTCCTACTCCCATGAGGTAGCGGGGCTTGTCGGCCGGTAGTATCTCGTTTACCACCTCGATCATATCATACATCACCTCGGTGGGCTCGCCTACGGCCAATCCGCCTATGGCATTGCCCTCGGCCCCGAGGTCGGTAACGAATTTGGCCGACTCTCTGCGCAGGTCGCTGTAGGTAACTCCCTGTACAATAGGGAAGAAAGCCTGTCTATGACCGTAGAGCGGCTCGGTAGCGCAAAAATGCTCCCATCCGCGTTTAAGCCAACGGTGTGTAAGGGCCAGCGAGCGCTTGGCGTAGGTATAATCAGATGTGCCCGGGGCGCACTCATCGAGCGCCATCATTATGTCGGAGCCTATGATGCGCTGTGTGTCAACTACATTCTCGGGGGTGAAAATATGCAGTGAGCCATCGATATGGGAGCGGAAACGCGCCCCCTCTTCGGTGAGCTTGCGGTTGGCCGATAGCGAGAATACCTGGAAACCTCCGCTATCGGTGAGTATGGGACGCTTCCATCCGCTGAACTTGTGGAGACCGCCGGCACGTCGCATAATATCCATGCCCGGACGCAGATAGAGGTGGTAGGTGTTGCCCAGAATTATCTGCGCGTTGATGTCCTCCTCGAGTTCGTGGCGGTGCACTGCCTTTACGCTTCCGAGCGTGCCCACGGGCATAAATATGGGGGTGAGTATCTCCCCGTGGTCGGTGGTGATACGCCCTGCGCGAGCATTGCCTGAAGGTGAAGTGGCCTCAACTTTGAAATCCATGCCGCAAAGGTAATGAAATTTTCGCTGTTTCTTCGCCAAAAAGCAGTATCTTTGTCACCGATTACTAACTCAGCACATCAGCCGATGCTTGGAATAAAGAGATTATATACATTCATGCTCAAGAGCTTTCTGCCGCTCTTTGTCATGACCTTCTTTATATGTCTCTTTATAGTGCTGATGCAGTTTGTGTGGCGCTACATCGACGATCTGGTGGGCAAAGGGCTCGGCGTGGAGGTGTTGGGCGAACTCTTCTTCTACGCAGCCCTCACCATGATACCCATGGCGTTGCCGCTGGCCATATTGCTTGCTTCGCTCATGACGTTCGGCAACCTCGGCGAGCATTTCGAGCTCACGGCCATGAAGGCGGCCGGCATATCGCTGCTGCGCGTCATGAGGCCGCTGATAATACTCATTACCCTGATAGCCATCGGCGCTTTCTTCTTCCAGAACAATGTGCTGCCCATAGCGCAGACCAAGATGTGGACGCTTATGTTCTCCATCCGTCAGAGCTCGCCCGAACTGGAGATTCCCGAGGGAGTATTCTACGACCAGATACCCGGCTATAACCTTTATGTAGAGAGCAAAGACCGCCAGTCGGGCACCCTGCACAACATCATGATTTACGACATGTCGAAGGGATTTGACAATGCCGGCATAATACTTGCCGACTCCGGGCGGCTGGCCATGATGGAGGACAAAACCCACCTCTTCCTTCGCCTCTGGCAAGGGGAGTCGTTCGACAATCTTAAGGAGGCGGGTCGCTCCATGACTAATGTGCCTTACCGCCGCGAGACATTCTCGCTCAAAGATATACTTGTGCCCTTCGATGCCAACTTCAACCGCCTCGACGAGGAGGGCATGCGCAATCAGTATGTGGGCAAAAACATAGCCGAACTGGCCGTGGCTATTGACTCCCTGACACTGCGCACCGACAGCATAGGCCGCGCGTACGGACGGGATTTGGTCAGCACACCCTATCTGGGCCTTTATAATGAGGCTGACACCTCGCAAAATGCGCCTAAATCGGCCCCCCGGCGGCTCCCGTCGGAACAGACAATAGCCAACTTGCCACCGCTCAATGTCGATTCGCTCTTTGCCGGAGCATCATCGGCAGCCCAGTCGGGTTACCTGCGTCAGGCACTCAACAAGGCCAACTACAAAAAGCAGGAACACGAGTTCAGAGGGCTTGTTATCAAAGACGAACGCAAGCTCATACGCCGTCACGACATAGAGTTGCAAAAGAAGTTCACCCTCTCGTTTGCATGCCTTATATTCTTCTTCATAGGCGCTCCGCTCGGCGCTATCATCCGCAAGGGCGGTCTCGGCATGCCGCTGGTAATCTCGGTGCTCCTCTTCATATTCTATTACATCATTGACAACACCGGCTACAAGATGGCCCGCGACGGTCATATACTGGTATGGGCCGGTATATGGCTCAGCTCGGTAGTGCTTTTGCCACTGGGTATATTCTTCACGTACAAGGCGGTGCGCGACTCGGCCGTGTTTAATCGCGATGCTTACCTGATATTCTTCCGCAAGCTGATAGGTAGCAATCAGGCACGTCATATCGAAATGAAAGAGGTGATAATGGATGATGTATCGTCCGATGAGGCTACCGAGAAACTTCAGGAGCTTGCCGCCGCCGCCTCCGAGTATCTGCAATCCACGCCAGCCAAAATAGGATTTGTGCGCTACTGGCTGCACGGCTATCCGCGCAGCAAGCTGCGTCAGCTCTCCGCCAAGGTGGAGGAAACTGTGTCGTACCTCTCCAATTCACGCTCCAATATGGTTATCAACAAACTGATGGACTATCCTATGTTGCGTAGCCTGTGGCTCTATCATCCCACCAACTATGCGCCGTTGGCCTGGTGCGCCATAATATTGTTCCCTATCTCTTTCCCCATATATCTCGTAGGCCGCAACCAGCTCTCGAAATTGCGCGCCGAGATAGCCACTGTAGAAAAAGTGTCAGACCAATTACAACCACTTGTTAACGAACCATGAGCCAGGATAATAATACAATCAGACTCGACCGAATAGAAGAAGCCATTGAGGATTTTCGCCAAGGCAAATTTGTAATCGTGGTAGACGATGAAGACCGCGAAAACGAAGGTGACCTTATCATGGCAGCCGAAAAGGTAACCCCCGAGCACGTCAACTTTATGATTACCAACGCACGAGGCGAACTGTGTGCGCCCCTCACCATATCGCGGTGCAAGGAGTTGGCACTCACTCATCAGGTTGATGAAAACACGTCGATGCTCGGCACACCGTTTACAATCACCGTCGACAAACTGCCCGGTTGCACCACCGGTGTTTCAGCTCACGACCGTGCCGCCACACTCCGTTATCTTGCCGACCCCGAGGCAAAGCCGAGCGATTTCGGCCGCCCCGGTCATGTGCATCCCCTTTATGCACAGGATGAGGGCGTGCTCCGTCGCCCCGGCCACACTGAAGCAGGCGTTGACCTCGCCCGGCTCGCCGGACTTTATCCCGCCGCAACACTCATTGAAATTCTGAATGAGGACGGTACCATGGCACGTCTCCCGCAGCTTCGCAAGAAAGCCGACGAGTGGGGCCTCCATCTCATATCCATTCGCGATCTGATAGCTTATCGCATGCGCACAGAGTCGCTTATCGAACGCGGCGAGGAAGTGGATATGCCCACCGCCTATGGCCATTTCCGACTAATACCTTTCCGACAGAAGTCTAACAACCTTGAGCATATCGCTCTTATAAAAGGCGACGTAGAGACCGACGAGCCTGTGCTTGTGCGTGTGCACTCCTCGTGCGCCACGGGCGATATATTCGGTTCACATCGCTGCGATTGCGGCGAGCAGCTCCATAAAGCCATGCAGATGGTCGATAAAGAGGGCAGGGGCGTGATACTATACCTCAATCAGGAAGGACGCGGTATAGGCCTCATGGAGAAGATAAAAGCCTACAAACTACAGGAGCAGGGCCTCGATACCGTCGATGCCAATCTGCATCTGGGGCATAAAGCCGACGAGCGCGACTATGGCATCGGAGCCCAGATATTATATAATATAGGTGTGCGTAATATGCGCTTGCTCACCAACAATCCCGTCAAGCGCAAAGGCCTTGAGGGCTACGGCCTCCGTGTAACAGAGAACGTACCCATCGAAGTGACCCCTAATCCCTACAACCAATTTTACATGCATACCAAAAAGTCGCGTATGGGTCACGACCTGCATCAGGTCGACTGATTTCGCCCGGCTGCTACTGATATTGTCCGGCATCGGTCGGCTTTACTTGCACTTATTATTCATATCCGGTTATTCATATCCGGTTTCCCCTGATTTTATCCTGCCATTGCCGATTTTGCCGCGTGTTCGTTGATTTTACCGCACAAAAAGGCGCTTAAAATCCGCTTCTACTGTTAACCTATGTTAAAAACATGTTTTACAACATAAATTTATTCGGTTAGTAATCAACGGTATCACGAGGAGTGGTAGTAAAAAGGAGTTATGAGGGGGTTGCACGTACGGGAAATAAGGCGTATCTTTGCACCGCTTTCCCGGAGAATGTGGGGCGCAGCGGCGTCCGG
>JAGAUN010000096.1 GCA_017620715.1 Muribaculaceae bacterium | reverse complement strand
GCCCAGACCCTCACCGTAGAGCTTTACCTCGAGGCCGGTATCCGTGGCTGTGAAATCGGCTACATACTTGCCGACCGCGACCCCGTGACTCGCGAAAACCGCTTCGGGGGCCTCGACCTGCTGCGCCTTGCCATACCGCGCCGCACCTATACCGACAACCACATGGCCGTCGTGGCCGCCGCCCTCAAGAATGTCTTCGACCGTCGTCACGAAATCACTCGCGGCGTGCGGATTACCTGGGAGGCCCCGTTGATGCGCCACTTCACCGTGCAGCTTGAGCCGTGTAAATAGCGGCGATTGCCTTTAAATTCTAATTTTGGCCGGGATTGCTCTCTCGAAAAAGCAATTCCGGCCAAAATTGCTTTCTCTAATGAGCAATTTTGAGCAAAATTGTTGTTTCTAAAGAGCAATTTCACTATATTTGTGCCATAAATCATATGGTATGGAAAATTTGATAAGGACATCGCAACGACTTGTTGCCGCCGTCGATACCACACTACACCGCTATCTGTATTATCAGACAGAGTGGGACGACCGTCTTGTGATGATACAGGGTGCCCGTGGTGTTGGTAAATCTACTATGATGTGGCAGCGTATCAAAGAACAATTCGGGCCGTCGGGCACCGCGTTGTATGCTTCGTGCGACAACCTGTGGTTTGCCGACAATAAGATATTCGACCTTGTAGAATATCACTATACCCACGGCGGCACGCATCTTTTTTTAGATGAAATACATCGTTATAATGGCAATTGGCAACAGGAGTTGAAGAATATCTATGATTCTTATCCCGGTTACCATGTAGCTTTTACCGGCAGCTCTATCATACATCTTGACAATGCGCTTGCCGATTTGAGCCGTCGCTGTCTGCCATATCGGCTCTATGGCCTCTCTTTTCGCGAATATCTTGTCTTTGAGGGGATTGCTAATATCCGGCCATATACGTTTGATGAAATATGCGGGCGTGGCAACGAAATACAGTGGGAGATTATAAATGCACTGCCAGACAAAGTGTTGTCGCTCTTCGAGGCATACCTTGGCAAGGCATATTATCCTTTTTATAGGAGTAGTGGCAGTAGGGGTAGTTATTATGGCCGTATCGAGCGCATCATCGACGCATCGCTGACTCAAGATTTGCCTGCGGTCGAAAATATTGAATACGAAACCATACAGAAATTGTGCCGCCTGCTCTATGTCATATCTATGGAGTCGCCTTTTACACTTAATGCCTCCGAGTTGAGCAAGAAGGTAGAGGTTTCGCGTAATACGCTTGTCAAGATGTTCGACATACTTGCCAAGGGGGCTATATTGAGGTCTGTCAATAGTGGCTGGCGGTCGCCGAAATCGGTCGCCAAGCCGGCAAAAATACTGTTTGATAACGCCGATATGCTTTATTCACTGACGAGCAAACAAGAGATAGGCACCGTGCGTGAGACTTTTGTCGCCTCTATGCTTGCTGTGGGGCATACAATCTATGAACCGCCAACGGGCGACTTCCTTGTGGATGAGAAATATACACTCGAGGTCGGAGGACGCCGTAAGTCGTTTAGGCAGATTGCCGATATTCCCTGTAGTTATATTGTGGTTGATGAAGAAGAAACTACCGTGGGTAATAAAATACCGATGTGGCTGTTAGGCTTCTTATACTGAGTAAGGCTCCTATAAAGGCTTTTTCCAGGTGAAAGCGAGTGAAAAATCGTCGAAATTTTTGCGAATTAAGAAAAAAAGAGTACTTTTGTAAAAATTTGACAAAATGGCAACGGAACTCTCGGAGCAATTGACCCGACTGGGGCACAAAGCCGAATTGCTTGTGATGCGCTATTCCACCCTCCAGGCCGACAACCGCCGGCTCAGGGCAGAACAACTGGAACTACAGGCGCAACTTGCAGCCGCCAAAGCGCAGATAGAGAAGCTGCAGGTCGAGAACGAATACCTGCGCGTCTCGTCGGCCATAGCCCCCGACACCGAAAGCGCCGTCCGTGCCCGAGCCACGCTGTCAGATTTAGTGCGGGAAATCGACGCCTGCGTCGCCGACCTGATGAAGGATATTTAGACCCGCGTGCTGACCCGATGGAACAGTCGAAGATACACAGAATCACAGTAAACATAGTCGGTGTAGACCCTTTCAAGCTACCCGTCAAGGAGAACGAAGAGTCGTTCTACCGCTCGATTATCGAACGCATCAACGAGAACTGCAAAAATCTCATCTATGGTACCTCGGGCGACGGCCCTACCGTCGCGCTGGCAAAGGTGGCCCTCTATTATGCCGATATGCTATACCGCCAGACACGCCAGGTACAGGAGCAGAAAGGACTTCTGCAGTCTTTCGAAGACCGCATCGACCAACTGCTGGCCGGCATAGACTGACGCGCCGGCATTTTCCACGGGCACCGCTGCCCAAACCGCCTTTGTCGGCTGCGCAAGCCTCTATGGCTCTCACGCCGAGATTATTTTTTGCCGCACCTTCCACCCTGCTTGTGCCTATCGGGCCACAGGCATCGGAATGTGCGCTTTTTTATTCACATTCATTTGATAATCAGATAAATGTTATTGTATTACATC
>JAGAUN010000095.1 GCA_017620715.1 Muribaculaceae bacterium | reverse complement strand
TAGCTTGGCCCAATATACCAGGCTGAACGCAGCTACGCAGATTATTGCCGACCATATCACATCACGTGTCTCCGTACCGAAATTGGCGGCATTCATCAGCAGCAAAGCCGCTGAGGCGATAAGGCCCACCACTACCGGCCGCAATCCACTAAGCACACCCGCCACAAAGGGCTCGTTGCGATGCTTCTTAATATAGTGGCTCGCTTTGAGTGTGAGTATGAACGACGGCACCACCACCACGGTAGTACACAGTATCGAGCCTAATATCCCGAACAAGGGATTGGAGAATGACGGATTAGAAATACCGGGAGCTACATATCCTATATATGTAGCCGAATTTATGCCTATCGGGCCCGGGGTCATCTGCGAAATGGCAACGATATCGGTAAAGGTTGTCTCTGAAATCCAGCCGGAGCCCACCACTATACTCTCTATAAGCGACAGCATGGCATATCCTCCGCCGAAGCCAAAAAGCCCGATGCGCAAATACGCCCATATCAGTTTGAGATAAATCATGCCTTTACTCCCTTTCTGCGCTTACGCTCAATCAAATACCCTACACCACCGCCAATAATGATGTATAATATAGGATTGCTCACTATAGGCCAATGCGACCATACAAGCAGCGCAACCAATACCGGAATAGCGATTGTTCGCCAGTTTATTCCAACCGCCTTGGCTGTAGTAAATACAGGTGCAATAATCAAAGCCACCACGGCCGGACGTATTCCCTTGAAAACGGCGTTGAGTGTAGGTGAATCCTTTATCATCTGAGGGGTGAGGAAAATCGCAATTACAAGAATCATGGTGAACGAAGGCACTATAGCGCCCATGGCCGATACAACCGCGCCGGGCCGACGACGAAGGCTGTCACCTACAGCCACAGCTATATTCACGGCCAAGATTCCCGGAAGGGCCTGGGCCACAGCGAGCAAGTCGAGAAATTCAGTTTTGGTGAGCCACTTGCGGCGGTCAACTACCTCACGTTCTATTATAGATATCATGGCCCAACCGCCTCCAAAAGTAAATGCCCCGATTTTAAAGAAGGTCATAAAGAGTTGCCATAGAGAGGCGCTCTTCGCTGCCGGGGATTGCGATACAGATTCCATGCCGCAAAATTACAAATTTTTGGCGTATCTTTGCCGCGCTGAACATTCTTTGAATTCAGACATTATAATAGTATAAATCAAAAACCAGACATACCATCATGAAACTTATCTACTTACCACTGATTTGCGTAGCTGCGGTGTCATCTCTTACATCGTGCTCAGTATTCAAGTCGAATAAAACCACCGCTCCCGAGCCTGTAAAAACAGAAACGCTCGGACAGACCGAACAAGCCATCGAGCATGTGCTTTACGGCGACTGGTTTATAACCCACGCCGGTAAAATGGATTTGTCAAAGACAATCTCGGCACTCCCCATAGTCAACTTCTCACAAAGCGACGCTCAGAATCCCTATCTTGTAAACTATAGCGCTTTCGACGGCTGCAACTACAACAACGGCACTTTCGCCATCACCCCCAACGGCAAGATGCAGTCGACCGGCGAACCTATATCCACTATGAAATTCTGCGGCGATTCACCTTATGAAGTAGCTGTAGTAACGGGTCTCCGCTCAGTAGCCCAATATAAACTGGACAAAAACGACGCCACATATACACTATATATGCTCAATGCCGCGGCCGACACCCTGCTGGTACTCCGCAAAAGCAATATAGATTTTATCAACGGAGCCTGGTCAGTCGATGCTATCGGTGGCACATCAGTGCCCGAATCGGCCGAGATACAGCTTGTGATTGATGTACCCGAAAAGACAATACACGGAAATGCCGGCTGCAACACTCTCAACGGAAAAATTTCAATCGACAATGACTCAGGCTCGGCCATCCGCTTCAATGACGTCATCACTACCCGAATGACTTGCCCCGACATTGCAACCGAGCAACGCTTCCTTCAGGCGCTCAACACCGTAGTGGCTGTACGCGCCCAGGCCACAACCGAAGGCGCTTCTCTTATCGACGCACAGGGCAACGAAGTGATATCGCTCTCGCGCCTGCATCTGAAATAAATAAATCTAAATATATCATCCTTTTATCATAACCCCGGCTTGACAGCCGGGGTTATTTATTAAAGAAAAATTTCCGTATTTCAACAAAAAGCATTTATTTTGCAGGTGATAACAAGTACAATCACGTAGAAAACTCTACTGCAATGCAATCTAAAAAACTAAAAATCAGAGACCTTACGCTTCGCGACGGCCAGCAGTCGCTATTTGCCACACGTATGGACCAGAAAACTGTAGATTCTCTTCTCCCTTATTACGAAGAAGCAGGCTTCTACATCATGGAGGTATGGGGTGGCGCAGTACCCGACTCCGTAATGCGCTATCTCGGCGAATCGCCCTGGGATCGTCTCCGCAAAGTATCGGAGGCAATGAAGGGTCGCTCGTTGCTTTCAGCCCTCTCACGCGGACGTAATCTTTTCGGGTACGTACCCTACCCCGACAGCGTGCTCGAAGGTTTCTATAAAGAGGCTATAGCCAATGGCCTTAATATAATGCGTATTTTCGATGCTCTCAACGACATCGACAATGTAAAGGAATCGATACGACTCATCAACGAGCTTGGCGGAATTGCCGACGGAGCCGTATGTTATACTGTCGATCCCAAACCCGAAGCACCCGAATCGAAACCCGGTTTCCTCAAACGTCTTTTCGGTTCCAAACCCGCAGAGCCCGAAAAGATATTTACCGACGAATATTTCGTTGAGAAAGCAAAACAGATGGAAGCCCTCGGCGCAAAGATTATTACCCTCAAAGACATGGCAGGGCTTGTAACCCCGCTCCGCGCCGCCTCAATCATATCCCGACTCAAATCGGAACTCAAGTGCGAGGTCGACTTCCATACCCACTGTACACCCGGTTACGGTCTGGCATCGTCGGTTATGGCCATGATACACGGTCTCGACATTCTCGACACCAATATCTGGTGGTTCGGAGGTGGTTCGGCAGCACCCGCTATCGAGCTTATCTACTGTTTCGCTCAGCGTCTCGGAATAGAACTGGATGTCAACATGGAAGCCGTAGGCAAAATACGCACTCACCTGCTCGACGCCCGCAAAGCCCTCGCAGACTTCGACCTTCATCGCGACGATATGCCCATACCATTCGACCCGCTCAACGATACACTCCCCGAACACGTTTCCGCATTGTTCGACAAGGCCGTTGAGTGCGCAAAAGCATCCGACGAAGAGGGCCTGCTCGAAGCATGTCACGCCATCGAGGCATACTTCCACTTCCCCAAGCCCAACGAACTGGTAAAAACTGCCGAAGTGCCCGGCGGCATGTACTCCAATATGGTGGCTCAGCTCAAAGCTCTGCAAGCATCCGACCTCCTTGACGATGCCATGCAACTGATTCCCAAAGTTCGCCGCGATGCTGGTCTTGTACCCCTCGTTACTCCTACGTCGCAGATTGTAGGCTCACAGGCCGTAAGCCTTGCTCTCGACCGCAAGAAAGGCAAACCCGACTACACTACCACATCCAATCAGTTTATATCACTTATCAAGGGCGAATATGGCCACACCCCGGTAGCCATCGACCCGGAATTCCGCCGTCAGATTACCGGCGACGCTACAGAGCATCCCTACGACACATCTTCTTATAAATTGCCCGAAAACCCCGTACTCAACGAACTCGGAGGCGTGAAACTGGCTTCGAACAACGAAGAGTATCTGCTCCTGCAGTTGTTACCCAACGTTGCCAACGGGTATCTGCGCAAACTGCGCACTGCCGAATACGAAAAGCAACAGGCCGAACATGCAGCTGAAAATGCCGAAGTGGCCGCTGCCGAAGAGGTCGACAACAGCCCCATAACTGGTGAAGTGCTCAGCGCTCCAATGGGCGGACGCATTATCGCCATCAACGTAAAACCCGGCGACAAAGTTAAGCCCGGCGAAGTACTCCTCGTTTATGAAGCCATGAAGATGGAAAACGACGTTACCGCTGAAAAAGCAGAAACCGTGAAGCGAGTCTTCGTAAAAGTTGACGAAGTAGTCGGCACTGACGCTCCTCTGATTGAATTTGAGGATTAATATTTTGTTAATTAGATAATAATGTGTAAATTTGCAGGCCATTACAATTGAGGCCTTACCAGCCAAAATTACTAAACACTTTGATTAACAAAAACTTATCTGTATAAAAAATGAAAAAAGATATTCATCCTTCAAATTATCGCGAAGTAGTATTCAAAGATATGTCGAATGAAGAAATCTTCATCACCCGCAGCACGATAGCTACGAAGGAGACGATTGAAGTAGACGGTGTAACATATCCGCTGGTAAAACTCGAAATCACAAGTTCGTCGCACCCCTTCTTTACCGGCAAGCAGAAACTCGTGGATACTGCCGGACGTGTCGACAAGTTCATGAGCCGCTACGGCAACCGCAAAAAGAAATAATTTTTTCCCCTCCATACTCACACAAAGGCTGCGCCATCAAGCGCAGCCTTTGTTTTGATATAGACATGGTTGATATAGCGGTTTAAACAAACAAAGGCCCTAAAGCGTAATATACTTGCATAACGAGATTAAGCCATGACTGAAATTCAAGTTAGAAGAGTATATGACGACCCTACGGGTAGCGTTGCCACAGACGGATACAGAGTTTATGCCGACCGATTGTGGCCCCGGGGTGAATCAAAAGAAAAATTCCATTATGACCTTTGGGCAAAAGAAATCGCGCCGTCAACAGAGTTGAGAGAATGGTATCACGCTTCGCCCGTAGAGCGATGGAATGAATTCGTAAAACGTTACACTGCCGAATTGGAAGCCAATCCAAATATGCCGAAATTTGTAAGCCAAATAAAGGAACATCCATTAGTGACACTCCTCTACAGTTCACGCGACGAGAGTCACAACAACGCCGATGTCTTGGCCGACTATCTGAGATCGGTTTTATAACACGGGAAGTGCGCCAAAGCATTCAGCTTCAGCGCACTCTAAAAATGACTTTAATTGTCTGTCTATTCCACTTTTATTGTTGCAGTAGCAGACTTAAGACCGGGCGAAGAAGCTGTAAACGTAATGGTGCCGGCCTCATCATCGGCTTTTACTATAGCTGTAAGCATTCCGTGAAATACCTGCATCGACGGTGCTTGGAAACTTTCAAGCGACGCGGGATTACCGTTAGCGGCAGCATGGAAAGCGCCTGTACCTTTAGTCTTGAATTTAATCTGATTAGTTGCATCCGGACAAAGATTGCCGTTCTTATCAACAACCTTTACGGTAATAAACGCCATATCTTCGCCGGTTGACTTCAATGTGTCCCTGTCTACGTCCAATACTATACGATAAGGCTTACCTGCTGTCGAAAGTTCTTTTTCTGCCACCGGTTTACCCTCGGCATTATATGCTACAACCCTGATAGTGCCGGGTTCGTATTTGGTATCGAGCCACATGAGACGATAACGCTTCTGTCGCTCAAAATTTGCTCGTGAGGCATCAGTAAGCGTACTGTCAATCGAAACCGAAAGGTCTTTGGAGCGGCGTCCCTGACTTACGCCATTTATGAATAGTTCTGCCTCGGGGTAATTAGTGTATACCATTACAGGTACTGTATCGCCTTCGTGGCCCGGCCAGGTCCAGTGAGGAAGTATGTGCAATGTTTCCGCCTCTGGATTCCAGTGGCTGCGATAAAGATAAAATCTGTCTTTGGGAATACCGCCGAGGTCTATTATACCGAAGAGCGAGCTGTGGCTGGGCCAGTTGGTATAATACGGTGTCGGTTCGCCGAGATAGTCAAAACCTGTCCATACAAATTCACCTATTGTATAAGGTAAATCGTCGTGAAGTATAAAATTATCTTCGGGCAAATCTGACCATCCGCAATGTTCCACATCATAACTTGAACTCTGATGGTCGGGATAGGTAGCCATAGACTTTCTCTCAAGCGGGAATTTATATACCCCTCGCGACGATACTGTACTTACGGTTTCTGTTCCAAGAATAATCTGCTGGGGCAACTTAGCATATTCTTCCTGGTAACGGAAGGGGCGATAATTGAATCCGGCCACGTCCATGGTTGCAGCCATATTGTTGCCGAGCACAGCGTCGGGGGCATCCATTCCCTGCGTCACCGGACGAGTAGGATCGAGGCGATGCACAATACGCTGCATATTGTAAGCTATACGGCTGCCATCCTCTTTCCATTGGTCGGGCACCTCATTGCCTATACACCACATAACCACCGATGGATTACTGCGGTAGTGGCGAACCAGATTGGTAAGATCACGTTCCATCCACTCGTCAAACAGGCGATTATAACCATTTTTACATTTGGGAGTCGACCACTCGTCGAAACTTTCGGGCATGAGCATCATACCCAATTCGTCGCACGCTTCAACCAGTTCGGGAGCCGGCATATTATGAGAGGTACGTATAGCATTGCAGCCCATATCTTTCAGGATTCGTATCTGGCGCTCAATAGCCGATTTGTTTACTGCCATACCGAGCGGACCGAGGTCGGAGTGATTGCACACGCCCTTAAACTTCAGCTTCTCGCCATTGAGATAAAAACCGTCATTCGGGCGAATCTCGATAGTGCGTATACCGAAACGCGTATCACTAACGTCAGTAACACCATCGGGGCCCACAACTTCCTGACGGGCTATATATAGATTGGGACGGTCAACCGACCACAACTCCGGGTCAGCTACCAATATCTGTTGGTCAACAGAATTATCGTTATACTGAATATCGGCTATGCTTGTTACTGCCGACGCCACACTCTCCCCATTGGGATTGATAAGCGTGGTGCGCAGCGAATATGCCGTTGTGTCGGCACCCTGCGGAAGCACAATTTCTGTACGGACGTTCACACGAGCCATATTGGCCGCTGGTAAATCGGTAGTAATGTAGGTGCCCCATACAGGGATATGCGCACTTTCTGTAATAAGAAGATGCACGTTGCGATACAATCCGGCTCCGGGATACCATCGCGACGATTCTGGCAAATTCTCCAATCTGACAGCCAAAGCGTTTTCGCCTGCATTTGCCAGGTCGGTTACATCGAAATAGAAAGAGTTGTAGCCGTATGGCCAATAACCGGCTTCCTTACCGTTGAGCCAGACACGAGCATCCGACATCGCACCGTCGAACATCAATATTGCGCGCTGCCCGTTCTTTAATTCCGGAATATCCAGGTTGAGCCTATACCAGCCGGTGCCGACAAACGGCAGACCGCCGGTGCGCCCTGCATGCTCCATTGCCTCTTTTTGGCCATCTTGTGTTATGGCCACATTCTGGCGGTCATTATCCCAGCTGAATGGGCCGTAAATAGCCCAGTCATGAGGCACAGTGACCGACTGCCACGTCTTGGGAACGAAATCCGAAGCGGCAAAAGTAGAGTTGTCGTCGCGCGTAAACTTCCACCCATCTTTCAAAGTGGTAATTGTGCGCGCGCCCGACGTAAAAGCAACGGCGGCAATAATTGCTGCTGTAAAAATTTGTTTCATGGTATAGTGAAGATTTATTATTGACTATTTTATTTGAGAGCGAAACCTTGCCCAGTCGCCGGGGTCGAACGATAAGGCGTAGTCAAAATCATTTAAGGCCGCCGGTGCATCATCACACAGGCGAAGTGTATAGTTGGCATCGTCTACGAGCAGATATGGCATATTGCCTGATTCTGCCTTCAATAATCGATAGTTGCCCTTGTTCTGCGACGGGAGTGCATAGCGGTAAACTCCCTTCACGTCGCTTACCGCAGGGATTGTCAGCGTGAACCGTGTGTCTGTAGGATTGACTGTTACCGTAGCAACGTCGATAAAGTTACCGTTGGCATCATATACCGCGGCTTCAACTTTTACCTCTGCAGCGTGGCATACCATCGCCATGCATAGAGATATGAGGGATAATAGTATACGTGTCATAATGGATTTTGTGTATGGGGAGAGGATGATTGGGATTTATCAGAAGAGGGTTTGCGGCGAGGTTTACGCTTGTACCGTGGTGAACGCGACTTGCTCTGAGCCTTATTGTCATCTTCCGACTGATTGTCGCGCTGACGCTTTGCGGTGCGGCCTTTACGCCCCCGGTTATCAGATTTCGATTTATCTGACGACGAATGGCGGCTCGGCTTGTCCGTGCGCGCACGGCCTATTTCTTCAGGAATTGATAGACGTTCAACAGGTTTGCCGAGGAAGCGCTCTATTTCAGTCCATCTGCGGCTATCGCGCTCGCTCACAAATGTAAGCGCCTCGCCTCCGGCTCCCGCACGGGCCGTACGGCCTATACGGTGCACATAGTCCTCGGCATCGTGTGGCACATCGTAATTTACCACAAGAGTAATATCGTCAATGTCGATGCCACGGGCCACAATATCAGTTGCCACGAGTATATCTATGCGGCCTGATTTGAAATCATGCATCACCTCATCGCGGCGCGATTGCTCAAGGTCGGAATGCATTTCACCGATTTTGTATGAAGCACGCCGGAGTTCGCGGGCAAGCTCCTTTACCTTAAGTTTCGACGAGGCGAAAACAATTACTCGCTTCGCTTCTATTGTTTTGAAAGCATGGCGCAAAAGAGGCAACTTCGCCGGCTCGTAACAGAGTGCCACGCGCTGGTGTATACCGTCGGCCGGGCGAGCCACGGCCAATTTCACCTCGGCGGGATTGCGGAGAATTGAACGGGCAAGTTGCTGTATTTTAGGAGGCATCGTTGCCGAAAACATTAGAGTCTGCCTATCCTCCGGGAGATGCTTCACTACCTGCATTATATCATCGTAGAAACCCATATCGAGCATACGGTCAGCCTCGTCGAGAATAAAGAACGATACTTTCGACAAATCTACCTTACCCATTTGGAGATGAGCTATAAGTCGGCCGGGAGTCGCTATCACCACATCTGCTCCGGTCAGGAGACTTTTCTGTTGACGGGCAAAAGTAGCGCCGTCAGTACCTCCGTATATGGCCAGGGAGCTGACGCGTAAGAAATAGCCGAAACCTTCGAGCTGACGGTCAATTTGCATCGCCAATTCGCGGGTAGGAGCCATAACGATACAATTCACGGCATCGGAAGGAAAATCGCCGTCGGCCAATCGGCTTAAAACTGGGAGCAGATAAGCAGCCGTCTTACCTGTGCCTGTCTGGGCTACAGCGATAAGGTCGCGGCCCTCGAGAGCAAGTGGTATGGCTTTTTCCTGTATAGGTGTACACTCGCTGAAACGCATCGCATCGAGCGCATCGAGCACATCGTAGTTAAAATCAAATTCATCAAATCTCATATCTTTGCAAAGATATGCAATTTATCTTAATTCGACAACGGGATACGCGGGTGATACAGCCATCCGCGGTACTTCGGGCCAAGCCGTCGCACCTGCTTGTGCCACATCGACCGGTACGACATAGACAATATCTCCTCGGGCGATGTAGTGGTAGCTACCGCCCATACCTTGTCGGATAGTTCCTGATCAAGCTGCCCCTCCGACCATCCGCTATACCCCACGAAAAATGCCAGAAAACCATTAAGAGGATATCCGGAATTGATATATTGAATCACGACATCGAAATCACCGCCTATATATAAATCGTCGGCTACATGGCGGCTATTAGGGATTATGTCTCCCAGGCGGTGAACAAAATACAATCTATCATCCGACATCGGGCCTCCGCACCTCACGGGTATGGAGGCTTCGACATTTATCCCCTCAACCAAATCATGCAAATCGTATGACGTAGGGTGATTGAGTATCACACCCATGGAGGTTGTTTCATGCTTATACTGGGCGAGAAGCACAACCGAATGCCGGAAATACGCATCTCTCAGAAAAGGCTCCGAAATAAGCAGCGAGCCCTCCACGGGTGCGGGGCCCGATATATCGATATTAAACAATGAACTTTCGTAATCAATCATTTCAACAGGATTTTGCTCTAAAAATAACAATTGCCAATGACTTTTCGCAATAATAGTTGTTAAAGTTTTTAGGTTGTGGCCATGTTCGCTACATCTGCGTAGCTTAATTTTGTAACTTTGTCCAATATAACCGTTATTCAAAGTATGATTACACTCGATGATATTCACAGCACTGCCGATATAAAACGGCTCGATTTAGCTCAACTCGAATCTTTGGCAACACCTATCCGCGATGCTTTGCTCGAAAAATTGTCGCATCACGGAGGCCATGTTGGTCCGAATCTCGGCATGGTGGAACTTACACTTGCATTGCATTATGTGCTCGATTTACCCACCGACAAAATTGTGTACGACGTATCGCACCAATCATATGTGCATAAGATGCTCACCGGACGAATGGAGGCATTCACCGACCCGAAACAATACGACAGCGTCACCGGCTTTTCGAATCCGGCCGAAAGCGATACCGACATGTTTACCATTGGCCACACATCTACCGGCGTAAGTCTGGCCGGCGGATTGGCCACAGCAAGAAATCTGCGAGGCGAGAATTACAGAATTGCCGTCATCGTCGGCGACGGGTCTCTCTCGGGAGGCGAGGCATTCGAGGGCCTTGACCATGCTGCTACTCTAAAAGGCAATTTTATCGTTATCGTCAACGACAATCAGATGTCGATAGCCGAGAACCACGGAGGCATCTATGATAATCTCCAATTGTTGCGCGAAACCGACGGGCAGGCTCCTTGCAACTTATTCAAAGCTATGGGGTTTGATTACCGTTACGTAGCTTACGGCAATGATTTGTCCACACTTGTGAAGGTATTGGAGGACGTTAAAGACACCGACCGTCCCATAGTGCTGCATGTCAACACGCAAAAAGGCAAAGGCTACGCTCCTGCCGAGGCCGAGCGCGAACGCTTCCATTTCTCCGCTCCGTTCGACCGCCGGTCGGGCGCCCGGATGCAGACGCCAAACGCCCTAACATACTCCGAAATCACCGCTTCATATCTCATGCAGATGATTGCCGAAGACCCCACAGTAACCGTAATCACCGCCGGCACTCCAGGAGCGATAGACTTCGGTCCGGAAAGAAGGGCCACGGCGGGAAGTCAATTTATCGACGTGGGTATAGCCGAACAGGAGGCCGTTGCCCTCGCCTCGGGCATAGCCAAGGGCGGCGGCAAGCCATACTTCGGAGTAGTAAGCTCATTTTTGCAGCGCGCATACGATCAGCTCTCACAAGACCTTGCCATCAACAACTCCCCTGCCGTGATTGGCATATATTACGGTTCGGTATTCGGAATGAACGATGTGACACATCTCGGTTGGTTCGACATAGCTTTGATTTCCAATATTCCCAATATCGTTTATCTTGCCCCCACATGTCTCGAAGAGCATCTGGCAATGCTCGACTGGGCGATGAAACAAAATCGTTACCCCGTAGCGCTTCGGCTGCCAGGGGGCACGCTCAAAGAGACCGGCCGAAAGTATCCCGCCGATTACTCCGACCTCAATGCGTACATGGTCGGGCACCGAGGCGACAAAGTTGCCCTGATAGGCGCCGGTACATTCTATTCATTGGCTGAAGAAGCCGCGGCCAAACTTAAGGAAAGTGGTATCGACGCGACTGTGATAAACCCGCGGTTCCTCAGCGGTCTCGACACGCAGTTGCTTGATGAATTGACACTCGACCACACTGTTGTGGCAACACTTGAAGACGGTGTTCTCGACGGAGGTTTCGGCGAGAAGATTGCCCGCTACTACGGAGCATCCGATATGAAAGTGCTCTGCTACGGCTTGAAAAAAGAATTTGTCGACCGGTATCGGGTATCGGAACTGCTTGAAACGAACCGACTGACAGCGCCTCAAATCGCTGCCGATATTTTGAAGTTGGTTAAATAAATTGTATTAACTTTGTTGAGATAATCAAAATCTATCCTGACATGTCGACCGTAACAAAGAAGGCCGCTCTCGAATACCACGAAGAGGGACGCCCCGGCAAAATAGAAATAGTACCCACCAAACCCTATGCAACCGCTCACGATCTCGCTTTGGCATACTCTCCAGGCGTTGCATATCCCTGCGAAGAGATTGAAAAGAATCCCAACGACGCATATCGTTACACCAACAAGGGCAACCTCGTTGCCGTGATTTCAAACGGCACC
Organism: Muribaculaceae bacterium; assembly: GCA_017620715.1. GTDB lineage: Bacteria > Bacteroidota > Bacteroidia > Bacteroidales > Muribaculaceae > Paramuribaculum. Next base: position 3,691 of record JAGAUN010000095.1, on the reverse strand, counting down.
GCCGTGCTCGGGCTCGGCGACATCGGCCCTCTTGCCGGCAAACCGGTCATGGAGGGCAAGGCGTTGCTCTTCAAAATTTTCGCCGGGTTAGATTGCTTCGATTTGGAGGTTGACGCCGACGATACCGAAAAATTCATTGAGATAGTAAAAGCACTCTCTCCCACATTCGGAGGCATCAATCTTGAGGATATCAAAGCCCCGCAATGTTTCGAGATTGAAAAACGCCTTAAGGAGGAGTGCAATATACCTATAATGCACGACGACCAGCACGGCACCGCTATCATCTCCGCAGCCGGACTTCTTAACGCTCTTGAGATACAGAAAAAGAATATAGGCGATGTCCGCCTGGTAGTCAATGGCGCAGGCGCGGCCGCTATTGCCTGCACAAAACTCTATATGCAACTCGGCGTAAAGAAGGAGCATATAATAATGTGCGACAGCAAAGGCGTGATTTCAGACCGCCGCACAAATCTCAACGAGCAGAAAAAAGAATTCATGACTTCGCTCCCGGCCGACACGCTTGCCGAGGCAATGGCGGGCGCTGACGTGTTTTTGGGCCTCTCGGTGAAGGATGTTGTCACAGTCGACATGCTTAAATCAATGGCTCCCCGCCCAATCGTGTTTGCCCTCGCCAACCCTGATCCGGAGATAGCCTACGATGTCGCTATGGCATCTCGCGACGATTTGATTTTTGCCACCGGACGAAGCGATTACCCCAACCAGATAAACAACGTGTTGGGTTTCCCCTATATATTCCGAGGCGCCCTCGATTGCGGCGCCACAGCCATCAACGAGACGATGAAGCTGGCAGCCGTACATGCTATTGCCGATTTGGCCAAGCAGCCTGTTCCTCCCGTAGTCAACACTGCCTACGACATGGCCAACCTGCATTTCGGTCGCGATTATATCTTGCCCAAGCCCCTCGATCCACGCCTGCTCACAACTGTCGCACCGGCAGTAGCCCGTGGCGCTATGGCATCGGGAGTGGCAACCAGACCCATTGACAACAGGGATGCTTACGACGAGAAGCTGCGCCGGCTCATGGGCTACGACAATAAATTGTTGCGTCGTATATTCGACCAGGCACGTTCCAATCCGCAAAGAGTTGTATTTGCCGAAGCCAATACCGACAAGATGCTCAAAGCCGCCGTTATTGCCCGCAAAGAGGGTGTGCTCATTCCTATCCTGCTCGGCAATGAGGAAATGATAGCCAAACGTGCTCGCAAACTCGGTCTTGACATCGAGGGCATCGAGATAATAAATCTCCGTCACGACCGCGAGGCTGCCCGACGTGGCCGATATGCCAAACATCTCTACGAGATGCGCAACCGTCAGGGCGTGACACAGCCCGAATCGCAGGAGAAGATGTTTGACCGTAACTATTTCGGCATGATGATGGTTGAGATGGGCGATGCCGATGCTTTTCTCGGCGGCACATATACGGCCACACACACCATCGGACAGATTGCAAAAGAGGTTGTGGGTATACGCCCCTCCTACTCGCATTTTGCCGCCATGCACATCTTCACCACAAAATTCGGCACATTCTTCCTCGCCGACACTCAAATCAACAAGGAGATGGACGAAGATACGCTTTACGATATAGCACGTCTGACACGCAATTCGGTTGAATACTTTGCCCACACTCCCGTCATGGCAATGCTCTCGTACAGCAATTTCGGCTCATCCGACGAGGAGGAATGCCGCAATCCGCGCGCTGTAGCGGAGCGAATGCGCAAGGAGTATCCCGAGCTGCTTATCGACGGCGAAATGTCTATTAACTTTGCCATCAACACCTCGCTCCGCGATAAAACATTCCCGTTCAACCATTTGCGCGGCCACCAGGTCAACACGCTCATATTTCCCAATATCAGTGCGTCGTCAACGGCCTACCGCACCATGCTTGAACTCGGTGTAGGCGAAGCCATAGGCCCGATACAGATGGGCCTGAACAAGCCTATTCACTATATCAGCGTCAACTCTTCGGTACGTAACATATTAAATCTTGCAGTAATTGCCGCCATCGATGCTCAGGTATTGAGTATAGGGGGCGTACAAGACCATTAAACCATATCACACCCATGCGCAGAATCAAAATTTTACCCATCTTGGCGGCACTGCTTTGTTCTATAAGCATCAGCGCTCAGTCTACTCCAAAGTATATCTTTTATTATATAGGCGACGGCATGGGCTTCGGAGCTGTTTCGCTGGCTCGGGCCTACAACAGTATGGTACTCAACAGCGACACACTCATCACAATGATGCAGTTTCCGGTTGCCTCAATAGTCACCACGCACTCGGCATCATCTGGTGTCACCGATTCTGCAGCTGCGGGCACCGCTTTGGCTACCGGCGTAAAGACCAAAAACGGCATGCTCGGTATGGATGCCGATTCGGTAGCGGTAACATCGATTGCCACACAGCTTAAAGCCAAAGGCTACGGTATAGGACTCGTTACCACTGTAGCTCCTGACGATGCCACTCCCGGCGCATTTTATGCTCATGTGCCAAACAGAGGTATGTTTTACGAAATTGGCTGCCAGGCTGCCAGCTCCGGATTCGATTTTATAGCAGGTGCCAATCTGCGCGGACTGCGCGACAAAAATACCGGCGACACTACCGACCTGCTTGAGGTATTTGAGCGGAACGGTGTATCGGTAGTTCGCGGCATCGAAGCCGTATCATCAGCTCCTCATTCAAAGATACTCATGCTCAACACCTCCACGGAATACGACAATGAGGTAGGCCTGCGTATAGACTCGCTCCCCGGTGTGCTGACGCTCCCCGCCATGACCCGCACTTGCCTCGACTTCCTCAAGGCAAAAAGCCCCGATGCTTTTTTCATGATGGTTGAAGGTGGCAGCATAGACCACGCCGCGCACGCCAACGATGCCGCTACCCTGATTCACGAGATGGATGGCTTCGACAAAGCCTTGGCCATAGCGTTTAACTTTTACAAACAGCACCCCGACGAAACGCTGATTATAGTTACCGCAGATCACGAGACAGGCGGTCTGGGAATCGGCAACCGTACAATAAGTTATCGTATCGAGCCCCAATACCTGCAATATCCCTCAATCTCAAAAGACCGATTCGTTGAATACAGCAAAGCGCTCCTTCGGTCACGCTCTATTATCGAATGGGAGGATATTAAGAAGTATCTGACAGAAGAAATCGGGCTTTACGAGTCTATCCCGGTAAGCGATGACGATAACGAAGCTATTAAAGATAGTTTCGAAAAGATGCTCAGCCTCCGTGCCGAAGGCGATATGGAGGGTGCATATACAGCTGCCGGCAAATTTGTCGATGCGGTGTTCGGCGCAGTCAGTCACGTGAGCGGCATAGACTGGACTACAAACGCACATACAGGAGCAATGGTTCCGGTATTTGCCGTAGGCGTAGGAGCTGAATATTTCTCGCCCATGCACGACAACACTCAGTTGCCTGCACTTATTCGCCAGTTTACCGGTATAACAGAGTAATCACTCCCCTCACGCTCAAATGAAACGAATCGGCATCTTATCCGACACCCACAGTTGTTGGGACGACCGTTACGCAACCTATTTCGCCGAATGCGACGAGATATGGCACGCCGGCGACATAGGCGATGCCGAACTTCTTGAGCGACTACGTTCTATCGGTCCGAAACTCCGGGCGGTAAAAGGCAATATCGACCACGGCGAAGTGGCAC
>JAGAUN010000094.1 GCA_017620715.1 Muribaculaceae bacterium | reverse complement strand
GTCTGGCTGCCGCGCTGCGGCGTAGATTCAAACGCTCAGAGCAGTGGCCGCGTCGCGACTTTAAGTGTGTATACTCCGATGAACTCCTTCCCAATCTTGGCTCCGATGAAGTGCGGGGTACTGACGGTGCCATGACTTACGGTAAGGTGAGCTACAATGGGTCGATGTGTCATATCACCGCTATCTTCGGTATGATGTTGGCGGGAATGGCCATCAGACACATAAGTCAATAATCCGTTTTACCATGGTATATATACAATAAGAAGGCTGCGCCAATCGGTGCAGCCTTCTCTATTGTGGTATTATGGAGATTAGTCTTCGAGTGTGCAAATCGAAACACGGTTCCAGTCGTTTTCGCTGAACATATCGCCAATGCCGCAGCCTTCGGCTTTGATGCGGTCGGCAGCGATGCCGTATTTCTTAACGAGCATAGTCTTAACTGATTCGGCACGTGCGGCAGCGAGTTTGATGTTAAATTCGCGGTTGCCGTCGGGCGAAGCGTAACCCTTAACCACTACCTTTGAATCTTTGTGGTTCTTGAGGTACGAAGCAATCATTTCTACATTGGGCTGCTGGTCAGCGGTGATTACCGAGCTGCCAACCTTGTAGAATACGTAGCGTACGCTCTGGAGGTTGTCGCTTACTTTCTCAATAACCTGAGGAGCGCGGTTCTTGCATGCGTCGAGTTCAGCCTGAAGAGCGGCAACGTTGGCAGCGTTGGCAGCGCCGGTTGCGAGGCAAGCGTCGAGCTCGGCACGGAGACCGTTGAGGGTAGCGTTGAGAGCGTCGAGCTCAGCCTGGTTACGGGTGTCAGCTACGATGAAGCCGGGGCCAAAGTTGTAGCTTACAGAAGCCATCAGGTTGAAAGCAGCGTTCTTGCGGTTGTAAGCGGCCGATGTCTGGTCTACGTCGAGGGCTGCATAGTCAGTGCCGGTCATGTTGAAGGTTACGCTGGGTTTGAGGGCCACGGTAACTTTCTCGCATACGTTGAAGTTGAAGTTCAAGCCTACTTTGGTTACGAAGTAATTCTGATCTTTGGCTTCGGTGGTGTAGGGCATGAGAGCCATGTGATTGAAAAATTCGTGTCCCCAGCCTGCGCCGCCTACAAGCTCAATGTCAAAGAAGCGAGCTTTGTAACCGCCGAAGAGGTTGAAGAGGTTCACGCTTCCGTAAGCACCGATATACATGTTGTCGAACATGGTTGTGCTGCGGCCGGGTATTACGTAGCTGCCAAAGATATCGTCGAAGTTGCTGGCGTTCCATGACGAGGTGTTTACGCCAACAGCACCTTCAACGCCTAATGCGAATACGGGTGAGATTTGTTTCTGAACGTGGAGTCCTACAGTACCACGCATGTCACCGAAGAAAGCGTGATGTGCTGCAAGGGGGGTGGTAACGCCACCGTCGAGGCCAATTGACCAGTTGTCGCCAAACGAGGGAGTCATGTAGGCTGTCTGAGCCGATGCTCCGGCCACCGTGAGGCTTGCAATTGCGCAGATAAGTAACTTTTTCATATAATACTAATTAGATAACTGAAATTATGACGACAAAGATAATACTATTTTGAGAATATTAACTAATAATTGTGAATTTTTTTAGAACTTGCATGCTATCTCGGGCTTAGCTGTTGCCGTTGCGATACTTCGACGGCTCTATGTCGGAAAGTATGCTCAGGTATGATGTGTAGCGCGATTGCGCTATCTCCTGATTGTCAAGTGCCTGGAGTACGGCGCATCCGGGCTCGTGTGTATGGGTGCAGTTGCCGTAGCGGCAATTGGCCGATGCACGAAATATCTCCGGGAAATAGTGGGCTACCTGATATTTGTCGAAATCGATTGTGCCGAAGCCTCTTACACCGGGCGTGTCAACTATATAGCCTCCTTCGCGCAGCGGGTACATCTCTGAAAATGTGGTGGTGTGCATGCCTGTGAGGTGCACGTCTGAAATCTCGGCTGTACGTAGTTCGAGCCCCGGTATAAGAGTATTGATTATGGTGGTTTTGCCTACACCCGAATTGCCCGAGAGCAGGGTGATGCGATTGGCAAGTGCGCGGCTCAGCGCATCGATACCCTCACCTGTTTTAGTTGACGTGTGTATTACCGGATATCCTATTGATGTGTAGAGGTATGTCACGGCATCGAGGAGTTCGCGGTCGTCGGGCTCTGTCAGCAGGTCTACCTTGTTGATTACGATGGTGGCAGGGATGCGGTATGCCTCGGAGGTAGACAGGAAGCGGTCGATGAATGTAGTGGAGGTGACAGGGTGCGTAAGGGTGACAATGAGAAACGTCTGGTCGAGATTGGCCGCTATGATATGAGCCTCTTTCGATAGGTTGCTGGCTCGGCGTATTATGTAGTTACGGCGTGGCTCTATGGCTGTGATATAGGCCGATTGGTCGGGCTGTACGGCAATCTCTACATGGTCGCCTACAGCAACCGGATTGGTGGTGCGTATGCCCTTGAGGCGAAACTTGCCTTTAATTTTACAGTTGTACTCAATGCCCTCAGGGGTGAGCACAGTGTAGGCGCTGCCGGTATTGCGTATTACGAGCCCTGTCATGGAAATTATTTTCGGGGAGGGGAGGTAAAAAGCCGCCTCTTGGATAAAGAGGCGGCTCCGGTATTAAGATTTAGTCAAGTAGGTTGAATTTTCGGATTGCTTATTTGACCAGCGCTACGAGGAGCTCTTTGTCGTCGCCGCTTTCTTCGAAGGAGATTTTGCCTTCGCGTGCGAGCCAGCCGAGGGCTGCATAGAGTTCTTTGTCTTTGAGCTTTGTCATCTTTTTGATCTGTTTGTTGCCAAGTACGTCTGCTTCATTGAGGGCATTCCATACGAGGCCGGCCCAAGAGCCAATTGTGTCTGTATTCATAAGTGGAAAATTAAAAAATGTTAGACATTGAAAAGTTGTGTATTTTGCGTTTGTCGCTGCAAAGATACGAAAAAATTCTTAAATGATTGCTTTTCAGTATAACAATTTAGATACGGCAGGGTTCAGGGGCGTTCTGTCGATGATTCACGGCGACTATTGGAGTAGTGAACTGACCCGTTGCGAGGGTATGCCGTAAAGTATGGCTTTCTCAGCGTCGGAGCGGGCGTCATCGGGCCTGTAGCGGAGTTTGTTGAGCATTGCGCGATAGAGATATAGCTCTCCCGAAGTAGGGTCGAGCGCAAGCCCTGAGGCAATGTCGTCGGAGGCTGCGGCCAGATCGTCAAGCATTAGATAGCAGAGGGCGCGGCGCGCGTAGTGCGATGCGTCGGGGTCGAGCTCAATCACTTTTGTCAGATGCGGCATTGCCGGGGAGATTTTGCCCGACGAAAGATATATGGTGGCCTGAGCCATGTGGCGGTAGTATGAGTCGGGCTGAAGCATGGCTATAGTGTCGGTCTGGAGCTGAGCTTGAGCGGTATCGGCCTGCTGGAGTTCAAGCAGCGCCAGGTAATAGTGTGGCTCGGCCATCAGGGTATCGAGGCAGCACACCGTGCGGTAGTCGGCCATTGCCTGAGGAATGAGTTGGAGCGCCGTATATACCTTGGCGCGGTTCATCAGCACGGTTACCGAAGCGGGTGCTTCCTCGTGGGCGCGTGTGAGCGTGGCTATTGCTTCGGTGGCGCGGTCGTCGTAATACTGCAACATGCCTATGTTGGTGGTCAGAAGTATGTTGCCCGGATTGGTGGGCTCAAGACGTATGGCTTCGCGGTAAAGTTGTTCGGCCTGGGTCCATTCACCTTTGGCAATGTGCTTGTCGGCTTGCTCTACGAGCTGAAGGTATGCCGAGTCGTCGGCACGTAAGTCGGCAGGTGAAATGAAAGTGACAAGTATGGCTAATATGCAGATGATGCGTGACATAAATATTTTATATTGGCGGCAAATGTACGAACTAAAAGGTGATATTTTTGTTACAATATTATAACAAACCTTAAGACTCCGGCACTATGAAACGTAATACTTTAAATTTTGTTGCGTTGTTGATTACAATACTGATGATGGGAGCTTGCGGCAATAATGCCTGGGATGATTTGCCATCGCCTATAGTTAAATTGGTGAGTGAGTATTTCCCTTTTGGTGAGGTGTCGAGTTATGTTGAAAATGATAATGGCAGCGTGGTTAAGATTCGCAACGGTGCTGAGTTGACTTTCGACAAGGAGTATATGTGGATCAAAGTTGACGGTCGCGGCTCTACTCTTCCGGTCCAATTTATCTACGATCAGCTTCCCAAAGAGCTTTATGATTATCTCGAAGCTATTGAGAATGTGGATAGTATATATTGTGTGAGTCGCACAGGCGATGTGATAAAGGTAGAACTGCTCGACTCAAATGTGGAGTACGACGGAGCTACGGGTACTATCACCTATCCCACAACGGAAGCGCTTCAAGACGTATTGAGGCTTTGAGCAGGGGAAAGTCGAGCCGTAGCAGCGACATCTGTTCAAGGGTTGCGCTGCACTCGGCGCTGTGTGGGGTGAAAGTTGAATCGTACCATACCAGATTGTAATGATTTTGAAATGCTGTGGCCGAAAGTATGCCTTTGAGCATGCCGGTATGCCAGCGGTCGGCCTGTGTCGAGGCGCCGTCAAGATAAATTATTAGGTACCGGTCGGGCACAGAATCGGGCACTATGGCAAGAGTGTAGTAACCGCCGAGTCGTGCATAGTCGGGATTGCAGTCCCGGTCGAGATATCGCCAGTAGCCGGCCGGAGCCGCAGAATTGGTGCCGAGTATCGATTGTATGGATTGCGGCGTGTAGCCGGTTTGTAGCGCAACCGATTCATCGGGCAGAAAAGCCTCTACAACCATGTCTATTTCCCATTTGTCGGGCTTCTGCATGCCAAAAGCGATGCTTTTGGTCCCCTCCGGCAAAGGTATCGAGGTGGCGGCAGAGAGTTGCGAGGAGCCTGCCAGGATGGAGAGCGAATGCTTTTCGAAATCGAATTCGAGAGCAATGGTGTTGAAGCCGCCTATCGAAGCTATGCCTTTGTCGATGGTACAGCAATGTGCGCCGTCTACCGTTACTTCCACGTTGGGTTTGGAGTTGCCGTATATATCGTCGGAGGCCTCAATGAAGGTAAAACAGGCTCGGTGGGTAGAAGTCTGTAAGACTGAATCATATTGCCAGAATATCTCTACTTCACTGCGGTGTGCGGTAGCGGTGCCGCGCAATTCTATCGAAGCCTTGAGCAGATTGTCACGCAGGGGAGATAGTAAGTTCCCGTAATTAGCGCATATATCACCCGGAGTGAAGTATACGCGTTCCTCATAGATGCGCCCGTGCACTACCATGGCGAAAGCGAACAGGGCGACTAAAATTGCTGACAGGCGGTGCGATTTCATTGCTCGTCTTTTTGAAGAAGAGAGTCGATAGACTCTATAAATTCGGTTTCGGAAATGTCCCAGGGAATCCAGTTGATGTGTAGCCCTCGGCGCTCCATGCCGCGAAACCAGGTCATCTGGCGTTTGGCAAACTGATGTATGGCTATCTCAAGCAACTGCTGCATCTCGGTGCGCGATAGCTGCCCTGTGAGATAGAGCGTCACGTATTTATATTCGAGTCCGTAGGCAATAAGGGCGTCGGTTGAAACGCCCTGACTTGTGAGACCCTCTACCTCTTCAATCAGTCCGTTTTCGAGTCGGGCAACAAGGCGTTGTGTAATGCGCGAGCGGCGTGCGTCGCGGTCTATGTCAACGCCCACTATCACCGGGTCGACCTCAGGAAGTGATAGCGGGGAGGAATTGTTTTTGCCACTGTGCAAGGTCAACTCTATGGCGCGTATCATGCGGCGTGGATTGCACAAATCGATATTTTCGGAGCGGGCCGGATTGACCGTGGCGAGGATCCGGGCAAGTTCGGCGGCCGATTTCTCTTCAAGCGACTGCCGCAGTGAATCGTCGCGGCCTACCGCTGGAAGAGCGGTCCCCTTGATTGCGGCCTCGATATACATTCCCGTGCCACCGCAGAGTATGGGGAGATGCCCGTGAGCTATTATTTGGCCGAGCGCTGCTGTGTAGTCACTTAGAAACTCGTAAAGATTATACTGATATCCGGCCGGGCGTATGTCTATGAGATGATATGGTATGTTGAGGTATTCCTCTATATCTTTGCCCGAACCTATATCCATGCCGCGGAACACCTGACGTGAATCGGCCGATATGATTTCGCCCCCGAAAGCCGATGCGCACTGCACTGCGCGGCGCGTTTTGCCTGATGCCGTTGGGCCTGTGATTACGAGGAGTCTTTGAGACATGATATGATTTGGGGTGATGATTGGTTGGTGCGGTCGGCGTGGCTATTGACCGATGCCGTTAACGTATTTTCGCCAGAATCGGCGGCAGTGATAGAATGGGGTATCCTGATTGTTGTCAGCTACATACGTCCACATTGGGTTGTTGTAGTCAACGTCCCATTTGTGGATATCGGCGAACCGGAATGTAGGCTTGTAGTTTTTGATTGAATAGCGCCGTCGGCCGTTGGAATGATAAGTTTTCCACGCCATAGCCACAGTATGAAGGCGTACCATTTCTGCAGCGAATAGCGGCGCTACGGTTTTGTGATTGACGGCACTGACTATATCGCTGAGGTCAAACCATTCGATGCGTGTGTTTTGTGCCGATAGTTCGTCGCGTTGCTCAGGGGTGAGAAAGCATAGATAGTGGAATATGTTGCACTCGGCATTCCCCACTATGTTGGAGTACATAAACCGCATGTCTACAGGCGGCTTGAGATGGGTAAGCGCCAGAAGATATTGCTGCGCGTCGTAAACCGATACGTTGTCGCGGCGCGATATATAGGTCTGAGTGGGGGTGTCGAGCTTTTCGTCGAGGTCAATTACTCGGTTGGGGTCAGATTCGGGCCGGAGCAACGCAATCTTGTCCTCGCAGAAGAGAAGGAATCGAAGCCGCGATGAGCGCCCGTGGCGCACTATGCTGCCCTGCACATTCTGGTTGTAGTAGCCGAGCAGACCCAGATAGCGTAGAGCGAGGTAGGCCGACGATACAATCCATATCAACACACTGAGCCAGATGTAGAAAAAGCGGTCAAGTGGCGTAAGCTCATCGTTCATATACATCACGAAGTAGTATATCCACGATGCGGTGGCCACGAGTGCCGATAATATGAAAAGAGTTCCTACCTGGTATGTGCCCTCCTGTGTATACAGTTTGCCCAGAAATCCTCGCTCGGCGGGAGTGCCGTTGCGCATACGGCAGTCGCGGCAGAAGCTGAGGTTGTGCTGGCGGAAGAATCCCCATCCGGCAATCGCGGTAGCTACCGGCGAAGTTATGAGCACGGTTATGAAGGGTATCTCAGGGTTCCACGAATTGAGAAAGTTTTCGGCGCTCCCCGATAGATAGAAGAAGTTGATTAGCACCATAGTGACGCCGGTCCAGAAGAGCACGCGCGACACTATGAAGGGGAGTATGTAGCACGCCGGGAGTTCTTTGGCTCGGTTTCGTCGTATCAGTACGAAGAGTATGCCCTGCAGCGCGAATGCTACAAACGGCAACCAGAGAGGGCGCATCCACAACGACATGAGTATGAGCAACGTGATGGCCCCGTAGCCCAATAACCAGTTGTGCCACAGGCTCAGTATGCCCCATGTATTGTCGTTGTTGATTTTTTGCATTTATCCTATGTGGTTATTTCATGTTTACAGACAGATAGTCAAGCAGTTTCCCATATACAACAGCTCGTGAGCGGGTGCCGAGTATCGAGTGGTTTTTGTTGGGGAACAGGAATGTATCGCACCATCGCCCTGCCTCGATGCAATGCGATGAGTAGGATATGGTATTGTACAGGTGTACATTATCGTCGGCGGTACCGTGCATTATCAGCAGCGGGCATTTGCGGCGGGTGATGTACGAAAGTGTCGATGAGGTGCGGTAGCCGTCGGCGTTCTGGCCCGGAGTGAGCATATAGCGCTCGGCATACACGGTATCGTAGTAGCGCCAGTCGGTGACAGGAGCCACTGCCACTGCCGCTGCAAACGGAGAGTCGGGAGCTGATGCGGCCATGATGGTCTCGTAGCCGCCGTAGCTCCAGCCGTAGATGGCTATGCGAGAGGCATCGACAAACGGCAGCGTGGCAGCGTAGCGTGCGGCCGCAATCTGGTCGATGGTCTCATAATGGCCGAGGTTGCGGTATACGATGGTCGACCATTGGCGTCCGCGGCCTCCTGTACCGCGCCCGTCAACGCATACCACCACATAACCGGCTACGGCAAAGTAGTTTTCGGCTCCGATGCTCCAGCGGTTGAGCACCGACTGCGAGTCGGGGCCGCTGTATTGCGACATTATCACCGGATATCGGCGAGAGGGGTCGAAGTCGGCGGGCTTGATGATATAGCCGTTGAATGTATTGCCGTTGTCGGTGAAAGTGAAAAATTCCGGCTTTGGGGCATTGGCCCAACGCGAGGCATACGCGGCGTTGTCTTGTAGAGTGCATACGGTTTTGTAGCCCGATGCCTGTATAAGTGTATACTTGGGTGCCTGTGTTGAGGAGCTGAGACACTGCACAAAGTAGTTCATCACCGGCGAGTGGTATAGAATTGATTCAGTGCCTTCGGCAGCTGTCAGGTTGGTTATTTTGCCTTTGCGGTCAATTTTGCTCAGCCTGCGGTTGATGGCGCCCGATGAAGTTGACTGATAGTAATGAAGTTCGCCCTGAGGGTCGTAGCCGTAATATGCGGTCACATCGTAGTTGCCTGACGTGAGTGTGCGTTGCAGCGCTCCGGCGTAGGAATATTGATATAGATGTGTGTATCCGCTTCGCGCCGAACTGATTACAAAGAAGTCAGGGAAGTAGGCAATATCCTGGTATGTTGCTGTGGGAAGCCAAGCCTCCGACTGCTCCACGAGTATTGATTTTGCGGTAGTGGAGCGGGGATTTACCGAATAGAGCTCCATGCGTGTCTGTTCGCGGTTGAGGGTGGTGACCATAAGCCGGTCAGGAGCGTATGCAAACTCTATGCGGGGTATGTATTCAATATTGCGGTCAGGCAGAGTTATTTGCTTGGTCTTGCGTGTCTCCACATCGTAGGAGTGAAGGGTAACTACCGAGTTGGGCTCACCTGCCACGGGATATTTATACTCGAATGTACCGGGGTAGAGGCGATATTGCTCCATCGGCTGGTCGTACCCCTCATAAAGCTGGAAATGATATTTGGGCACGTCGGTCTCGTTGTACTTCAGGTAGCAAATGGTGAGATTGTCGGGAGCCCATGCCATTGAACATGTGGTAGCGAATTCCTCTTCATACGTCCAGTCGGGTATGCCGTTGATAATAGCATCTTTGGCCCCGTCGGTGGTAACTGCGAGTTCCGAGCCGTAGTCGAGCTTGCGCAGATAGATGTTGTTGTCGGCCACGAATGCTACCATGCGACCGTCAGGTGAGAAGAGTGGCGACTGCTGGCGCGGGTGTTCTTTCGAGAGAGGAGCGAGAATACGCGACCGTATCTCGTATACATAGTATGCGGCGGTGGTTGACCGGCGATATACAGGTTGCGGGTCGGTTGCCACAAGTATCTTGCCCCCGTCGGGGCTGATAGTGAATGAGGAAATCGACGGCAGTGTGGTTTCGCGCGTATGGGTAACGTCGAATACCTTTTCGATTTCTTTGTTGGTTTTTGAGTCGTAGCGCGTTATGGCTGTACCGGCCGCGTTGAGCGTGAGGTATGAGAGTCCGTCGGGAGCAAAATATATTGCAGCCGGAGCCGTATACCGGCTGTCGGAGCCTACATATTGCTCAATCATGGGATAATCGGCTGTCGATACAGCTACTGCAGAGGCTGTTCCTAAAAGGAGCGCGGCGGCGGATAATATGATATGGAGATGATTTCGTTTCATCGGGTACGAAGAGTTAACAAAGTGAATGCGTCGGGGGTTCGTGATTAAAAGAGCGAAAGTTGTTTGTCGGAGTCGGAATGGGGCGCGGGACGTGCCGGTTCACGGTAACCGAAGTCCTCGTCAACTTCCGGGTCTTTTTTCGGAGGAATGGGCTCGGCGACGGTAAACCAGTCGGTGCTGTCCATAAGCTCATCGATAGCCGAAATCTTTACAGCAGGATGCTTCGGGGCCTTCGTCGCCTGGTCAGCGGGCTTGGCTGCCTCAGTAGTTTCGTTATTCTTTTTGTGCTTACGCTGCTTGCTTTGCTGACGCGGAGAGTCCGACATGTTTATCATAGCCGATAGCCGTTTCACTTCGGCGCGCAGTTCGTCGCACTCGCGGCGCAGGTTTTCGGTGTCGCCGTTGAGCTGCTGGTTTTTGGAATTGGCTTCCGAGAGCTTGTTCTGGAGTTCTTCGATTCGCTGGTTTTTGCGCTGTTTTATCTGTTCGAAACCGGCCAGACGGTTTTCAATCTCCTCCAGCTCGGCACGGTGTGCATCTTCTGATTGCGCGGCCATAGCCGACGATTCGAGTTGTTGCTGCAGCTCGGTGATTTGCGCGGCCATAGCCTCTTTTTCTTTCGTGAGCGAATCAACCTGCTCCATGATGCGTGCAAAATCGGTTGCATCGGAGTCGGATACCCGCATGCCGGCTATGCGGAGTTTGTTGGCCATACTTCTGTTCTCGAGCTGGTATTGCTCGCGTTCGGCCATTAGATTGTTCACCTGACTTTCGAGGTCTGCAATGCGTTCGGTCATGGCACGTCTCTGACGTGAGGCGCTTAGCTGCGCGTTTTTAAATTCCTCGCGTTGCTGCTTGAGCGCGTTATAGTCCGATTTTATATGCTCAATCTCGTCGGTCATCTGTTTCTGACGCTCGGCAGCAATCTCCTCACCGCGTGCGCGTGCCAAAGCCGTGTGCCTGTCGAGGGTTTCGCGAACGCTCTCACTGATGTGCGAGAGTATGTATGCGCGTTGTGAGTCTTTGCTCAGGCACTCGCGCACAAATTCCGGCTGAGTGCTGTTGAAAAGCTCGATAACGGCATCGAAAATTCGCCCGGTGAGGGCCGGATCGTCAATCTCCGGCTGCTCCGCTTTTGGCTGTGACTCCGAAGAGGTGAGCGTATAGGCTTTTTCAATCTCCACTTTTATCGGCCTGGGGCGCGGGGAAGCGAGATCGAGGTCGTTGTCGAGTTCGTCTGCGTCGTCGGAATCGTATTCGTAATCGCCCGGAAAACCGAGTGCTTTTTTGAAAGAGTTGAGAAAAGACATAATAGTTTATGTTGGTTGTTGTGAGGAAGTTAACGGTTTGGCAACTACGCCGCGGCTCTTGCGGCCGTCGAGGCCGATAGTTACCGCTTCCGGCAGCTGCACTACACGCACATGTTCCGTGCGAAGTATGGGAGTGAAAGAGTTAAGGTATTCCATGTCGCAATACCCTTTGCCGGCGGAGGTGTCGATGGTGAAATAGCCTACGCCGAATGAGGTGAGATTCTGGAAGAAGTGTGTGCCCTGGCTCGGTTCTATGCGGTAGCCGGGCAATGAGCTCTCCACAATGAGGCGCGCTCCGGCAATCTGCGGCCATTTCACGGGTATGCCAAGGAAAGGGTCGGATGAGCCCCATCGCCCCGGGCCGATGAGCACATAGGGTGTCTGGCTCTCGGTGAGCCGGCGATTGATTTGTTCTATTTCGAGCGCTATGGCCGGATTCTGTACCGATGAGAAATTTTCAGTATCTACGTATACAATGGTATTGATGCCCTCAATGCGCCCGTTGCCCAAGGCGGTGTCGCTGCGCAGTATCAGGCGGTCGTCGGGCAGGGCCATCAGTTCATTGTCAACCGTATCTTTGCGGTCGGCTATAGGGCGGATCTGCAGCCAATATATACGGCCTTTGATTTTTCCGTCGGGCGATATGATACCGGCAAACTCAATCTCCACGGGGCGTCCCATCTCTTTCTGCCCTGTAGTGAGCATGAAGCACACCGCTTCGGCCAGTGGCAGCGATTCGTGTCGAAGAATGTTGTTGAATGTCACGAGCTTGCGACCCTCGCCACGGTCTGAATCGCGAATCATGCCGTCGCGTATATCAAAAGTCGATATCATGTGTCGCAGCGCTCCGGTTTGAGCCACATCCTGCACTTTCAGACGGACTATGTTGAAGCCGTCGTCGATACGGAAGTTCTCGGGTGCGTGAAGGTCAAGGCCATAGAGCTCGCGCTGGGTATCGCGCAATGTGGTGGAGAGTTCTGAGGTCTGCATGGCGTGGGCCGGATGTGCAGGCGAGAACCGTAGGCTCACGCCGCCGTCTACTATATACTTGCCAAGACCCACCGCAATCTCGGCTACACCCTCCTCCGCCCGTTCCGGACCGGCAGGATAATAGTTGAGCGAACGCCCTACGCCCGAAAACGACGGGAAGTATGCGTCACCCACTCTTGTGCCTACCACCTCTTGTATTATAACGGCCATTTTTTCCTGGTCGATAATGTTGGATGTGGCTGTCATATATGCCTTTGAGTCGGCATAGAATACCGAGGCATACACACCCTTTATGGCATCCGACAATATGGCCAATGTGGCCTTCATATCGCTCAGATGCGGTATCATGTAGGTGGAATAGATACCGGCAAAAGGCTGGTAGTGCGAGTCTTCGAGCAGACTTGAACTGCGTATGGCCAATGGCGAGTCTATTACCTCGAGGAGCGAAATGAGATCGTCGGTGAGACGGTGGGGCAGTTCCGCTTTGAGGAAACACTCGAGTATCTCGGAGTCGGGCGCGTCGCTCAGGGCTATGGGGTAGAGCGAGTTTTTGGCCATAAACTCGTCGAAAATATCTGTACACAGCACCACCGTGCGTGGTATGGTTATGGCGAGTCCGTGCAGATTGTCGCACACAGGATTACGCTTTATAATCTGGTCGATAAACGCAAGGCCGCGCCCTTTGCCTCCAAGTGAGCCCTGACCTATGCGGGCAAAGTTGGAGTAGTGGTCGAAACGGTCTTTGCGGTACACGGCCACCACGCCGCGGTTTTTCATCTTGCGGTACTTGACAATGAGATCGAAAAACAGTTTTCGTACCGCGGGAGCTTCATCGACCGAATAAAAACGATGCTGCTTGATAACTTCGGCTATGGGGAACAGCGCACGCGAATAGAGCCAGCGTGATATGTCGTTTGACGAGGCATGGTGTAGCAGAGCCGATGCCGGTATGTCGTTGATTTGATACTGAAGGTCTTTGAGGGAGCGTATGCGTATCTCTCGCCCGGTATCGGGATCGGTCATTACGAAATCGCCGAAACTGAACTCTTTGGAGATTGCGGCCGACAGGTCGACGGGGAGCTTCTTTGAATTCTTGTCAATAAAGACGCAACCTAAACTCTCGGCCTCGGGACGGTTCGATGGCTCCGACGACTCTATGATAACCGGCAGATACGGATTCTTTTTG
>JAGAUN010000093.1 GCA_017620715.1 Muribaculaceae bacterium | reverse complement strand
GCCCATGTTACTTTCTTCTTCAACGGAGGTCGCGAGGCCCCTTATGAAGGTGAGGAACGCATTCTGGTTGCCTCTCCCAAAGTAGCTACATACGACCTCAAGCCCGAGATGAGCGCTTACGAGGTGTGCGACAAACTTTGCGAGGCCATCCGCTCGGAGCAGTTCGACTTCATTGTTGTGAACTATGCCAACGGTGATATGGTAGGCCATACCGGAGTATATGAAGCGATTGAAAAAGCTGTAGTGGCTGTAGACAAATGCGTGGAGCGTACTATAGAGGCCGCAAAACAGGCCGGTTACGAAGCTATCATCATAGCTGACCACGGAAATGCTGATAATGCCGTGAATGCCGACGGCACTCCCAATACCGCCCATTCGCTTAACCCCGTGCCCTGCATATACGTTACCCCGCGCAAGGATGCGCACGTTGGTGACGGCCGTCTGGCTGATGTGGCTCCAACCATGCTTTCAATCATGGGCTTGCCTCAGCCGAAGCAAATGACCGGTCACTCTCTTATTGATTAAGAGACAGACCATACCATAAAAATTATGCGCTCTCAGTCGGGAGCGCATAATTTTTTTATTTAGGCGTCTGTCAGTCTTCGGAGTAGTGACGGAGTACGCGACGGTATGAATTGAAAATCTTTGATTTGGAGACAAAGCCTACGTAACGGCCATCGTCATCTACAACGGGGAGATTCCATGCTCCGGTACGGTCAAAAATCTTCATCACATGTTCCATGTTGTCGGCTTGCCGCAGTACGGCCGGGGGAGACGACATGAACGTCTGCACGTGCATTTTGCGATAAAGGTCGGGGCGGAACATAATGTTGCGTATATCGTCGAGCTGCACTACGCCGAGCAGTTTCCCATCATTGTCAACTACCGGGAATAGATTGCGCGACGAAAGCGATATCACCTTTACCATCTCCATCAAGTCCTTGTCGGGTGCTATAGTATGGAAGTTGGTCTCAATCACATTGTCGAGCTTAAGCAATGTGAGCACAGCCTTGTCTTTGTGATGTGTGAGTAGCTCGCCGCGTTGGGCCAAACGCATGGCGTAGATGCTGTAGGGTTCGAAGAAGCGTATTGTAAGATAAGATAGGGCTGAGACTATGAGCAGGGGGAGGAATAGCTCGTAACCGCCTGTGAGTTCGGCCGTGAGGAACATGCCCATCAGAGGCGCGTGCATGACGCCGGCCATGACGCCGGCCATGCCCATCAGAGCGAAATTTTTAACCGAGAGGTCAAGACCCAAGATGCTGTTGGCGGCGAGAGCGAAGAAGAAACCGGCCATACACCCCACAAACAGCGACGGGGCAAATGTGCCGCCCACGCCTCCGGCTCCGTTGGTAGCCGATGTGGCAAATGCTTTTGTGACTGTGAGAGCGGCCACGAAAGCGAGAATAAACATGGTGGAATTACGGTCGGAGTAAAAAATAGAGCCATCGAGTATCGCTTCGGTATTGCCGCTCAGCAATGACACAATGGCCTCATAACCTTCGCCATAGAGCGGGGGAAAGAGGAATATCAGCGCCGCCATAATGGATGCTCCAATCAGGTAACGGTACCATACGTTGTGGATGCGCCGGAACATATTCTCCATCATGTTTAGGGCGCGGGTGAAATATAAAGAGACCAGGCCGCAGAACACTCCCAGACACACTACATACGGTATGCGCGATGTGACGAACGGTTCGCTCTGCATGAAGAAAAATTCGGCTTCGTAACCCGAGGCGCAATATGCGATAGTTGCACCTGTGATGGAGGCGAGGAGCAGAGGCATCACCGACACCGTGGTAAGGTCAATCATCAGCACCTCGAGAGTGAAAAGCATGCCTGCTATGGGCGCTTTGAAAATGCCGGCAATACCGGCGGCGGCTCCGCAGCCTACCAAAATCATGAGTACGCGGGGCGACATTTTGAAGAGTTGGCCCACGTTGCTGCCTATCGCCGCTCCGGTCATTACAATCGGGCCCTCCGCTCCTACAGAACCGCCGAAGCCAATTGTTACAGAGCTGGCGCACAGTGATGTATACATGTTGTGGCGCTTGAGCCTACTTTTGTTTTGCGACAAGGCATAAAGTACGCGCGTGACACCATGGGAGATATTGTCGCGTACGCCATATTTCACATACAATAGTACCAACAGAACACCTACCGCCGGAAATACGATATAGAGAAAGTTGCCGCCGCTTACCACGAAGCCAGACGTAAGAAATCCGGATATGACATGAATCATCCACTTAAGTAGCAGAGCGGCGCAGCCTCCGAGGGCACCCACGAGCACCGACAGAACTACTACGAACGATTTCTCCTTCACATGCTTCTCGCGCCAGTGAAGAAGGGCGTTGAAAGTATCAGCAAATGGTATGCGTCGCTCCTTGTATGCCATATTGTATAGGTTTAAATTCCCCGGCCTCCCATCACGTTGTCGATTGTGTGGAGTATAATCTTGAGGTCGGTGGTGATTGAAATGTTTTGCAGGTAGAGCAAATCGTAGTTCATGCGCTTTACCATATCTTCAACCGTGGAGGCGTAGCCATACTTGATCATGCCCAAGGACGTGATGCCGGGCCTTACACGGTGTATGAGGGTATATGACGGATTTTCCTTTAGTATCAGCTCAACGAAATGCGGACGCTCGGGGCGCGGGCCGACCAGCGACATGTCGCCCTTGAGCACGTTGAGAAACTGCGGCAGTTCGTCGATATGGTAGCGTCTGAGCCAACGGCCCATGCCGGTAACTCGCGAATCGCCGCGATACGACAACTCGGGCTCGCCATGCTCCGAGTCAGTGCGCATTGTGCGCAGTTTTATGATATTGAAAATGCGCTTTCCGCGCCCTACGCGCTGCTGTAGGTAGAACGGGGAACCTTTCGATTCAATCATGATAGCTACGGATATGAGTCCTACCGGAATGGCGCAGATTGCAGTCATAAGGAGCGATATCATGACATCGAAGGTACGCTTGATGTTGAGCGTCGAGGGGGAGAGGTGGGTACGGCTGATATCTATAAAGGGTTCGGCCGTGAGCCCGGTGATCTGGGGACTGAATACGTAGGGAGGGAGGCTTTCGGCAGCAATATACACAGGTACTTCAAGCTCGAACAGTTTGTCGAGTACGCCAAGTGTGGTGACCCAGCCCGATGGATGCGGTATCACCACAATTCGTTCCACTTTCAAATCGCTGCATCGCTGATGTATATCGATAAGGTCGGCGAGCATTCCTTCAGGCAGACCCTTGCAGAAACGGCTGCGATTTTCGGCATCTACATATCCGATGATGCGCAAGCCGTTGTGGCCCTCAACGCGCTCGCGCTGGCGAAGGAATGCCTGCGGATATGATGAGTACCCCACGATAAGTGTATTGTAATAAATCTTGCCGCAGCGCACTTTTCGCCTTGTATGGAGGGTGAGGAGCAGACGAGGAATGTAGACCACGGCAAAGAGCAGCAGGAAGAGCATGAAGAAAAGCGCATAGTCGCGCTTGCGGTCATTGGTCACATCGTTGATGAGCGCTACGAATATAAGCGTTACGGTGCCAATCAGAGCAGTAAGGAGGGTAGTGCCGAATTCGGATGTGCGTGAACGAATGTGTTCGCTCGAATAGATTCCGGAGAGGTAATACATTCCCATCATGAAGAGCGGGAATATAATCTGCCCGATAATGAGCATGGGCGACGAGAGGAAATCAGTGAGGGTGAAGAAGCCTTTGTTGACCACTTCAAGATCATAGTAACGGAAGATATTGAAGAGGAGTACGGCAATGTTGGTCGACAGGAAGTCGGCCAATACATAGTATAGGGTCTGATTCCGTTGTCCGCTCATGGTCTGATAATGGTAATACGTCCGTGCGAATCAACTTTAATAACCGACGAAGGTTTCGTGCAGTGGCCTTGTCGGCCGGCTTGGGCTACATAATCGACACCCTGCAGAATGTGCTCGTCAATTTCGTCGAAGCACTGCGGCGTGGGCCGGCCGCTTATATTGGCCGATGTGCTCACAATGGCACGTCCCAATGCTTTGCATAGTCCGTGGCTGAAGGATTCGGATGTGATTCTTACCGCGGCACTTCCGTCGGCCGCTCTGAGATTGGGCGCAAGGGCATGAGGCCGGTCGTAAACAATGGTAACGGGACTTGTGGCTACTGCAACAATCTGCCGTGCCGCTTCCGGTATATCATCTACTGTGGCTTCGAGCATGGCCTCGTCAGCTACGAGGGTTATGAGAGCCTTGGCATCGCTGCGTGCTTTCAGCCGGTATACGCGCTCTACCGCCTCGGTATTTGAGGCGTCGCACCCGATGCCCCACACCGTATCGGTGGGATAGGCTATAAGTCCTCCGCGGCGGAGCACTTCGGCCGCGCATTTTATATCGCTTGAGAGCGGAGAGGTATCGTCGGTACAGTTGATAGGCATAATCACTACAAAGATAGTTACATTTTAGTTAAATAATCTCGTCGGCCAATACTTTTTTGAAAGGGCCGCTGCGCAATTCACTCTAAAATTTATATCTTTGGCATTGGCAAATAATTCAAGTATCTCAATAATTACACCTATACATCTTATCATTACCATGTTTACTGAAACCGACTTAGAGCTTTTTGCCCAAAAAGGAATAGCTCCCGAGCAAGTAGAGGAGCAACTCCAACGATTCGCTACCGGATTTCCCTATCTTAAAATTTATGATGTGGCACGTACCGGTCACGGTATCACCACACTCACTCCCGAGCAGGAGCAGGCTGCAATAGAACGCTGGCACGCATATCTGGCCCAGGGTGGAGAAGTGTGCAAATTTGTGCCCGCATCAGGTGCGGCATCGCGTATGTTTAAGGCCCTCTTTGAATTTGTAGACTCCGCCGAAACAGCTCCCGCAGCAGGCTCGCCAATAGAACAGCTTATAAACAATATACACAAATTCGCTTTTTATCCCGACCTCAATAAGGTATGCAAAGAGCTCTATAATGCCGACGTGGATGCTTTGCTCGCTGACGGCAGATATAAAGATATTGTTGCTGCCATAATACAGCCCCAAGGACTCAACTATGGTGCTTTACCTAAAGGATTGCTAAAATTTCACAGCTATGCCGCCGGAAACCGTACTCCTGTTGAGGAGCAACTCGTGGAAGGCGCACAGACCGCGGCCAACAGTACCTCTACGGTCAATCTTCATTTTACCGTCTCCACTGCGCATCGTCGGCTGTTTGAGGCCAAACTTGCCGAGGTGATTCCGGGCATCGAGAAGGAGAGGGGAGTGAAATTTAACGTTACCCTTTCGGAACAAAAGCCCTCGACTGACACTGTTGCCGCTAATCCCGACGGTACACCTTTTATGGAAGACGGTCACATGTTGTTCCGCCCCGGAGGCCATGGCGCTCTCATACAAAATCTCAATGATATTGAGCAGGCGGTGGTTTTCATCAAAAACATCGACAATGTGGTGCCCGATTCGTGTCGCCAGCCAACAATCAAATATAAAGAGATTCTTGCCGGCTATCTTATGGAGCTGCACGACAAAGTAGAAAAATATCTCAGGGATTTGGGTAAAGGGGACTATACGCGCGGCTATCTGCAAGATATGCTCCGTTTTCTTCAGACCAAACTCGGTATTCATGACCGCAAGGTAGACGGTATGACCGATACTCAGCTCGCTGTGTACATTCACGGCAAACTTTCGCGTCCGCTGCGTGTATGCGGTATGGTGCGAAACGAGGGTGAACCCGGCGGCGGCCCGTTTATTGCCTATAACCCCGACGGCTCGGCGTCGCCTCAGATACTTGAGAGCACACAGATAGATCCGGCTAACGCTGAGTATACCCAGATGCTCAAGGGTGCTACCCATTTCAACCCCGTTGATCTGGTTTGCTACATTAAGGATATCCACGGTCAGAAGTACAATCTGCCGTCGTATGTCGACCCTGATACCGGCTTTATTTCCTCAAAGTCGTCGCATGGCAAGGAACTCCGCGCCATGGAGCTGCCCGGCTTGTGGAACGGTGCCATGTCGGACTGGAATACCGCTTTCGTAGAAGTTCCTGTTGACACATTCAACCCCGTCAAAACTGTCAATGATTTGCTGCGTCCCGCACATCAGCAGTAAAGCGCGCGTATATACACATTAATAATATATAAAGAATCTCGGTGCCCCGCAGGCTGATATGCCATGCTGGGCACTGTAGTGTTGTATTAGCGTTTATTAAATCAAGTGGGCTGAAATTCGGCACATGTCTGTGATACCTTTGCAGTGCATACAGATAACACTCAAAAAGATATACCGCTATGACCGAAATTATTTCCACCGATTTGATTTTTGCTACAGTGACTCAGCGCGGGCGCATAGTGGCCAATGTGGCGCTGCGTGGTATCACTTCGCTTACCGATGTGTTGCGCTCGATACCGTCGCTGCCTCATGGCCTTGCAAGTGTATCGCTTCGCAACAGCACCCGAGGATGGTCGCAAACTCGCATGGTACTCCTCAGCTGACGCCATTTTTGTGAGAAAGTGAATAAATAGTGAAAGAAACTTGCATCCACCGATAAACAATATTACCCGCAAGTGCGTTACCATACTACCATAGCACTTTAAAAGCTATCACAGTGAACTAAAAAACAACCTCGGCAGTATTGAAAATTTTGTTAATTTAAAAAATATGCGTAAATTCGTGCCGAATTATCAACATTAATTTATAATAGAAATGAAAAAACTGTTTCTCTTAGCTTTTGCAGCTGCCGCACTGACAGCTCAGGCACAACAAGCATTGGAAGCTCCTTCTTTCGGCGATAACTGGTCTGTAGGTATTGAAGGCGGTGGTATCACCCCCCTCTACAACGGTTCATCGTTTATAGGCGACATGCGTGGCGGTTTCGGTCTCAACGTTCGCAAACAGATTTCACCCGTATTTGGTCTGGGTGTTGAAGGTGCAGCTTATATCAACACATCTTATGGTCAATCGAAAACTGCTATCGACAACTCATACGTAGGCGCTTTCGGTACTATTAACCTCTTCAACCTCTTCGGCGGTTACAAATGCGACGGTCGTTTCTTCGACATGGAAATTCAGGCCGGTGCAGGCTGGCTCCACAGCTATGTAAACGGTGACGGTGACGAAAACGCTTTCGGTACCAAAGCCGGTCTTAATTTCAACTTTAACCTCAACCGTAATTTCACCCTCTCGCTCAAACCCGCTGTAATCTGGAACATGAGCGACGCAGGTGTATCGCAGTCGTCGGCCGCTTACAACAAGGAAACTTCTGCTTTCCAGATTTTCGTAGGCGCTACCTATAAATTTGGCGAAGGCTTCAAATGTGCCGACCTCAAGAATCAGGCTGAAATTGACGCTCTCAACGCTCAGATCAACGCTCTCCGCGGCGAACTCGACGCTTGTGTAGCTGCTAACGCTGCTGCTCTCGCCAGCGCTGCCGCTCTTCAGGCTGAACTCGACGCTTGCAAGAACCGCGCACCTCAGGTAATCGAAAAGGTTAACGACAATCTCCAAAGCGTACGCTACGTATTCTACAAGGTTGGTAGCTCAGTAATCACCGCTGACCAGAAACCCAACGTAGAAATGATTGCTTCTTACCTCAAGAACCACAAAGATTCTAAGGTAGTTGTGAAAGGTTACGCTTCGCCCGACGGCAACCGCGAATTCAACATCAAACTTGCTGCTGCCCGCGCAGAGTCAGTTAAGACCATGCTCATCAAGAAATACGGCATCGCTGCCGATCGTATCCAGGCCGAAGGCTGTGGTATTGGCGATATGTTCAGCGAAAACGACTGGAACCGTGTTTCGATCTGCACACTCGAAGACTAATCACAATCTCCAATACATTTGAAAGGGGGCTGCACCAATCGGTGCAGCCCCCTTCGTTATTTATGGTTTAAGCATCGATTGTAATTACGATTTTTGGGATAATTGAACAGATGGCGCGGTGCGTTTACTCATTCTGTCGCGGTGCCTTTATATCATCTCAACCATTATATATAGATTAGTATTGATTATTTTTTGGATAACGCATGCAGTCTTTTGATGTTGTTGGCATCTATTAAGATGGTCTTTGAATCAATGGATAAAAGACGCCTTATAAAACTATGTCGAGATATCCCTCGTCAAGTGTGCTTAAAACATACAAGTTACTTTCATTGCTAAGAAAAGCTCCTTAGGAAAAATCGTAAGGAGCTTTTCATAAGTAAGTGGTAGGGTGGCTTTAGAGGTTGAGGTATGATTTCAGGGCCTCGACGTACTGTTCGAAGGCTGATATGCCTTCGGGTGTGATTGAGCAGATGGTGCGGGGGCGTTTGCCCGAGGTGCCTTTTTCGACCGTGATGTATCCGGCGGAGGATAGTTTGTCGAGCTGCACGCTGAGGTTTCCGGCGGTTGATTCAGTTTTCTCTTTGAGATAAACAAAATCAGCTTCTTCCACATTCATTAGTATGGACATGACGGCAAGCCGGAGTTGCGAGTGCAGAAGCGGATTGAGTTCTTTCATTTCTCTTGGTGTGCTTTGCGGTTAAGGATATGTCCCGGTACTATCATCATAGCTACGAATGCAAGTATATACAGTGGCATGTACCAGTACGCAAAGAGGGGAATTCCGGCGGAAATGCAGCAAACGGTGATGATGCCGACGACAAGCCCGACTATGCCTCCGCAGGTAAGACTTTTTTCTTTGATAAAGAGGCCTTGCGCTATCTCGGTCAATGGCATAGCGACGAGCGTATATGCGAGCATGGCTTTCCAGCATGCGCCTGAGTGGGTATAGCATTGGATGCAAATGCAAGCGACTGTTATTGCTATTTCCGAAAGTCCGGCGATAGTCCATAGCTGAGATGTGACTTTGTCGGAAAAAGTCTTGATACCGCTTTGCCGTTGCTGCTTTTTGGCCATTACGGCAGTGAGCGGAAATCCAATTACGGGTATGGCGAACCATAAGAAATTCCAATAACCTTTGGCTGTTACAGCAATCATGACCCATACGAGAATGGCTACAATAGTAACGAGATAGCCCCACATGAACATGATATTACCATTGCCTATGTAGCGCTGTTTGGTGCGTGCAATCATTGAAGTTATTACTTCAAGGCTTTCTTTTTCGGTGAGTTTTCTTTCTTCCATTTTTGGTGAAAATTAGGGATTTGATACTAAGGTTTATAATATAAACCATTTGGCTCTGAAAAAAAGGCGGTCGCGCGATTCCGCCCTTGTCTCGGTGGCAAAGGTACTAAGTTTATTTTATAAACCAAATTTTTTGCCGCCTTTTTGAATAAATTGTTTTTGCAAATTAGTGGTGTTTAATGTTGCCCAAGAGTAGAGGGGAGCGAAAATGACAGCAGATACGGGTGAGGTAGCAAAAAAAATTATACCTTTGTATTTATTACCCGCTAAGCAAATATATGCCGGAAAATGCTCCACATATTATAGAATTGCCACAAATACGCGACCACCGCGGCAACCTGAGTGTGATTTCCTCTCCGGAGCAGGCTCCGTTTGCGATAGCCGGTACTTGCTGGGCCTACGGAGCTACTGCCGGGCTGTCAATCTCAACGCAGGCCTATTATAGTACGCATGAACTGATTACGACTCTGAAAGGAAGCGTGACAGTAACAACTCTGATTGGCGGTGAGGAGAGAGTTTTTCAACTTGAAAGCGCTGACCGAGCCCTGTATATTCCTCCGATGACATGGCGAGAGGTGATACCCGATTCGCCCGATACTGTGGTACTGTTTTCATTGTCGGCGCTCATGGATTCGGCGGATGTAATATCCACCTTGCGCGAGTACGAAATAATAGCCGCAACCGAGTATGAAGCATGATATTCCACATCCCCGTACATCGCTAACGCAGTGTCGTATAATAAGTCTGAGCTCTCATACGGATGAAAATGGAACCTTTACCCTGGCGCAAAACGACAACAATATACCATTCGCTATAAAGAGGGTATTTTTTACCTATCAAATACCGGCCGGCGCATATCGCGGTGGCCACAGCCATTATCGAGAGGAACAGCTCATAGTAGCGGCGGCAGGGAGTTTCGACGTGGATATTACCGATGGAACGACCCGGGTAAGGTATACTCTCAACAATCCGCGTGAGGGTCTTTATGTCCCTCCGGGAATTTGGCGGTCGTTAAGCAATTTCTCCGATGGCAGTATTGTGCTGGCCATGTCTTCGAGTGATTTCGATGAGGCTGACTATGTGCGCGATTACCGGAACTTTCTAAAACTCCGCGGCTGCAAATGAAATATCCGTTTCTTGACCTCGGCATTGTGAATGCTCCATACAGGGAGCGATTGGTTGAAGCCTCGACTCGGGTAATTAACTCAGGGCGCTACATCGGAGGCCCTGAAGTTGAGGATTTGGAGCGATGGCTCACACAATTCACCCATACCAATTATGCTGTGGGGGTGAGCAACGGGCTCGATGCGCTACGCCTCATATTGGAAGGATATAAGGTGATGGGCTCTCTGCAGGATGGTGACGGTGTGATAGTGCCGGCTAATACATACATAGCATCAGTGCTGGCTGTTACTGCTTCGGGCCTTAAGCCGGTGTTTGTTGATCCCGATGCTGAGACAATGAATTTGAGCGGGTCGGCGCTGCGCAATCATATAACACCCGATGTCAAAGCTATAATGCCCGTGCATCTGTATGGCCGACTTGCCTGGGATGAGGAAATGGCAGATATAGTGTCGAAGAACCATCTGATAGTGATAGAGGATGGCGCGCAAGCTATTGGTGCCGAGGGCATGGGGCGTCTCGGAGGCGCGACCGCTCTTAGCTTTTATCCTACCAAAAATCTCGGAGCATTTGGCGATGCCGGTGCCGTGGTGACCGATAATGAAGAGTTGGCCCGGACAGTGCGAGCTATAGCTAATTATGGATCTGACCGTCGCTATCACAATATTTACCGAGGTTTCAATTGCCGAATGGATCCCATGCAGGCCGCAATGCTGATGGTTCAGGCCACCGATTTGCAGTCGGCCAATGAGCGGCGCCGCCGGCGTGCACAACTTTACAATCAATTGATAACAAATCCGGTTATCATTACCCCTGCGGAGCCGAATAACCCTTTGGCTCATGTATGGCATCAGTATGTGGTGTGTGTGGCTCAAGGCGGTCGTGATGAGTTTCGCCGGTATCTGACAGCGCACGGCATTGGTACCGATATACATTATCCTGTTCCGCCACATCGTCAGCCTTGTTATGGCGAATATTCAGAGAGTAACCTCCCTATAGCCGAGAAACTTGCCGCGAGCGTGCTGAGCCTGCCTATAAGTGATTGTACATCGATAAGTGATGTGAAAGAGATTAGTGAAATAATCAATCAATACAGACCATGACTGCAGTTCGCCCCAAACGTATCCGGCGCAATGTGCCGAGTCCGGTGTTTATCATAGTGCTGATAGCTGTGATAGCCCTTACGGCATGGAAGATTTGTTCGGCTCACACTACTGTTTCGACAACAGGAGTTGCGGTACATATTCAGGCTGATTCGCTGCTTAGAGTCGCCACAAATCCACAACTATCGCAGAAAATTCTCCAATACGAAGGAATGATGGTGTCGTTTAATCCAGATATGCATCAGCCTAACTGGGTGAGTTGGGAACTTACCGCTGACGAGGCGCAAGGCACTACTCCGCGTTACGATAAATTTATCAGCGACGATACAGTGCCCGGTTGCGCCGAGCCATATGACTATCTTTATTCAGGCTACGACCGTGGCCACATGGCTCCTGCAGGCGATATGAAATGGAGCACCGAGGCCATGAGGCATACGTTTTATATGACCAATATCTGCCCGCAGGCAAAAGCCTTGAATACCGGCGCATGGAAAAGACTTGAACAGAAGTGCCGCACATGGGCGCAAGCCGACAGTGCCATAATAATAATCTGTGGCCCTATACTGACCGACCCTATAAAAGAGCACATAGGAGATACCCGCGTGGCTGTGCCTTCGCGATTCTTTAAAGTTATTCTTGCTCCGTATCTTCCCAATCCCGAGGGTATAGGATTTATAATGCCGAACGATAGGGTGGAGGGCGGTATGCAAGCAGCGGCCGTGACTATCGATGAAGTTGAGCGAGTGACTGGCCATGACTTCTTTGCTGCTCTCCCTGATTCAATAGAGTTGCAAGTTGAGCGGCAATGTGATTTCCATCGTTGGAGCACTCTCAAAAAATCCCGATAATTCCAATCAAGAACTTTTTGAAGATACTTTATGTCGCAAATCAACGATACTATCTGTGCAATATCTACGGCCCCCGGAGTGGGCGGAATTGCGGTGGCGCGGGTAAGCGGCCCTCAGGCTATAGCCGTGGTTAGTAAGCTGTGGCGAGGCAAACCGCTCAACGAAATTGAAACACATACAGCTCATCTTGGAACAATTGTGGATAGCGACGGGACACCCCTCGACCAGGCCGTATTGGTGCTTTATCGCGCACCCGGTTCATATACCGGTGAGGATACCATAGAGCTATCGGTGCATGGTTCGCGGTATGTGCAGCGTAGGCTCTTGCAGTTGCTAATCGAGGCTGGCGCGCGGCTCGCCGAGGCAGGGGAGTATACGCGAAGAGCATTCGCTGCCGGTAATCTCGATTTAGCACAGGCTGAGGCCGTGGCCGATGTTATCGCGTCGAACTCACGTGCCGCTCACCGAATTGCATTGACTCAGATGAGAGGACAGTATTCCAGACGGTTGGCACATCTCCGCCAAAAGTTAGTGGATCTGGCCGCTTTACTCGAACTCGAACTCGATTTCTCGGAAGAAGAGGTGGAATTCGCCTCGCGTATTCAGTTGAAGCAAACGGCAGAGGAGATTCGTGCCGAAGTGAGTAGGTTGCTGGCATCCTTTCAAAGCGGACAAGCCATTAAGGATGGCATTCCGGTGGCAATTGTCGGTCTGACGAATGCAGGTAAATCGTCGTTGCTCAACGCACTTCTTGGCGATGAGCGAGCCATTGTCAGCAACATTCCGGGCACAACGCGCGACACTATAGAAGAAACACTTGAAATAGGGGAGTATCTCTTCCGGTTTATCGATACCGCCGGTTTGCGCGATACCGTCGATAGTATTGAGCAGATAGGCATAGACCGCACCCGCCAGTCCATTGCAAAAGCCCGCATTGTGATTGTCGTGGCAGACTCCACGCAGCCTTTTCCGGCCGAGTTGCTTGACCAGACAGCACATAACGCCTATCGTATCATAGCCCTTAACAAAATCGATTTAACCGAACGCCCCAATTTGCCTAATGGAGACGCCGGGAAGATAGTAAAAATTTCCGCGCGTACGCATAGCGGCCTCGACACCCTCCGAAACGCACTTCAAAACATAGCCGACCAAGAATGTGGGCAGGCAGATGAAGGTGTACTCGTCACAAATCAACGCCATGCACAGGCGCTCGACAACGCACTGAAATCGATTGACAGAATGATTGACGGCATGAATGCTGACCTCCCCTCCGACCTTGTAGCGCAAGACCAGCGAGAGACCCTCCACCACCTCGGCACCATAACCGGCACTATCACCACCCCAGACATCCTCAACACCATCTTC
This sequence comes from Muribaculaceae bacterium, assembly GCA_017620715.1. Lineage (GTDB taxonomy): Bacteria > Bacteroidota > Bacteroidia > Bacteroidales > Muribaculaceae > Paramuribaculum. The sequence goes on along the minus strand of JAGAUN010000093.1, from coordinate 5,799 downwards.
TCCCGCTTCTGCGTCGGCAAGTAATTAATTGATTATCAATGCTTTATATTGATAGCAATTGACTGTTACTGAGCGATAAAACTTAACTCTTACAAGAACGCCTAATGCTGATAACTGTCAGTGTTAGGCGTTTTTATGCACCATATTGTACGGATTTTGTACGACAGCGACTCATTTCACCCCAAGCGTCAGCAAGGTGGTGGAGAAAGTTGACAATAGTTGTCAATGGTTTACGAACATTTACAAACAACGGAGAAATCTCCACAAATGAAATGAGTAGCAACATTAGAATTGAGAAAACTTGTGAGTGGTGTGGCCAACAATTCACCGCTCAAACAACCGTCACTCGTTTCTGCTCGAAGCGATGTGCGGAACACTCCTATAAGGAGCGTATGAGGCAGCAGAAGATACAACAGGCAAACTCAGCGGTACCCTCAAAAATATCTGTTATCAATGAGAAAGATTATTTGACAGTCGCAGAAACAGCGCAAGTACTGGGTATGACCCGGCAGGGTGTATATAAACTGATTTATCGCGGTGATTTGGCAGCTGCCAAACTTAGTTCTCGCTTGACTCTTATTAAGCGTGATAGTATCGACAAAATGCTCGATGGCTCCCCATACAAAAAGAGGGAATCCAATGAAAAGAAAATGATAAACGAGTTCTATACCCGCGCCGAGATTCGGGAGAAGTTCGGGGTCAAGGATTCATGGATTTACAAAGTGGTTGCCGAGAATAATGTGCCGAAGACTATTCTTCGCGGCAAGGCTTATTTCAGCAAAACCCATATCGACCGACTTTTCTCGGCGAGAAAGGATAATCCGGAAATCACGGAGTGGTATTCGGTCGAGGATATTCAGGATAAGTATGGGATGACCCTCTCGGCGATTTACACTTTGGTCTCCAAAATTGGAATACCGAAACGCAAGGATGGGCCGAAGGTGTATTACTCCAAATATCACTTCGATGTGGCGAAAGGAACCAAATCTGCCGAAGATGTCGAGTTTATCTCAGTGCCCGAAGCCATGGAAAAATACTCGCTTACACGCGACCAGCTGTATCACTATGTCAAAACATACAAGATAACCAAGCTCCGTTGCGGCAAGTATGTCAAGTTGAACGCCAAAGAGTTAGAGGCATTGTTCAACCCCGAGATTCAGTTATAATCCGGTGATTTTTCTCACCGGTCAACCACCATTTACCTTTGCACCTTATAATTCTAAAACAGCATAATATGGAATCAGCAACCATCACCAAAGTGACTCTCCGACAGGAGAAACTGCGTAGCGGCAAACTGTCGCTCTACCTTGATTACTACCCACCCATCTGGAATCCGCACATCAAGAAGATGTCGCGGCGTGAGTTCCTCGGTCTCTATCTCTTCGGCAATCCGAAAGATAAGTTCGAGCTTGATTACAATGAGGAAATCATGCTCAAAGCTCGTGGCATCCGTGCCACCCGTGAACTTGCCATCATCAACGAGGAGTTCGGGTTTCTCGACCGCACCAAGAAACAGGCGGACTTTCTTGAGTATTTCGAGAGCAAGACCAAAGAGAAATACCAGAAATGGGAAATCGTGTATAAGCATTTCAAAGACTTCTGCAATGGCAGATGTCTGATGAAAGACGTGACCATCGGACTGTGCAACGACTTCCGCACCTACATTCTCAAAATCCGTGTCAAGCAATCCGGCAATATCATATCACGCAATTCTGCCGCCGGATATTGGTCAACCTTCCGCGCTCTGCTGAAACTGGCATATAAGGAAGGCTGGCTCCGTGAGAACGTCAACGACTATCTTGACCGCATCGACTGGGAGGAACCAAAAATCAACTATCTCGAAATCGAGGAAGTGAAACGTCTCGCCGCAACTCCCTGTAAAGTGGATGTGCTGAAACGAGCATCGCTTTTCGCCTGTATGACAGGACTACGAATAAGCGATATTCTGCAACTGCGTTGGGAGAATATAGAGCTATCTCCCGATGGAGGCTACTGTATGCGAATCCGCACACAAAAGACCAAAACACAGGCCACATTACCGTTGAGCGATGAAGCCCTGTCTTATTGCGGAGAACCTGGCCGCGGCATGGTATTCAAAGGACTGAGTCGCGCCCATACCCGCGAACCGTTCAAGAAATGGCTCAAAGATGCCGGCATCAAGAAGAAAATCACCTTCCACGGACTCCGCTACACATACGCTACATTGCTGATAACCAACGGTACTGACATCTATACCGTCAGCAAGATGCTTACGCATAAAAACGTGGCCACGACTCAGATCTACGCCGAAGTCGTGAATCAAAAGAAGCGCGATGCCGCCAACTCAATCTCATTGAAATAACTCACAAATAATTTTGCCAAAGTAAACTTTTTAGTTAACTTTGCAGTTGTATCAGAAGAATATGGCAAATCGAACCATAAAGCTATACAAGAACCACTTCAAGGAGTTCTATGTGGCTCAATCAGATGCAGTAAGACGTAAGATAAACTACTGTATCAATGTTGTCAGGACTGTGGATAGAGTTCCAAAGACCATCCTCAAAAACATGGAAGATACGGACGGATTATATGAAATCCGTGTAGAAGTCGGAAGTAATATATTCCGAATCTTTTGTTGCTTTGACGAGGACTCTCTTGTGATTCTGTTCAATGGTTTTCAGAAGAAGACCCAGAAAACCCCGAAACAACAAATCGAGCGAGCTAAAAAATTGATGAAAGAATACTTCAATGAAAAAGAAAATGGATAAGGCAAAAAAAGAAGCCATCATGAACGCTCAGACTTTCGACGAGCTTCTTGATGTGGAATATGGCAAACCCGGAACACCTGAGCGTGAGCAGTTCGATGCTGACGCAGCGGCATTCTGTCTGGCAGAGACACTCAAGGAAGAACGACTCAAAGCCGGGCTGACACAACAGCAGCTCGCCGAGCGTATCGGTACGAAGAAAACATATATTTCCCGTCTAGAAAACGGCAAAGCAGATGTTCAGCTCAACACCCTCTTCCGAATCTTTGAGGGTCTTGGCAGAAGAGTATCCTTGACTATCCTATAAGTAAGGAGTTCTGTTAATTCTGAACAAATCAACAGCAAACATTTGAGTCATGAAAACGACTTCTCAACTATTTGATGAATGTCTTTCTAACGTTCGGGACGATGTCAAGATAGAACTTGATATGTCGTTTGCACTTGCTGATAAAATTGATATGATTCTTCGTGAAAAGAATATCAGTCAGAAACAGTTGGCAGAAAAGATAGGTGAGACCGAAGCAGAAGTATCACGCTGGCTTGGTGGTACACACAATTTCACTCTACGGACTATCGCAAAGATTTCAGATACACTTGGTGTCAAACTCCTGACAATCTAAAGACTGCTTGACAAGCGAATAAACTATACTATACGATGGAGATTCCTTTCTAGAGACTCCATCGTATTCTTATTTGAACATTTTTGATATGATGAATGAAATATGGAAATATTCCACGAACAATTATATGGGTGAAATTGTCTATAAAAGCGATGATAATTTCAAAAACTCACTTTTAATTTATGAAGGATACGCCCCAGTGCTTGAGGAGCTTTGCTCCCCCTACCCGGGACAAAATTTTTATATGGAGTGCTGTGATTGCCGGATGCGGTATCATGGCTTTACTTGGTCGTCATGCCGCCATAACCCGTTTCGGCACAGACCAATTCACCGGCAATGTTCTCTTTGTCGTGTTCCTTATCCTCTCAATCGGTCTTTATTGCGGTTTCCAGTCGGCAATCGAGGAAGTGTTCAACCGTCTTTCAACTCTTTTCCGTCGGCGAGAAATCATGGCTATTGCTGAAACTGCCAACGGTGAGGAAATGCACGTTTCAATTGAAGAACCATCAGTAACAATGACGCAATATTCCGGGGGCGACTCAGGTGTGACTGGTATTGAAGAAAGCAATGCAACTTTTGAGAAATCAATGGACAATGCACCGTTTGAGGTCTTGGAAGTTGTAGACGATATGCGTCATATCCGTTTCTCAGACGGAGAGGAAGCCTATGTGGGTATTGGTCTATCTGATGAAGAGATTCTCCTTGAAAAAGCGTATAACGATTCAAGAGATTATGATGCCGAACTTGAAGAGGCATACAATGAGTATCTTGACTCTATGACTGCGGAAGAACGATATGACCACGACCACGGTATTAAACGCGTTAAAAAGAAGAGAGAATATAATGAAGAAGTAGGTTTCTTTTCATCAGTATCAGTTCAAGAGATTCACAACAATTCTGATGGGACCACTTTGATTGAAGAGACTGAGCAGGATGTGTATGTGACACCCGATGGCTCGGTATATTACCTTGAAGATATGGCTCCAATCTGTGAGTTTTATGAGAAACACAAAGACGATATAGAATCTCACAAAGAGATATTGACACGAAAGCAACGTTGTGATGAAGCATTTGACAAAATGAAACGCCACGAAGAATTATACAATCTTGAACAAGTGTCGTTTATTTGTGCCTATCTCACACATACCATGGAGCAGTTTATGGAATCGCACGAACTGGACAAACTTCATAATAACGCGAAAATATGGACAGTCAATCCATTAGCTCAATTCGATGCGGTTCAGCTACGTAGTAATCACCTGTCGAAAGAGGACTTGAAACATTTGGGCTATAATGTCGGGAAATTTCTGAAACTTAAGGGCGAAAATATTGCCTTGTTCATCAAAAATGTATTCGCAGACAGTTTTGGCACCGTGCAGGTTGGAACAATCATAGCGAAACTTGCAGACAGGAACCCAGACAAAGACCGAATACCTCTGCTGAGTGCCAAAGAAATGAATTATCTCTTTGATCACTATAAACGCTATAAAACCATCAACCTTGACATTATCCCCAAAAGATTGGCTGAGAAAGAGACAGCAAAAAAAAAGAACAGGAAATAATAGGGACATCCCCAGTAAGTATTGGCGAATAGTTGTGACTTTGTCATGGCTATTCGCCTTTTTATTTTATACAGCAAATAACTACACCGCGGCCAATCATTTGACTGTTTAGGATGATTCAACTCTCCAGCTTTTTCCATTCCAATCTTTTGCATTACACGTTCTAAAGGAGCATTGATTTTGGTAGCGAAAGAAAACAACCGTTCAATTCCTACATCTTTTCCAAATTCATCACAGTTTTCGTAGCCTCGGTTGCATACCACTGATTGTGATAATCAGCGGCAAGTCGCCAGTCAATCTCAACTCCAGGAGTGAAATCTTCCTCAAAGCCTGTTTTATTTCATGTAGCTCTGCATATCCCATAAAATCACCAATCAACTTCTTTTTCATTGCAAAATGGTCGATAATGACCCAACCCTTTTGCAATTTCTCACACCAATGAAAGTCATTTAAGGTTATTGCTCAAAACAACCTTGAAATTACCTACTGTTTTGGCGAATCACCATACAAATACTTCCACAAAATACCCGCTGAATATCACAGTGTTAGCACTTGCGAAACGGTTATTTTAGAAAGTTATTGCGGTTATTTATTTCACCTTCAACTCACTTTCAATCAGTTCGGTTCTATGTTCGTAAAACAATTCTAAACCGCACCAACATGGAAACATCAACACCAACTTTCGACCAGCTGCCACATGTGGTAAGCGGTCTATCTGAGAAACTCGACCGTGTGCTTGACCTGCTTGAAAAGGCAGGCATAGCCAGCCACTCCAAACAGTCCAAGCCTTCACGCAGACTCGTGTATGCGAAAGAGGCTTGCCAGATAATAGGCAAGTCACTTTCTACCCTCTACCGCGCGGTCAAGGCTCCG
>JAGAUN010000092.1 GCA_017620715.1 Muribaculaceae bacterium | reverse complement strand
CTGCGCCGCCGAATGTCCCAAGAACATTCCGCTGAGCAACATCGCCCGCCTCAACCGCGAATTCGAAAAAGCCAAGTTCGCCGACTAATACATCAGTATTTCCGCTATATCAGCCCCGCTGCGACTCTATGGTCGCAGCGGGGCTGATTGTATTGCCGCGGTAGCCAAAGCGCCTCTGAGGGCCGCAATAGCCCCATATAAGCGCAACGGTCACCGCACAATCAATACCTAAAAGAGAGGCCGCCCTCAGTTGTGAGTGCGGCCTCTCTTTTAGGATGCTTATATACTGCCTGATTATTCGACGGGAGTATTGTCGGAATTGTTGTTGTGACGCGGGCCACGCTCGCCACGGTCACGGCGCGGGCCGCGATCCTGACGGTCTCCGCGGTCGCGACGCGGGCCACGCTCAGCACGTTCGCCACGGGGAGCACGCTCACGCTCCACATAGCCCTCAGGTTTGGGAAGAAGTGCGCGCATCGACAGACGGTACTTGCCGGTCTTTTTGTCAATCTCTATGAGCTTCACCTGCACCTCGTCGCCCTCTTTCAGACCGGAAGCGGCCATGTCAGGCAGACGATCCCACGAAATCTCGGAGATATGGAGCAGACCGTCGCGGCCCTGCATAAACTCTACAAAGGCGCCGAAGTCGAGTATCGAGCGAACCTTGCCTGTGTAGGTCTTGCCCTCTTCGGGGAGAGCCACAATGGCATTAATCATATCAAGAGCGCGGTCTATCGACGCCTTGTTGGCGGCAGCCACTTCTATGAAGCCGCCCTCCTCTATCTCGTCGATGCTTACGGTAGCGCCGCTCTCCTCCTGTATACCCTGTATCACCTTTCCGCCCGGGCCAATCACGGCACCGATGAGCTCCTTAGGTATGAGCATGGTGACAATGCGGGGCACGTGAGGTTTGTAGTCCTCGCGGGGTGCGGGTATGGTGGCGTTGATTATGTCGAGTATATGCAGACGGCCCTGGCGTGCCTGTTCAAGGGCGCGCTCGAGTATCTCATACGAGAGTCCGTCGCACTTGATATCCATCTGAGTGGCGGTGATACCGTTTTTGGTACCGGTCACCTTGAAGTCCATATCGCCAAGGTGATCCTCGTCGCCGAGTATATCGGAGAGTATGGCATACTTCTCGCCGTCAGAAATCAGACCCATGGCGATACCGGCCACCGGACGTTTCATCTTCACGCCTGCATCGAGCAGCGAAAGGGTGCCGGCGCACACTGTGGCCATCGACGATGAGCCGTTCGACTCCAGAATGTCGCTCACTATGCGGCATACGTAGGGGAAATCGTCGGGGAACATGCGCTTCAGCGCTCTGTGAGCCAGATTACCGTGGCCTATCTCGCGACGGCCTACGCCGCGCTGCGGGCGAGCCTCACCTGTCGAGAAGGGGGGGAAGTTGTAGTGCAGCAGGAAGCGCTCGCGGCCCTGGTTGAGCACATCGTCGAGTATCTTCTCGTCGAGTTTGGTGCCGAGGGTCACGGTTGCGAGCGACTGTGTCTCGCCGCGGGTGAATACGGCCGATCCGTGGGGGCCGGGTATATAATCGGTCTCGCACCAGATGGGGCGAATCTCGGTAGTGGAGCGGCCGTCGAGACGGATACCCTCGTCGAGCACGCAGCGGCGCATGGCCTCTTTCTCCACATCGTGGTAGTAGCGTTTCACAAGGGGTGTCTTCTCTTCGCGTTCCTCCTCGGGAATCGACTCTATATATTCGTTGAGTATGGCCTCGAACGCATCGATACGCCAGTGCTTGTCGGCCGAACCGGTCTTAGCCACTGCGTATGCCTTGTCATAGCATTTCTCATGCACGTCGCGGCGCAGATCCTCGTCGTTTACCTCGTGGCAGTACTCGCGCTTGATGGTTGCGCCTGCTTCCTGAGCGAGCTCTTCCTGCACCTTGCACTGCTCCTTGATGGCGGCGTGAGCCGTCTTGAGAGCCTCGAGCAGGTCAGCTTCGCTCACCTCGTTCATCTCGCCTTCCACCATCATGATATTGTCGGCGGTGGCGCCTACCATAAGCTCCATGTCGGCTTTCTCGAGCTGGGCGAAGGTAGGATTAATTACAAACTCCCCGTCGATACGTGCTACGCGCACCTCCGAGATGGGGCCGTTGAAGGGTATGTCGCTCACGGCAATCGCGGCCGAAGCTGCAAGACCGGCCAGTGCATCGGGCATCTCCTCCCCGTCGGCCGAGTACATGGTGATGTTGACGAATGTGTCGGCGTGGTAATTGTCGGGGAAAAGCGGACGCAGCACGCGGTCTACCAGACGCGAGGTAAGGATTTCGTAATCCGACGCGCGCCCTTCGCGCTTAAGGAATCCGCCCGGGAAGCGGCCGTTCGACGAAAATTTCTCTTTGTATTCTACTGTGAGGGGCATGAAATCTACTCCCTCGCCGGCCTCTTTGGCCGACACTACTGTGGCGAGTAACATCGTGTTGCCCATGCGCAGCTCTACCGCTCCATCAGCCTGCTTGGCAAGTTTGCCGGTCTCCAGAGTTATGGTGCGACCGTCGGCAAGCGTGATGGTTTTTTTAATTGGATTTAGCATTTTAAAAATTATTATTCGAATATTTTTTTTGCGTACTATTCTAAAAATCGTACAAAGTTACTAAATCCTTGCGGAAATCGGCTATAATTACCACGGAAATAATTACCTTTGCGGCTCGTTTGAGTCACCTTATGTGCAAAAACCTGTATAAATCGATAGCCGTAGCGCTCATTGCATTGTTGGCCAACTTTGTATTGGCCAATACGGTGTTTGTGCACACTCACCTCTCGGCCTCGGGCATCCCGGTCACTCACTCGCATCCCTATCTGCCCGGCGGCCACTCCCATTCATCGGTTTCGTTCGACTCGATTGGCGGCTTCAACTGTGCCGCTTCGGCGTTCGAAGGTTCGGCGACGCTTCTCGCCACAGCCCCCGCAGCAGTATATTGCCGCATGGCTGTGGGCGACATACGCGCCACCGAAGTCGGATTTATCAACTGCACCACTCTGCGCGGGCCCCCTTGCGCGTAACCTTGCATTGACACTCCCCTCTCCCGTCCGACTTCATTTCACCAACCTTCATTTTTCCCAAAAAACCGAATCCATCAAATGATCAAGCATTTGCTGTGTGCGGTCGTGGCTATGGCCGCGGCCCTCTGTACGCCGGCATACGGCGCCGCATCCGTCGCACCCACCGACGCCAATATCGTGGGCCACGTTGTCGACTCAACCGACGACGAACACCTCCCCTTCTGTCTCATCACCCTTCAGGGCACCCACCTCACGGCCATGACCGATGCCTCGGGCCACTACGCGCTGCGCGACCTTACCCCCAGCTCCTACACCGTCACGGCATCATACACCGGCTACTCTCCCCAAAGCAAAACCGTCACGGTTGAAAAGGGCAAGACCGTAGAAGTGAATTTCGAACTGGCCTCCGACGCTTTCATGCTCGACCAGGTTGTTGTCACCTCAAGCAAGACAGCCACTCTGCGCCGCGAGAGCCCGGCACTGGTGAGCGTCACCGCCGGCTCGCTCCTCACCGACCTGGGCGCCTGCTCACTGGCCGACGGCCTCGATTTCCAGCCAGGTGTGCGTGTTGAAAACGATTGCCAGAACTGCGGCTTCACCCAGGTGCGCATCAACGGCCTCGACGGCCACTACTCGCAGATTCTCATGAACTCACGCCCGGTATTCTCGGCCCTGACCGGCGTATACGGTCTCGAACAGATTCCGGCCAATATGATTGACCGCATCGAGGTGATGCGCGGAGGCGGCTCGGCACTCTTCGGCTCATCGGCAATCGGGGGCACCATCAATATCATCACCAAAGACCCGCAGGTCAACTCGGCACAGTTCTCGCACACACTCTCATCGATAGGCATAAGCGGCAGCCTCGACAACAACACCACCCTCAACGCCTCGCTCGTGTCCGACAATCACCTGGCAGGCATCATTATATATGGCCAGAGCCGCACACGCGACGGGTACGACCACAATGCCGACGGCTACACCGAGATTGCGGCGCTGCAGAGCAAGACCATCGGCAGCCGCATGTTTCTGCGCCCCACACGCACCAGCCGCCTCTCGCTCGAATACCACACTACCCACGAGTACCGCCGGGGCGGCGACAATCTCGACCTTCCCCCGCATCAGGCCATGGTGGCCGAGGAGACCGACCATAATATCCACGCCGCCGAGACTACCTACGACCTTTGGATGAACGACGCCACCTCTCATCTGTCAATCTTCGCCGCACTCCAGTCTACCCGCCGCAAGAGCTACTACGGCTCCGAGCAAGACCCCGACGCCTACGGCCGCACTACCGACCTGGTGGTGACCACCGGCGCCCAGTTCGACCGCTCTATCCGACATCTCCTCTTCAGCCCGGCCGAGCTCGTGGCAGGCATCGAATACAATTTCAATAAGCTACACGACGTGACCGTGGGCTACAACCACGACGCGCTGCAGCGCATCAACATATTCGGCGCATACCTGCAGAACGAGTGGCGTACCCGCCGCTGGGGCTTCCTCATCGGAGCACGCCTCGACAAGCACTCGCTCATATCCAACCCCATCATATCGCCGCGCGCCAACATACGCTTCAATCCCTCCGACAAGCTCAATTTCCGCCTCTCCTACTCCACAGGCTTCCGCTCTCCGCAGGCCTACGACGAAGATTTCCATGTAGCCGTGGTAGGCGGCGAGCGCGTGGTTACGGTGCTCGCCCCCGGTCTGCGCCAGGAGAGTTCGCAAAGCGTGAGCGCCTCAGCCGACATGTATTTCAACATCGGCTCTGTGCGCACCAACTTCCTCGTAGAGGGATTCTTCACCGACCTCGACGATGTGTTTGCCCTACGACAACTCGACGAGCCCGACGCGGCCGGCAATACTGTGCTTGAACGCTACAACGGCAGCGGCGCCCGCGTAATGGGGCTCAATTTCGAAGCCAAGGCGATGTTTTCGGCTCATTTCGACATTCAGGCCGGAATCACCCTGCAGCGCAGCCGCTACAAGGAGCCCGAGCGGTGGAGCGACAATCCCGACGTCAGCCCCGAGCGCCGCATGTTCCGCACGCCCGACCTCTACGGCTACATCACCGCCAACGCCGAACTCATACACGGACTGCGCGCAGTGCTCTCGGGCACCCTCACCGGCCCCATGACCGTGCAGCACCTCGTTGGCTCCGGCACAGCGGTCGACATGGCCGTGCGCACCCCTGCCTTTTTCGACTTCGGAGTGCGCCTGAGCTACACCTTCAAGCTCGTCGACCACGTGAGCCTCGCCGTCAACGCCGGCATCACCAACATACTCAACGCCTACCAGCGCGACTTCGATACGGGCTATCAGCGCGACTCCGGCTATATCTACGGCCCGGCGCTGCCCCGCTCGCTGTCGTGCGGCGTCACGGTGTCACTGTAGCAGCATCGCCGCAAGCGTGCTCTCCGCCACATCTTCACCGAGTGTGGCGGCAAGGTTGGTGGTATCGTCAGACAAGTCAGACGAGTCGGACGGGTCAGACTTTGGGTGCTTTCGGGGGAAGGCGCTTGCAGCGCCCTATCCCCCGCCCCATAATCGCTATATTCCTCCGCCCCATACTGCTTTTAATTATGCACAAAAAAAGAATGAGTAATGAAAAACCGAAGTCTAACAATTACTCATTCTCCTCTCTCCTCAGCGGTGCGGACGGGACTCGAACCCGCGACCCCTAGCGTGACAGGCTAGTATTCTAACCAACTGAACTACCGCACCTGAAAAAGATGATATTTTTTACAAATCGTGGGGCGCTCTTGCCCCTTTGCGAGTGCAAAGATAACACCAACTTTTCAATCCCACAAATAAAATCAAAAAAAAATTAGAAATCCCCACAAAATTGTAGTTTGGACAAGTCTATGGGGCGAGGGTTATAGAGCCAATATGGGGCGAGGGTTACAGAGCCCGCAGGGCGATTACCCTCGTGCGGCATTCGGGGGAAGGCGCTTGCAGCGCCGTATCCCCCGCCCCATAGGCCGGCCGCACAAACACTTGAGCAAGTCGAGCATGAGCCTGCAAGAACCGCCTCCGGGCGGTTCCTTTGTATATAACCCCGCATTGGTGCCGAAGGCGCCTATGTGGGGAAGGGGTACGAAATATATATGCAACGCCGAAGGTGTTGCTTTATAGCCGAGCTGTGCTCCATTTTCAATCAGGCTGTCACTTTCAATTAACAATTAAGGAGAACACAAAGCAACACCTTCGGCGTTGCCTTTGGCTGACCGGCCCACCCCACATAGCCGCGCGTTGCGCGTCAATGTGGGGCTATATACAAAGCAACCGCTTTCAGCGGTTTCGCCTGCTCATACGGGATATCCGGTTTCGGATGTATTCGGGGGAAGGCGCTATGCGCCGTATCCCCCGGCCCATACTTGAGAGGCGTATTGAAATAACGAGGGGCGACGCTGTGCGCCGCCCCTCGGGGTTGTATGATGTGTTGCTTTATTTATTTGGCAAGCACTTTGATGGTGCGGAGCACTTTGCCGTCTTTGAGCACTTTCACAAGGTATACACCGGCATTGCCGAGTGTTACCTGCGCCGACTGACCGGCTACGGCGTTGAGCACCTCGTTGGCTACGAGCATACCGGAGGTATTGTATACCTGCACGTTGTATGCGCCGTCTGAACCGAAGTCAATGAAGAGCACATTGCCCTCGGTGTAAGCCTCAAGACCTTCGCCATCGGCGTCGATGTCACCGATACCGGCGGGATCCTCCACGTGGTATACGGGGAAGTTGAAGGCCTCCGAGCCGTAAGCGTTCTCGAGGGTGAGGGTGATCTGGTGGTCACCGGGCTGCTCGAACGATACGGTTGCCTGGCCTGCTTCACCTTCGGTGGCAGCGCGGCTCGAGGCTGTGAGGAACGATGTGCGGCGATAGTTGTCGGCCCATGTGGCCTTAGTCTCGATAGGCATTCCGGTACCGGAGAGGAACGGGCAACCTACGGTGGTGGCAGTCTTCATGTAGTGGATTGTAGAACCTTTCTGGTCGCCGATAGCCTGGAACGAAGCGGCTTTGACACCGGCCTTGGCACCCAGCGATGAGAATGAGTTGTCGGAGTTGGCATCGGCCTCGAAGTTCCATTCGGCGAGCATGCCTGTGGGATAGCCTGAGGGGAAGCCCACCATAGCGGCATTGACATCCTCCTGGGTCATAGCCTTGTTCCAGATCTGGAAGTCGTCGACGATACCGTCGATAGCAGCTTCCTCATGTTTCGGGCCACCGAAGTAGATATACTCGGCGTTTCCTATAGCGAAGTTCTGGCCCCAGACGTATGTATCGGCATCAACACCATTGTATGTCACGCCATTTGAAGTTTTTGTGGTACCGCTGTTGCCGCTTTGGAACCACTTCACAGTACCTTTCTGTTTCACGCCATTGATATACATCTGGTGACGGAAGCCCTGTTGGGGCGAAGTGGTGTACTCGCAGATCCATGCAAAGTGTGTCCAGATACCTGCCTGGAACTGGATGTCGGGGAATGAGTAGTGAACTTCGCCGGGAGTACCGCTCGAACCGCCACGGAAACGTGACTCATAGCGACCTTCCGATGTACCGTCGTTCCAGCACCAGCCCCATTCGTTGTTAGGCCATGCGGTGGTACGGTCAGATACGTTCATGAAGTGCCAGCCCATTGAGGGAATCTCGTTGAATTTCACCCAGCCTGATACTGAGAACGACTGGAGTGAACCGATACCGAGGTCACCTACCTTGGCGCCAAAGTAGTCGCCGCAGAGCTGCATGGCTCGCGATGCGTTACCGTCAGACGCACGGCCGGTATAAGCCAACACGGAGCGGTCGGTAAGGCGAACGCTTACTTCTTCAGAGGTCTCCTCGATATCAACGCCGTCGCGTGTCACTGTATAGATTTTGGGGAGAGCGCCTTTCGATTCCGACGATACCTGTACGAAGTAACCGAGCTCGCGGGCGTTTGATTTGCCACGGTTGATATACAGGGTGTAGCCGCCTTCGTTGGGCAGACCGTCGGGCACGTCAACGCTGATACCGGTAGCGGTGACCCATGTCTTTCCATTGGCGTCAACGAGTTCCCATGTCGAAGACTCGTGCAGCGGGTCGGCATAGTAGAAGCTGAACGATTCGTTGGGTTTGAGGATGGGCTTGCTCAGAAGCACGGTCTCCACTACGCTGTAGGTGGGTTTGCTCTGATATGCGCTCCAGGTGATGGCAGATTCGCTGCGGGTATCGGCGCTCACGGCGCGTACACCGAAGCGGATACGCTTGTTGTTGCCAGTATTGGGGCACTTGAACACTATGCCTGCCCATGAAGTGGTAACGCCCATAAAGGTTTCTTCGCCACCCTCTTCCTGAGCGTACATCTTAAACATCGATACATTTACGTCAGAGTTGTAAACCGGTGTACCGGCTCTGCGGCCTGCGCCGCCGTCCATTGTCCAGATGAGCTTGGCATCAACACCCTCACGGTTGTTGGCAAGCATTTTGGTTGTGGTAAGAGTAGGAGCGTTGGGGGTGGTTGAGTTCTTAATCAGAGATTCTTCTGTTCCACCTTTAGTTCCGGGGTAGATACCTACCTCACCGAGAAGCAGTTCAAGATTCTTGGCATTTTTCACTTCAAGTGCGATAACGCCGATACCGCCCTCCGCGGAAGTAAATTTTTTGGCCTGTACACTCGATAAATTAAATACTTTGGTCACCCAACGGCCGTTGTCTTCAATGTTGAAGCTGTTGTCGGCCACATCAGAACTTTCGTCAACGGTAAGAATACCCTCGAGTCTTACACCACTAATTTTTTTATCACCTACCGTAGTTGGATCAATAATTGTGGGATTGTTGCCGCTTGAGAGCACCATATTGATATCGGCCTCGCCATTGAGCAGGCGGTAGCGCACTACCACTTTGTTGTTGACGCCCGGAACGATAGCGGCCTTGAAGAGGTGGATGTATTCGGTAGTGGCCGAACCTGAGATTTTAAGCGACGAACCGCCTACATAAGCGTCGTCCCAGGTGAAGTTGCACTGCAAGCCCTGCGAGCCCTTGGTGACATTGCTGCCCATGAATGTAGGAGCTATCCAGAAGCGCCATGTGGGCATGTAATCCTGAATACCGATTGAATACCAGGCATTGTTGCTCACGCGCTCACCCTTCCAGTTGAAGAAGGTACCGTTGCCGAGGTTGAAGAAGCTGTAGAAAGATTCTTGGGAAATGACATGGTTGATAGCGGTAGCAGCGTTGCGGAACCTTGAGATACCGGGCCAGCCTTCGATGGGGCGGTGCGCTACGTTGTTGATGATAGAGAGACGCACGGCAGGGTTGCGCTCGTAGTTGGAGAAGAAAGTCTCGCACTGATTGAGGTAATACTGCTGACGGGCGAGATCGTTTACACCACCGGCGCCACGGCCTTCCCAGAACATATTGCGGCTATGGGCGCCCCAGTAGCCAAGCGATACATTGGTAGTGCTGATACGGTTGTAGGCGCCAGAGTAGCTTTTGGGCTCGCCACCCTGCATGTTACAGCCGGCGTAGTAGTAGAACGAAGCACGCTTGCCTGTGCCGCGGGACGACTCTGCACGGGAAGGTACGTTAGAAAGACTGGTAGAGTTCCAGTTGTAGTTCGAGAACATCGAAGCGTACTTGAAAATTTCGGTCTTGCCCGAGAGGAACGAGTCGAACGAACAACCACCCGACTCATTGGTACCGTCGTACCATATATTCTCGAATATCGGGTTTTTGTCGGCCATATAGGTCATCAGGTTCTTGTGGAGGTTGGTAAGGTTGCTTACCAGGGAGGAGGTCGATGTCCATTCGGAGTTGTAGGCCAGACCGTCAACACCGTGGTAATACAGGAATTTACCGGCATTGGTGGCATTGACACTTCCCATTGCAGTAAGGCATGTTTTCCAACCGTCGGGTATGCCCGAGTTGGGTACAGAAGCCTGACCGGTTACGGCCACGCCGTTTTTGTGAGCTACGTCGGCAAAAGCGCCGTCGGCCCAGCCGTAAGGGCCGGCAAAGTTGCCGTAGTGGTCGATGTAGCTCCAGCAGGAGAACACTTCAGAGTCAAACGTTGAATTGGGTATAGCCCAGTAACCGGGGTCGCCTATAGGCACCCACCACATCACTCGTTTGTCGGCATCTGCTCCGATGTTGTAAACATCGCCGGTGTAGCGGGTGACACGCTTACGGGGTTTTACACGAGAAGTGAAGAATTCCTCATCTTCCCAGACCTTCTCGTCGATGGTGATTGTGCCTGAGCCGCCGTTCCATGCATTGATGTAGGTGTGAAGCTGGCTTGATTCGGGGGCAGTTACATAGCCTGTCTGCAGCTTTTGAGCATTAGCCAGTCCACAGCCCGCAGCAATCAAACCGGAGAGAATAAGTAAACTTTTTTTCATGCTATTATAGATTGATTGTTAGGGTAATTGATATCTGCATGTAAGTTAGTGAAATTATTACTTATATATGTGAATCATCCCGCAGGTCTCCGCCAATGGGCGGAAACCTGCAGGATGAGACGTTTTATAGATGGTTGTCGATATACATTTGTTGTATTATCGGAGGGAACATTGCATCAGTCGCCCGAGTAGAGCGTAACGTTGTTGAATATCACCTTGGAGCCGTTGGGCAGCGTTATTGTACCGGTGAGGCTGAATTCAAGATCGCCGTCGTTGTAAGAGCCTGTTACGTATGTAATGGTGAGGTCGTAGACGCAACCGCTGAACGAACTGGTGAAGTTGGCGTCGCCGTCACTGCCGGTGTAGTGGCCGGGAATACCGTCGAAGTTGTCAGGCTCAATCTCGGTGTAGAAGGTGAAATCGTCGGTTGTTGTATCGTCGGCGGGGAAGAGGTAGAAGTAACCTTCGGCAATCGAAACATACCACTCTGTGCCTTCGCCGAAGGTCAAATCCTGTGCGGCATTGATTGTAACAGTGACGGGCGAAGAGGTGACACCGTCAATCGAAGCGGTGAAGGTAACCTCGCCGGCTGCGAGCGGATTCACAACAAGGGTGTTGGGATCGCCATCTTTGGCTGCGAAGGTCACGAGTTCGGGATGGTCGCAAGTCCAGGTGATGGGACGGGTGTTGATTCCGCCCGAACCGAGACGCGCTGTAATGGGCAGCTCAAAGGGTGAGCCAACCACCGCATCAGTGGGAACCAGGCCCCAGAAGAGGCTGGTGACTACATCGACCACATGCACGGTGACGGTCTTGACCTTGTCGAGCGATTTGATGGTAATCACTGTAGTACCCTCTTTGTGCAGTTCGAAATTGTAAGCATAGCCGTCTTCTTGTGCGCGCGGACGCTGGGTGAGGATGGTCTCGTCGGCAATCTCTATTGTGGGTATATGATAGTCAAACGACGATTCGGGGAATACCTTGATGTTCATGCTTGGCCATGAGCCGAACTGGAATGTAAACTCATCGGTGGGATTGAACAGGGCGTCGTAGGTCACAATTTCATCAACGGGATAAGCGACGTTGTAGTTTTTGACCTCGAGGTTACATACACAGGTCCAGAAGGGAGTATAGTAAGTGATTACCGAGAGGCCCTCGCGTGAGCCGGCGTGCAGGCGTATGTAAGGTACGAAACCATCTTTGTAGTCAGTGTCGATATACTCGTTTTCAACTACTACCGACGAGCCGTCGACCTTCCAGCTGAACCAGCCTGCATCGTGAGCGGCAATGCCGCGGCAGATGTCCTCTACCCAGCCGCCTTCAACACCGATACACAATCCGAGATCGAAGGTTGAGTTTATGTCGATGGTCTGGAAAAGGAGAGTCTGCTTGATATTCGAGGGGTTGGGCTTGCCGGCGAGCGGACGCTTTCCGTTGACCTCGAAACCGGGCGAAAGGTCGGGAAGCACATAGATAGGAGCTTCGGCCGAGAACGACTGTCCCATCTCCGGGTCGGGGTTGGTGAGCGTCACGCGGCACACAGCCTTGGCGGCCATACGGGGTGCGGTGTAGATGATGCAGAGTGTGTCGGTGTGCACTTCGTGGAACACGCGGGTAAACACTTCGTCGCCGGGACGGAGGGGTTTGGTCTCTACAATCTGGCTGCCGTTGGCTGGACTGTTATAATCGTATGTATAGTCGAGTATCGACTCCTCGTCAACGATGCACTCGTATGAGAGCACATAGTCGTCGACAATACCGGGGTAGCTGAGCTTGAAGTAAACGGTATCGTCGCTCTGACGCTGGAACGAACGCTTGATTTCGGTAATGGGTGTGAGAGCACCGTCGAGGTCACCGCGTACAATCGAGATGGGGGCTATGGCCTGCTTGCCGTTTTCGAGCTGCACGCGCAGATAGGTCGATTTGCCCTGAGCACCGGCTACAGGCTCTACTGCATAGTAGAGGAATTCGCCTTGCTCCTCTTCGGGCTCGGAGGGGATAACGGGATCGCCGCCTTCGCCTTCGCCTTCGCCGGCTGCAGCTGCGGCTGCGGGAGTGTTGCCGGTATCGTCGCCGGCGTCACCGCCTTCGCCACCTTCGCCTTCACCCTCACCTTCGGCGGGGCCGGGATCGGGGGTGGGTGCGGGCTCTACGGGGCGATACACGGGCACAAGGCGTGCCACGGACTCATCGTCGATTGACCAGGTAACGGGGGTTTCTATTACTTTGCCTTCCTCGTTGGTGACGCGCGCCGAGATGCGCTGGCGGTCGCCCACTTTGAGAGAGAGCGAAGAGGGAGTGATGTCGATATATACGGCATCGGCTCCGTCGAGAGTGACGTCGTCGCTACATGATGCAAACGAGCCCATCATGGCCACTCCGGCAACTCCGAAAAATAATTTTTTGAATATATTCATGACTTTGAGATTCAAATATTAAGATTAGAGGTGATTGTCGGGGATATAACGTCCGTCGGCATCTTTGGCCCATGTGCGGGAATTTATGTCCCAGAATACGCGTGTGCCGTTGTCCTGCGAGCCGCCGAGCAGTTCGGTGATCTGCGATATCTCGGCGCCGTTGTTTTCGGTACGCTCAAACGAGAGGCGACGTATCTGCATCTCGGTGTCGACTGCGGGCATATTGTTGATGGCCACGGGGAACAGACGGGGATATCCGGTGCGACGGTAAGTGGTCCATGCCTCGGCTCCCATGGGGAAGTTGGCTATATATTTCTGAGTGATGATTTTCTCGAGCTTGAGCTCCTTGGAGTCGCCCTCATTCCACTTCACGCCGATGGTGACACGGCCGGGGAGGTCGTTTGTGCGCTGATAGTAGTCAACGTAGGGCACAGCGGGCAGATTGTCCTGAGCGAGGTATGCATCGGCCTGATCCTCAACATCCCACTCTCTGAACGAGAGACGTATGCCGCGCTCGTAGAATTCCCGAGCCTGGATGCCTCCCATATTCCAGCCGCGGAGAGCGGCTTCGGCGCAGAGGAAGAGAGCCTCGGTGCGTTTGAAGAAGGGCTGCTTCATGTGCTGCTGGCGAAGGCTGATGCGGCCGAAGGGGCCGTAACCGCCGGTATCGGGGTTGCCGGTATCCATCATCATCAGGCCGGCACGCACGCCGTAGATGCCGTTGGGGGCAACTACACCGTTGATACTCTTGATCTGGTTGGTGTTGGCATCAAACCATACGTTGAGCAGGGGCGAGTTGAAGTGCTTGAGGATGTTTTCGAGCGAAGCGCACAGACGGGTATCGTTCCACTGGTGGTTGAGCATATAGTACACACAGTTCCAGGTGTCGCCCGAGTGGTGGGCAATGTCGCGGTCGTCGGCATCAGACAGCACGCCTATCTCGTCGGCGTAAGCCTCCTCGGCAATATCACGAGCCTTGAAGGGCTTGTTGTCGGGGCCGTAGAAGGGTTCGGGGTCATTGTAGTCGGCCATGTTGAGGGCCATGCGCAGCTTGATGGAGTTGGCAAATTTCACCCAGTATCTCCAGTCCCAGCCGGTGATGGTGAAGTTGGCCATGGAGCCCTCTACACGCTGCAGGTCGGTTGATGAGGGCTGAGCGGTCTTGAGGGTTGCCACAGCCTCGTCGAGGTCGGCGAGAATCTGCTTGTATACAGCGGGGCCGCTCTCGTAGTTGAGGGGTACGGTACGCTTCCAGTTACGCCAGTCGGTGAAGGGGCATACGCCGTAGAAGTCGACTACCTCGTGACCTATGTAAGCCTGGCAGATGAGTGCTATGGCACGCCATTCGGGACGGGGCTGAAGCACCTGCTTCTTTTCGCCGGTGGTTTCGTCGATTACGGTATATGTAGCTTTATCCCACGAGCGGATAGCCGATTTGGTGTAGTTGAAGGTCTCGTTGTCGAGGGGGCCTCCGAGGTATCCGTTGTTTTCGGTATAGAGGGTGGGAAGAGCGGGGCCGAAGGCGAAGTTGGCCTTGGTGGTTGTCCAGTAGCCGGCATAGTTGTCGACCGAGTTGGCGCGCTGATACTGATATTTGTGGGCTGCCCACGACACGGCGCCTCCTGCCTCGTGCGCATAGTTGAGCATATGAGGTATGGCAGCACGTATCTGGCTCTCGAGCACGTTCATGTCGCTCTCGGCGAGGTCTTCCTCGGTAGCAGGGCCATCTTCCTCCTTAATCCAGGGATAAGGGGTGAGCTCGTCGCCGCACGACTGAAGCGGGAGCATACCGCCTACTGCGAGCGTAGCGAGAAGAGCTGAATATATGATTTTTTTCATTATAGTAATATACGTGTGAAATGATGGTGATTAGAAGTTGAATTTCAGGGTGATGCAGTAAGAGCGCAGTGTGGGCAGGGCGTAAGAGTCGATACCCGACAAACCGTTGGCTGCCGATACTGAGATATCGGGATCAACGGGTGCGTCTTTGTAGAGGAAGAATGCATTCTTAACCGAGAACTGAGCTGTCATACCCTTGTTGGCACCGAAGAGGTTGGGCAAGGTGTAGGAGAGAGCTATGTCGCGCATACGGAAGTTGGTAGCATTGTACACATGTTCTTCCATAGGATTCTGACCGATGGTCTCGTAGTAGCGCTGCACGGAGATGGTGCGGCCCGAGCCGTCGGGGAGGTACATAAGGGGGACGCGGGTTCCGTCGGGAGCCACATACATGAGGCTCATGTCGCCCTGAGCGGCAAGGTTTTCGGCGTGCAGACGTGCGCGACCCGAATTTTCCGAGATACCGTAGCGGTCAAGGTCAGGCTGTGTGAGCGACATCACTTTGCCGCCGATACGGCCGTCGATGAGGAAATAGAGGGTGAAGTTGCGGTAGTTGAAGGTGTTCGACCATCCGAGGGTGTAGGGCGAAACGGTGTTGCCTACGTAGGTCTCGTACTTACCGGAAGCCATCTGGGGCACTGCGTTGAGCTTGTCGTCGATGTTGGATACTTTGATGAATCCGTTTTCGTCGCGCTGGAACGAGTTGACGTAGATGTCGCCGTACTTACCGCCTTCGAGATACTTGATGTGGAATGCTTTGGGGCCGGTCTCATAGATATAGGGCACACCGTTTTCCTGCATGTAGGTCTCGAGTATCTTGTTGTCGTTGTAAGCGAAGTTTACGTTGGTCTGCCACGAGAGCTTGGAGTTGATAGCCCAGCGGTAGCCGGCCGAAATCTCTATACCGGTGTTGCGTATCTTACCTGTGTTGACAGGTTTTTTCTCGTTTGTGCCGGTCGAAATCCAGAGGAACTGGTTTTCGAGGGTAGAATTGTAATAGGTAATGTCGAGGTTGAATTTGTTGTTGAAGAACCAAGTGTCGATACCGGTCTCGAAGGCGCGGGTTGTCTCAGGCTTGGGATTCTCGAAGATAGGCGGACGGGGCGATACGACGCCGGTTTGGAAGTCGACGCTCTGACGGCCGAAGAAGTTGTTGGGCACCGGGTTACCTACCACTGAGTAGCTGCCGCGCCATTTGAGCTGGTCGAGCCAGTGTATCTCGGGGAGGAACTTGTCGATGAGCACATTGGCACCTACAGAGTAGTAACCGAACGAGAGGTATTTGCCGCTTTCGGTAAACTGCTGGAACGACTGGTTCCAGTCGCGGCGGTACGAACCGTCGAGGTAAACCTTATCCCACAGGCCGATGCTTGCGGTGGCGAAGAGAGCTGCTTCCCAGTCTTTGTAATCCCATGAGTCGCTGGCGCCGGTAGCAGAGCCGTTGGGGTTCGACGGACGGGAGTGCTTGTTATTCTGAGGGAGGAAAGCGTTGGGCACGCCGGAGGTATCGATACGGGTCTGGATGGTAGTAGAGCGCGAGTAGCGGCGGGTGAAGCTGCCGCCGGCTGCGAGGCTCACGTCGATTTTGTCGTTGAAGCGTTCGTTCCATGTAAACATATGGTCGTTGTAAACGCTCGAGCTGCGGGAGTTGGAGGTGTGGTATTTACCGCCCATATAGTCAAAACCGGCGCGGAACATTGTGGCATACTCCTCATTAAGACCGTTGTCAAACAACATGTCGACCGAGAAACGGGTCTGATATTTGAGGTTCTTCCAAATGTTCCACTCCAGAGTAAGGTTGCCGAGAATACGGTCGCGCTTCTGCAAGTCGTTGACCATATTGTTGACCCACCAGGGGTTGTTGAGGTAGTCGATGTTCCAGTTCCATGTCTGTATGGGCTGGCCGGCGAGTTTGGGGTTGCCGATGGCGGGGTCGCTTACCAGACGTTCGCCTGCTACACCTACGTGGCGGTAGTTGTGTTTCCAGTAACGCATGTCGACGTCGGCCGGTGTACGGTAGAGGGCGAAGATACTCGAAAGGGCCTTACCTACTACGGGGGCGTTGTCGGTACGCTGGTGAATCCAGTTCAACGATGCCGAGATGTTGACCTTCTTGTCGAAGAGAGAGAACGACTCTTTGAGCATCACATTGTTACGGGTAAATTTATTGCCCGGCACGATGCCTTCCTGGAATGTATTGTTGTATGAGAAATATGTGCGGCTCAACTCTGTACCGCCCGAAAGGGTGATGCCGTTGTTGAGGGTTACGCCGGTCTGGAAGAAGTCGTCGACGGCGTTGCGGTAGCTGTTCGAGAGCCAGGGGTTGGCCTGGAGATCGGCTTCAGAGCGGGTGCCCAGACGGGGGCCCCATGCCGACCATGCACTGTGGTCGAGACCGCCGGTATTGGTAATACCGTACCACTTCTGCTGACGGGGATACATGGCTATGCGGTCAATCGAGGTAGAGCTCGAGATATCGACCTTGACGGTGCCCTGTGCGCCCGACTTGGTGGTAATCACAATCACACCGTTGTTGGCGGCGGCGCCGTAGAGAGCGGCGGCGTTCGGGCCCTTGAGGATGGTCATGTTTTCAACGTCCTCGGGGTTGATGGTTGAGAGGATGTCGTCGCCGGTACGGGTGGCACCCATTTCGAGGTCTTCGGCCTGCGAACCGATGTTGTTCTGCATGGGCACACCGTCGATTACGATAAGGGGCTGGTTGGTACCGAGAATCGAAGTTGAACCACGGAGCACGATACGCGACGAACCGCCGCCGGCACCCTGGTTGTTGGGGGTAATGGTCAGACCTGCCGATTTACCCTGGAGAGAGTTGACGAAGTTATTTTCCTTGATACGGGTTACCTCGTCGGCCTTGATGGTCTGCACGGCATAGGTAAGGGTTTTTTCTTCGCGCTGTATACCCATTGCGGTCACAACAACGTCGCCAAGCACTTTGGCATCGGTTTCCATATCGATCTTCAACGGGGTACCATCCCAGGTAACCGTCACAGCGCGATAACCGATCATTGTAATTGTCAACTTGGTGCCCGGCTTTACATTGGTGATAGAGAATTCACCGTCGATGTTTGTGCCGGCTCCTTGCGAGGGGTTGTTGGCCACCACGACTGAGGCACCGATCATGGGGTCGCCGAATTCGTCGTAAACCACGCCGGTGGCGGTGGTCTGCGCCTGCGGAGCGACCGCGGCTTCAGGTGCGGCGTTGATAGTAGCCGGGAAAGCTGCTATACCCGTGAGTGCGGCAACCAGAAGAAGTTTGTGAATAGATTTGATTGGTTTTAGCATAAGGTAGAAATGATTACTATATAATTTTTTCTTTTTTTAGCAATGTTACACTTCAGTTTGCAATCTCTATATTGTATTTTTTAATGACGTCGGCGGTATTAGTAAAATATATACTGTACAACTTTCATGATATCAACAAATTAGCCTCGACGGGCTTAGCGTATCATCCCCGTCATTCTCTCTACGAAGGGGGTAATACGCACGTTTACACTAATTTGGCAATCGCAAATCTACGAATTGTTTTTTGAAATTTCTGTATAAATCTCAAAAAAATCTTTCTTTTAACCCAATTAACCTAATATATTAACAACCGTTTTGGCTGTCGGGTTTGTGATTCGTTACAAAAAATGAGTGTTTTTTAACACACGCACACGTTGGCGGGAGCAATCGTCCCCCCCCCGACCTCGGCCGAAATTCTCTATATTTTATAATGTACGCGCGCGCGAAGGCGACACACACCGCCGTGCGGCTTGGCGTATGATGGCCGTTGTGGCAGTGTCGGCGGCAAACACTGAATAGAGGCCCTGCGGTTCCTGAGCGGGGTCGCCGGTATAGGGCTGACCGGGGCGCCAGGTGTCGGAAGCGGGGGTGACGAGGCCACCCCATCCCCAGAAATTGCAGCCTGCCAGAGGCTTGCCCTCGCCTACAAGGCCGAGCACGAAGCGGTAAAAGCTATTGCGGGCCTCGGTAGGACTGCCCGGCGCAAGGCCCATGCCGTCGCGCGGATAGCCGAACTCCTCAAGCACAAGTGGTTTGACGGCCGCCCGCATCATCTCGGCATGCGGCAATATATAGTCGAGCGAATACTGCCTTACGGTGTCGAGACCGGTGAGAAGGGTTGTGGAGTCGGCCCAACGCCAATTGTAGGGCCACAGGTGTATTATGCCGTAATCGATATTGGGGTCGAGGTGTATGCGACGCCACAGGTCAATGTCGTACTCGCAGCCGAAACGGCCCTCCGACCCTGTCGACACCAAATGATTGGGGTCGATGCTCTTGATGAGCGCCGCCTGCGAGGCTATCCACCGTGCAAATGCCTCTTTGTGAAGCGAATCGGGGGCAAAGGCACGCGGCTCGTTGGCTATCTGCCACGCCATGATGGCGGGCGAGAGGGTATAGGGGCGGCCGGTGATACTGTTGGTTCGCGACACTATCGCACGGACGTGACGCGCCGCAAGAGCTTTGGCACTGTCGCTCAGCACAAACTGCGCCACATACTCGCAGTAGGGGCGGTAGCCGTCGATAGCCGGAACGGGCGCCGGGCCATATCCGGCCCATTCGAGGTACGCGCCGTAGCCGCCGCTCCACTCCCAGGCATTGTTGAGATAGAGCACTGCCTTCATATCGCGCTGTTCGAGCTGATAGAGCAGATAGTCAAGACCGATGAGCAGTGTGTCGTTGTAAACGCCGGGGGCCGTCTGGAGCACCGGCATGATATGGCAAGGCAGACTGTCGCGCCCCTCGGCTCCAACCATCACGCGCAGGTTGTTGATGCCAAGCGACTGCAGCGTATCGAGTTCGCGGCACAGACGGCTACGGTCACCGCCGGTGCCTTCGGAGCCGAGTATGGCGCCATACCACAAGTTGGTGCCTACGTATGTATATAGAGTGTCGGCGCAGTAAAAATTGCCGTCGGGCCGCACGGTCACGAATTTGTCGGGAGTGGTGGAGGCAAAGGCCGCTGAAGCAATTAGAGCGAGAGCGCCGTAGAGCAGATTTTTCATTTGTCGGTGCGGAATGGTGTGAGGGGAAGACCGATGAGATTGTGTACACTCTCCGTGTTAAAGTTTCTGAAGTTGTAACGCACGCTCTCTATGCGGTCGGTACCGGCGGGAAGTTCCACTATAATGGCGCGTGTAATCCAGTCGACATGCGCTTTTGCGGGGCGAAACACACCGTCTGTACCGGCCACCTCAAATCCGGGCATATCAAAGTGGGGAGTAAGCCCGTTGGGGGCGTTGACGAGGGTGATTACGGCGCGGTCGGGCTCTATGGCTATACTGTCGAAGCGCGGGTAATCGGTAGGAAGTCCTTCGATACCGTAGGCCAGGTCGGCCGCCATCCAGGCCATGCGACGGGCAATATCGCCTTTGCGCGAACCGTGTATCACGTGTACCTCGTGGGGATAGGCTATGTCGGAGGTACCCACCATGCGGGTGCGCGGAGTTATATCCTCGGCACGCAGCTGCGCCTCGCGGAAGAGGGCGGCCTCAATCGAGTCGGGGTGCTGGCAATGCAGCGGGGGCATCTCAACAAAAATAAAGGGAAGCGTGGTGTCGGCCCACTCTTTACGCAAATCTGTCACGAAATCGTGCTGGCGGGAAGCATACAGCTCATGTTCGCCGATATTCGAATAACCCTGATACCAAAGAAAACCCTTTACATTATAGCCGCGTACGGGATACAACATGCCATTGTACAGCAGATTGGAGCGATGCCACTGGTCGGGGCGGCCGTCGGTGCGCTCTGCTTCGAGGTCAATCTCCGGATAGGTATTGAGGCGGTCAGCGCTCAGCCATCCCTCGATGCGGGTACCGTCGTAACTGCAATCAATTATTCCAACGGGCACATGGAGCATGTCGGTGAGTTCACGTGCAAAGAAATAGCATAATGCGCTCATGGTGCGCACATTTTGCGGACTCACCTTGCGCCAGGGCGCACGGGCGGAGTCCTGCGGCTCCTCGCTCAGACGTTTGTGCACGCGCGCCATGCGTATATGCGGGTATTGCAAGGTGGAGGCAATGGCTTGGTCAGCGCCGTCGATGGGCTGATTAGTATAGCCCGAAAAGGTCATTTCCATATTCGACTGACCGGAACAGAACCATACCTCGCCAATAAGCACATCGTCAACGGTAATCTCTGAACCATCGCCTCTAAATCCGATTGTGCAGGGCGTCATCGAGGCCTCGGGGGTGCTCACCGTCACATCCCAGCGGCCTGTACTGTCGGCTATCGCAACCACTGCCTCGCCGAGCCACTGAGGGTGAACCGAAATCTCCGCTCCGGGCGTCGCCCATCCCCACAACCGGGCATCAGACTGCTGCTGAAGCACCATGTGCGGGCTTATTATTGATGGCAATGTGATGGTTGATGCGGCCGGAAGCACGGCCGACGCAAGAGCCGCCAAAGCGATTGCAAATTTCTTCATGGCAATGTAAATGGTAATATAATATGTGTCAGGCACCAAAGTTACCCAAATTTATCGGCATGGCAAACAACATTACGCAACAAAGGCCCGAAGCAAATGCTTCAGACCTTTGACTTTTGTATATGCGCTTCAAGATGGACTCGAACCAACGACCCTCTGATTAACAGTCAGATGCTCTAACCGACTGAGCTATTGAAGCATAACCACTAACTTAATAAACTCTTGCGCTTCAAGATGGACTCGAACCAACGACCCTCTGATTAACAGTCAGATGCTCTAACCGACTGAGCTATTGAAGCATTAAGAATCACGCCCGAAAGCGTCGCCGCATAAGCCTCTGCTTATTTTAGCGTTGCAAAATTAGTGCGCTTTTTTGAAATTTGCAAATCATTGTGCCATTTTTTCAGCACTAAATCGGTTTTTAGCGTTTATACGCCCAAAAATATTGCCGCATATAGCTTTTTATCACTATCTTTGATTTTTATTTTTTGAAACGCATAAATGAAACGAATCTTAATCTCACTCTCGCTGCTGATAGCGTGCGTGGCAACATCTACCGCACAGGTACGAAGCGATGTTGCTTCGGTAAACAAAAACATAAAACTATTTGCCGACATACTCAAGCGCCTCAACGCCAACTACGTTGACTCACTCGACCTCGACCGCATAGTAAACCGCGGTATAGATGCCATGCTCTATGAGCTCGACCCCTATACCGAATATTTCTCTCCTACGGAAACTAAAGAGTTCTTGGCCTCCAACTCAGGCGAATACGGCGGCATAGGCTCTTTTATAGCCGCACGCGACGGATATGTGTACTTCTCCGGCCCGCGCGAGGGCTCACCGGCCGACCGCGCCGGCATACGCACCGGCGACGTGATACTGAGTATCGACGGCGCAGATGCACTGGGCATGAAAGTCGACGAGGTCTCGAGCCGCCTCAAGGGCAACCGCGGCAGCAAAGTCACCGTGAAGGTGAAACGCCCGTACGTGGCCGACTCTCTTATCACTTTCGAGATTGAGCGCGACATCATCTCCGTACCCGCAATGACCTATTCGGGCGTAGTGGCTCCGGGGGTAGGATACATCGGACTGTCGCAGTTCTCCGAAAAATCGGCCGAAGAGGTTCGCAAAGCCCTCCTGTCGCTCATCAACGACCACCACATCACCTCGCTCGTGCTCGATCTGCAGGGCAACGGTGGCGGCTATCTGCAGAGCGCCATAAAGATACTCGGGCTCTTCCTCCCCAAAGGAACAAAAGTATTGAGCACCAAAGGATTCAACGGCGTTGACGACAACGTATACACTACCGACACCAAGCCCATAGCTCCCGATATGCCGCTCGTAGTGCTCACCGACGGCGAGACCGCCTCGGCGGCCGAAATCACCGCCGGCGCGCTTCAGGATCTTGACCGCGCGGTGATAGTCGGTACCCGCACATTCGGCAAGGGCCTCGTGCAGTCTACCTTTCCCATGACCGACAACGGGCTGCTCAAAATCACTACCTCGAAATATTACATCCCCAGCGGCCGACTCATACAGGCCCGCCGCTACGAAGGGGGTACCACAAGCGAGATACCTGACAGCCTCACCCACGAGTTTTCGACTCAGGGCGGACGTACCGTGCGCGACGGCCGCGGCATATCGCCCGACATAGAGATAACCTACGACAATCCCGGCCGTCTGGTATATAATTTAGTAGTAGACAACTGGGTAGGCGATTTCGCCACCCGCTATGCAGCCGAGCACCCCGAGGCTCCGGCTCTCGATTCGATAGCCGTCACGGACACTATCTACGCCCAGTTCAAGCGCTCCATAGTGCCCGAGCGTCTCAACTACGACCGCATGAGCGACGAATCGATAAAGATACTGCGCGAGGTAGCCACCACCGAGGGTTACATGACGCCCGAGGTTGAGGAGCAGATTGCTGTGCTCGAGCGTCTTATGAAGCACTCGCTCGACGCCGACCTCAATATACAGCGCCGACAGGTAGAGCCCTATCTGGTACGCGCGCTCGCACAGCGATATTATTACGAAAGAGGCGAGGCTGCCGCCGCTCTGCGCAGCGACAAAAGTCTGAAAGAAGCACTCGAAATACTCGCCGACCCCGAACACTACAATTCCATTCTGCATCCCGCTAAATGACACTTACTGAGGTAAAACAGCTGTTTTTTACCACCGCCAGACGCCGCGCCCTCAAGAGCGCGCTGTCAGCCACGGCCGATTCCGCCCCTATGGTACAGTGCTGCTCTCTTGCCGGCTCTTCGGCCGCCATGGCTCTGAGCGAGCTGTATGGCATGCGGGGCACATCGCCGGTACTTGTGGTAGGCGACTCGGCCGACGATGCCGGCTACCTGTACCACGACCTCACACGCATAGCCGGCGAAGAGGCGGTAGCCATGCTCCCGTCGGCCTTCCGCCGCGACATACGCTACGGGCAGCCCGATGCCCCGTCGGAGATACTGCGCACCGAGACTCTAGCCCGCTGGCACTCCGACCACACCCTCCATTTTGTAGTCACATATCCCGAAGCCATGGCCGAGAAAGTGGCTACGGAGGCCGACCTTACCGCTGCCACACTCAACCTCCGCGCGGGCGAGCAGCGCTCTATGAGCGACACCGTGAAGTGGCTCATGGATGCCGGCTTTACCCGTACCGACTATGTATATGAGCCGGGCCAGATAGCGGTGCGCGGCTCCATTCTCGATATATTCGGTTTCAGCCTCGAGTATCCTCTGCGCATCGACTTTTTCGGCGACGAAATAGACACCATACGCACATTCGACGTCCAGACACAGCTCTCGCAGGAGCGCCTTACCCAGGTCTCCGTAACGGCCAATGTGGAGTCGGGCAGCAGCGGCGAGACCATCACATCGTTCATACCCGACGACACTCTCATAGCTCTGCGCGACGAGGCATATACCATTGAACGGCTCCGCCTTTTAGGCTCATCGTCGATGTCGGCCAACGCCGTGATAGCCGGCGAGAGCGACCCCGACGCTCTGAAGCGCCTCGCCGACACGGAAGCCATAGTGCAGGCGCTCGGCAAGTTCGCACGCATAGCGTTTACCGCATCGGCTGCTCCGGCCAATCCCCGGCGCGCCATCGATTTCCACTGCTCTCCGCAGGCGCTCTATCACAAGAATTTCGACCTCCTCGCCCAGTCGCTCACCCAATACATGACCGACGGCTACACGATATGTATACTGTGCGAGTCGGAGCGCCAGGGCGAGCGCCTGAAAGAGATATTCGCCCAGCGGCCCGAAGATATACACTTCGAATGTATCGAAGCTACTCTCCACGAAGGTTTTATTGACCATACCACCCACACCTGCGTGCTCACCGACCACCAGATTTTCGACCGCTTCCACAAATACAGCCTGCGCTCCGAGAGAGCGCGCAGCGGCAAACTGGCCCTCTCGCTCAAAGAGCTCGCAAGCATAGAGCCGGGCGACTATGTGGTGCACATAGACCACGGCGTGGGCAAGTTTGCCGGACTATACCGCACCAATGTCAACGGCCGCCTGCAGGAGATGATAAAGCTCACCTACGCCAACGACGATATAATCTTTGTGTCGATACACTCGCTCCACAAACTGTCGAAATATCGCGGCAAAGAGGGGGAGCCCCCGCGCATCAACAAGCTCGGCTCAGGCGCATGGAACCGCATCAAGGAGCGCACCAAGTCGAAACTCAAGGATATAGCGCGCGACCTCATACAGCTCTATGCCACCCGCTGCAGCCGTCAGGGATTCAGCTTCTCGCCCGACTCCTACATGCAGCACGAGCTCGAGGCATCGTTTATCTACGAGGATACGCCTGACCAGCTCACAGCCACCAAAGCCGTGAAAGCCGATATGGAGAGCCCCCGCCCCATGGACCGCCTTATATGCGGCGATGTGGGATTCGGTAAGACCGAAGTGGCCATACGTGCCGCCTTCAAAGCGGCTATCGACGGCAAGCAGACCGCCGTACTCGTACCCACCACAGTGCTTGCCTACCAGCATTTCCGCACATTCTCGCAGCGTCTGGCCGATTTCCCGGTAAAGGTTGAGTACCTGTCGCGCGCACGTACAGCCAAACAGACACGTCAGATTCTGACCGACCTTGCCGAAGGAAAGATAGACATACTCATAGGCACGCACAAGCTCGTAGGCAACACGGTGAAATTCAAAGACCTCGGCCTGCTCATAATCGACGAGGAGCAGAAATTCGGCGTGGCCGTAAAGGAGAAACTCAAACAGATGAAGACCAACGTCGACACTCTCACCATGAGTGCCACTCCCATACCGCGCACGCTCCAGTTTTCGCTGATGGGCGCACGCGACCTGTCGGCCATAACCACGCCCCCGCCCAACCGTTACCCAATATACACCTCGCTCTGCGCCCTCACCGACGAGATGGTGGCCGAAGCGGTAGGCTTCGAGATGGCGCGTGGCGGACAGGTATTCGTAATCAACGACCGTATAGAGGGACTCGCCGAGCTTGAGACCATGATACGCCGCCTCGTGCCCGACGCCCGACTCGCCGTAGCTCACGGCAAGATGCCTCCCGAGCAGCTTGAGAAAGCCATAATAGACTTCACCAATCACGACTACGACATACTGCTGGCCACCACCATAGTGGAATCGGGCGTGGATATGCCCAACGTCAATACTATCATAATCAACAATGCCCACAACTTCGGTCTCAGCGAGCTGCATCAGCTCCGCGGCCGCGTGGGGCGAAGCAACCGCAAGGCATTCTGCTACCTCACCGTTCCCCCCGCCAAGCCGCTCACAGCCATAGCACGCCGCCGCCTCCAGGCAATAGAGAATTTCTCCGACCTGGGCAGCGGCATACATATAGCCATGCAAGACCTCGACATACGAGGTGCCGGCAATCTGCTCGGTGCCGAACAGAGCGGATTCATAGCCGACCTCGGTTACGAGACCTATCAGAAGATTCTGCGTGAGGCCGTTACCGAACTGCGCACCGAGGAGTTTCCCGAACTTGCGGCGCACGATTCCTCCGCCGCACCACCCGACGAGCAGGGAGCCGACGATTTTGTGGCCGACTGCGTCATTGAATCGGATATGGAACTGCTGCTGCCGGCCGACTATGTGCCGCAGGACTCGCAGCGCATATCGCTATACCAGGAGCTCGACTCGATTGAACGCGAACTCGATCTCAAGGCTTTCCGCGACCGTCTGCTCGACCGCTTCGGCCAGCTCCCGCCGGAAGCCGAGGAGCTGCTGCGCATACCGCGCCTGCGCCGCCTCGCCCGCAAGCTCGGTATTGAGAAGGTAGCCCTGAAGCAGGGCGAGATGTATATTTACTTCGTCGACGAATCAAACAAGGCTTATTATCAGTCGCCTATGTTCGGCCGTCTCCTTCACTTCCTGCAGCAGAACCCCGCACAATGCCGCATCCGCGACAAGGGAGGACGCCGAAGTTTCGCAATACGTAACGTCAAATCAGTTCAACAAGCCGTGGATCTTCTCGGCTACATACTCCAACTGTCACCACTGTAATGAACGCCGCCATCCTCACTATCTGCCTGTTGGTAATATCCAACGTGTTTATGACGTTTGCCTGGTACGGGCATCTCAAACTCAACTCGTCGGGCGTAACCACCTCATGGCCGCTCTACGCCGTGATTTTGCTCTCATGGGGTATAGCGCTGCTCGAATATTGCTTTCAGGTGCCTGCCAACCGCCTCGGCTTCGAAGGCAACGGAGGCCCCTTTTCCGTATTACAACTCAAAGTGATACAAGAGGTTATCACTCTGGTGGTATTCGTTATCTTCTCGCTGTGGGCTTTCGAGGGGTTCCAGCTACGCTGGAATCACCTTCTGGCATTCTGCTTCCTGATAGCAGCTGTATATCTGGTGTTTATGAAATAATTAGAGCCGATTCGCGGGCCACATTCAGCTCGGCCTCGGCACCGAGTATGAGCGGCGTGGCGCTGCTGCCATGACCGGCCGGAAACGCCATAGCCACGGGAATACCGACACGCGATGTGGCATTATGAATCATATCGTACATAGAGGCGTGATTCACGTCAGGCGCCACTCCGGTAAAATCCCCCACCACTATTCCTTTGATATTAGCCATATTACCGCTCAGCAACAGCCGGTAAAGCAAACGTTCTATCTTATACACCGGTTCGTTGATATCCTCTATAAAGAGTATCGCGCCGGGAGTGGCAAATACATCGTAAGGGGTAGCGGCCAAAGCCGAAAGCACCGAAAAGTTGCCTCCCACAAGTATGCCCCGTGCCGACCCGCTATGATTGAGCGGATGTGCTTCCCAACGGTATGTGGGTGAGCCGCCGGTGAGTATACCCTCGAGCCGGGGCAAGTCGAGCGCGTTGGCGCTCTGTTGCTCTGCTGACGCCACTATATGCTTGGCCATGGGCCCGTGTATACTCTGCACTCCGGCCCTGAGCCACAGGGCGTGAAGCGCCGATATATCGGAAAATCCAATGAGCCACTTTGCGTGGGCTCTCACCAACTGCGGCGACAGATGCCCGAGCAGATGCACGGCTCCGTAGCCTCCGCGGCTGCAAAGTATCGCTTTCACCTCATCGTCGAGAAGCGCGGCGGTTATGTCGGCCAGACGCTCCTCACAGGTGCCGCTCATCGACCCGCACTCGCCAAGCGCATTATCCATCACACGCACTCGCCAGCCGCGGGCGCGAAGCACCTCCACAGCCATGTCGGTGGCCGGGCGACGTGCCTTTCCGGCAGGAGAAATCACGGCGATAAGGTCGCCGGGATGCAGATCAGGGGGCCGCAGCATGATAGGGATTCTGATAAATTTTCACTGAACCGTCGGGGGCTACGTCAAACTGCACTTCCACCCCTTCGACAAGGGGCATATTAGGAGAGGCGTGGCCCACGGGTATGCCAAAGGCTACCGGAAAATCATATTCAGCAACCATATCGGCTATCATACGCTCCATCGAGGAGAAATCGGCATCGGGCGAATAATCGGTAAAATGACCCACTATCAGTCCCGAAAGATTTGCCAACGCTCCCGACAGCTTCAGCCGATACAACTGACGTTCAATCTTATACACCGGCTCGGCCACATCCTCAATAAAGAGCACGTTGCCCCAGCCGACTATATCGAACGGCGTCGAGGCCAAGGCATCGAGCACGGCAAGATTGCCGCCTACCAGAGGGGCACGCACGCTGCCTGCGCGGTTGAGCGGATGGGCGTCGAAGCTATAATCGAGTGCGGCGCCTGCCAGCAGATGCATGAGCGTATCTACATCATGGCCGCGGTGTTCGCGCCCGATAGGAGCGCACATGGGGCCGTGTATCGACGCCACACCGTGTTTGTTCCACAAAGCGTGTAGTGCCGATATGTCGGAAAAGCCCACAAGCCATTTCGGATTTTCAGCGATGGGGAGTGTGTCGAGCGCTTCGAGTATGTGCACCGCACCGTAACCGCCGCGCGAACATATTATGGCTTTCACCTCGGGGTCGAGTATGGCCTGACGCAAGTCGCTGAAACGCTCGGCATCGGTGCCCCCGAATGTGCCGTGATGGCAATAGGCATTGGGAGCGGCCACCGCCCGGTAACCGTCGGCCTGCAAGCGTACTATGGCATCGTCAATCACCGCAGGGTCGGCTCCCGAGGCGGGCGAAAGAATCATCACCTTGTCGCCGGGCTGCAGAGGCGCGGGCACCGTCACCTCGCCTTCACCCAAAAGGGATAGACCTACGGCCACTGCGGCCACTACACCGGCTAATGACATACCTCAACATTTATTCCGCCGCGGCGGAAGGTTTCGGCAATCCGTTCAAGCTCGTCGGGAAGTACTTTCTCGAGCAGGCGGTGGGGAGTAGGACGGTCGATGGTGTAGAGCATCACCGAGCGCGGCTGTATGGCCTGATAGGCTTTGAGCAGTGCTTCTACTTCGGCCGTAGTGGTATTGTCGATAACGGCGCCGTCTTTCTCTCCACGGAGCATCATGGTCTGTATCACGCAATTGCCTTTGAACTCCGAGAGCCTGGCAACTGTATCGTCGGCGTTGAAACGCTCATTTACGGGACGGTCGATGAGATGGATGGTAGGTGTGAGGGCAGAGTCGAGCTTCAATATGTTGTTGTCGACCTTACGCAAGGCGGCCGCAACCGAGGGGTTGGCTATGGCGGTGGCGTTGGAGAGCACACTAATCATGGCCTGAGGGAAATAGCGGTCGCGCAACCCGGTCACCACATCGATTATCTCGCCGAAATGAGGGTGAAGAGTCGGCTCCCCGTTGCCCGAGAAGGTGATTGTGTCAAGCGACCGACCGTCGCTCTTCATCTGAGATAGTTTCTCCTCAAGGCGTGCCGCCACATCCTCTTTAGAGGGGATGCCGGTGGTGCCGCGTCCCTGAGCGTTGAACCCTGCCTCGCAGTACAGACAATCGAACGAACATATCTTGCCGTCGTTGGGCGAGAGGTTGACGCCTAACGACGTGCCCAGACGCCGCGAGTGTATCGGGCCGAATATTGTTTCGTGGAACAGTACGCGTTGCATCGCTTGTATTGCTGTATATTAGCTATTTCTTTACATTCACTTTTACCGTGGGAGGGAGTGAGTCGTTGCGCTGCTGCACTGCATCGATTACCTCGTGGGCGAGGTGTACGAAGGCATGGCCGGTGGCATTGTTCTCGAGAGCAACAGGTGCTCCGCCGTCGCCGCCGTCGCATATGCTTCCCACTATCGGTATCTGAGCCAATATCTTCACACCCATCTCCCGGGCCAGGCGCACAGCTCCTTCGCGGCCGAATATGTAATAACGCTCGTCGGGATGTGTCTCGGGGGTAAACCACGCCATGTTTTCCACCAAACCGAGCACGGGCACATTGACCTTGTCGGATGTAAACATGGCAATTCCCTTGCGGGCGTCGGCCAGTGCCACTTCCTGCGGGGTAGAGACCACCACCACGCCCGTTATTGCAAGCGTCTGCACAAGGGTGAGATGAATGTCGCTCGTGCCCGGAGGCATGTCGATGAGGAAGAAGTCGAGATTGCCCCAGTCGGCTTCCTCAATAAGCTGGCGCAAGGCGTTGGAGGCCATCGACCCGCGCCACAGTACAGGCGAATTCTTATCTACGAGGAAACCTATCGAGAGCACCTTCACTCCGTAGCGTTCGGCCGGGATAATCAGCTGCCGGCCGTCGACATCGTGCATATAGAGCGGCTCATCCTCAAGACCGAACATCTTGGGTACCGACGGCCCGAAGATATCGGCATCGAGCAATCCCACCTTATAGCCCTCCATGGCCAGCGCCACGGCCAGATTGGAGGCTACGGTGCTCTTGCCCACGCCACCTTTGCCCGACGACACGCCTATGACGTTTTTCACCCCCGGGAGCGCGGGCTTGCGCTCGGGAGCCGCAGTGATAAACGTGGGTGTCACGGTCACCTGCACCTCGTTGGATATACGTGTGTGTATGGCCGCTTCAGCGCTCTTGATGAGCGACTTCATAAATGGGTCGGGGTTCTTGGGGAATACCAGCGAAAAGCTCACCTTAGAGCCGTCGATACGTATATCGTCGGCCACCATGCCGAGCTCCACAATATTTTTACCGTTGCCGGGATATCGCACCGTCGACAACGCATCGAGTATCAAGTTAGGATAAAGAGTTTCCACTTTTCTATATATTCTATTTTTGTAATTCGGTGAGCAACTTTATGGCCAATGCATAGTTCTGATTAGCTGCCTTGCGCAGCCATTTTTCGGCCTTCTCGGAGTCGAGTTCCACCCCTTCGCCCTTACCGTAACAAACGCCAAGGGCATATTGTGCAGGGGCATACCCCTTTTTAGCCGCTTTTTCGTACCACCGGGCGGCTTGGACGAAATCCTGCTCAGTGCCCTGTCCGTTGGCGTAGCACATGCCTAAATTATACATAGCCTCGATATGGCCCTGCTTGGCGGCGCGTGTCCACCACTTCACGGCTTTCTTGTAATCAACCGGTGCACCCACCCCGTTGTAGTAGCACAGGGCGGTATTGTACTGGCTTTCAGGAAGGTTAAGCTCCGCCGAGCGTTCCCACCATTTCAGAGCCTCGCTATGTGACTTACGTATGCCGGTGCCGTTGTAATAGCACATTGCCAGCGAAAACATGGCGGCATTGTTGTTTCGCATCGCCAGCCAGTAATATTCGTTTACCTCATCGGATGCGCCTTCGAGCTTCTGGGCGCTTACGCTCATCGCCGTCACAGCTAAGGCCAGTACTAACAGAATCTTATTAATTTTCATCGTTTTCAATTGTTTTAGACTGCATTAAATCGGGCATTTGTATATATCCGCGCGAATAGGAGCGGTAAGTATCGTAGGGTATATCGGCTTCAGGTTCGGTGAGTTCGGGCGCCCCTTTGTGGGCTTCCATCGTTATAAACTTCGACGGGATGCCGCGCGCAAGCCACTGGCGCTCGTAGTGGGTGAGGATAGAAAGCGTGGCGTGGCCCGGGTGTGTGGCTGCAATGTCGGCGCTGCTGTCAATTACGGGGATGCTGTTGTGCTCCGCCATCATACCGGTATAGGCGTAAAGAAACGGGCTGTCGGTCTTGAGTGTGACTACACCCGAGGGAGCCAGTACCTTACGGTACAAATTCATGAAGCGTGTGGAGGTGAGGCGTTTGCGCACCTTCTTCATCTGCGGGTCGGGGAAGGTAATCCAT
>JAGAUN010000091.1 GCA_017620715.1 Muribaculaceae bacterium | reverse complement strand
GTAGAGGGTGCACATTGTAGAAAATTAGTGCAACGTTAAAAAGCAGAATTTAAATTCTTTTCACTATATTTGCACTCACGAATAGGCCTTTGACGCCGCCTGCAAGCCCGTAGGGAAGCCGCATGCACCGAGCAAGCGGCTGACATGGAGTGAGTTGGCGCGCCAATAGTCTGCTAAGTGTAATATATTAGTCAAAAGATATGATTTTATTATCCATTCTCGACTCTACGCTTGCCATCACGGCTGCGGTAACCGGAATCGGCCTGGTAGCACTGGCAATGTGGATTGCCAAGCTCATCTCACCCCGGTCGTTCAACGTACAAAAAGGCGAACCATACGAATGCGGCATACCCACACGCGGTGAAAGTATGTCGCAGTTTCATGTTGGTTACTACCTCTTTGCAATCTTATTCCTAATGTTCGACGTAGAGTGTGTATTCCTCTTCCCCTGGGGAGTAAACGTATCGCATTTCGCTACCCTGATGGGAGGCAAAAGCCTGCTCAGTGTCGCATTCTTTTT
Source organism: Muribaculaceae bacterium (assembly GCA_017620715.1). Lineage (GTDB taxonomy): Bacteria > Bacteroidota > Bacteroidia > Bacteroidales > Muribaculaceae > Paramuribaculum. Next base: position 3,994 of record JAGAUN010000091.1, on the reverse strand, counting down.
CTCTATATTAGTGCTTGGCTTGGTATATGCCTGGCGGAAAGGAGCCCTCGAATGGAAGTAACAACAAAAAGCATGCCCTACGAGGCATGGAAAGACAACGAATATATCGAAAAGCTGGTAGCCGAACTTCAGGGCGCCGGCACTAACGTGATAGTGGGCTCGCTCGACAAGCTCATCAACTGGGGCCGAAGCAACTCGCTGTGGCCTTTGACCTTTGCAACAAGCTGCTGCGGTATAGAATTTGTATCGCTCGGTGCAGCCCGCTTCGACATGGCCCGCTTCGGATGGGAAGTGGCACGTTCGTCGCCCCGTCAGGCCGACTTCATCATGGTGGCCGGCACCATCGTGCACCGTATGGCACCGGTATTGCGCCGTCTCTACGACCAGCTCGCCGAGCCCAAATATGTGATAGCCTGCGGCGCCTGCGCCGTATCGGGAGGTCCCTTCAAAAAGTCGTATCACGTGGTGATGGGCTGCGACCAGATAATCCCCGTCGACGTATATCTGCCCGGATGCCCGCCGCGTCCCGAAGCAATGATTTACGCCATAATGCAGCTCTCGCGCAAAATCAAAGTAGAGCGATTCTTCGGAGGCGTCAACCGTCAGGAGAAGCAGAAAGAATTCCTTGCCGCTCATCCCATCGAAGAAGTCAACGACTAATATCCAACCCGTTTTCAACCGTATCATCATCACTTCATATATGGCAACAATTCAGGAAACCATCACACGGCTCTTCCCCGACGCCACCATTGAGCAGAACCCCATTGCGCAGGTATCGGTGCCCGCACAGCAGTGGCATAAACTTGCCTACGAGCTCCGCCACAACCCCGAACTGGATTTTGACTTTCTCGTCACCATAGTAGGTATGGACTGGGCCGACAAAATGGGCTGCATCTACTACCTCACTTCAACCAAAACCAACGCCCATCTGTCGGTGAAAGTAACTACCGCCGACCGCGAGAACCCCTCCATCGACAGCGTATCGCACCTCTGGGCCATAGCCACCATCTTCGAACGTGAGGTATACGACTTCTTCGGAATAATCTTCGTAGGCAACCCCGATATGCGCCGACTCTTCCTGAGTATCGACTGGAAAGGATACCCCCTGCGCAAAGACTATGACGAGAATCCCGAGGTGAACCCCGTGACCACCGAAAACGAACGTCAGACCGATTTCACCACACTCTATACCCGCGATGCCTACGGCAAACTCGTAGCCGAGGAGAAACGCGTGTTCGAGCCCGATGATTTCGTGGTAAACATAGGCCCGCAGCACCCGGCCACCCACGGCGTATTGCGCTTCCGCACCGCTGTCGACGGCGAGACCATCAAGAAAATTGACGTCTACATGGGCTACATACACCGAGGCATCGAGAAAATATGCGAAAAGCTCACATATCCGCAGACACTCCACTTCATGGATCGTCTCGACTACTTCTCGGCCCATCCCTATCACCACTGCCTCTGCATGACCATAGAGCAGGCCGCCGGCATCGAGATTTCGCGCCGCGCACAGGTGATTCGCGTTCTCATGGACGAACTCTCGCGTATCGCCTCGCACTGCCTCTTCATCGGTACCTACTGCATGGACCTCGGCGCCACCACAATGCTCTTCTACACACTGCGTGTGCGTGAGCAGATACTCGACATTATGGAAAAGACCTGCGGCGCCCGCATGACATTCAACTACGAGTGCATCGGCGGCGTGATGCAGGATCTCGCACCCGACTTTGTTGACGACGTGAAGGCATTGCTCGACGTGATACCCGGCAACATCAAGGAATACAACAAGATATTCACCGGCAACGTCATTGCCAAAAACCGCATGGAGGGCGTAGGTCGCCTCTCGCGCGAAGACGCAATAGACTGGTCGATAACCGGCCCTTCGGGACGTGCATCGGGCTGGGCCTGCGACGTGCGCAAGACCGACCCCTACAGCATCTACCAGGAGCTCGAATTCGACGAAGTGGTACGCACCGAAGGCGATGCAATGGCCCGTTTCAAAGTGCGTCTCGACGAAATCACCCAGAGCGCACGCATCATAAGCCAGCTCATCGACAACATACCCGAAGGCGAATACTGCGTGAAAGTGCCCAAGGTGCTCAAACTCCCTGTAGGCAGCTGGTTCCGCACAGTCGAAGGCTGTCGCGGCACATTCGGCATCTATCTTGAGAGCGACGGCAACACCAAACCCTACCGCCTCAAGATTGTTCCGCCGTGTCTGCCCGCAGCTGCAGTGGTTGACCACATCACACGCGGCTCCAAGATTGCCGACCTCATAACCATAGGCGGCTCAATGGACTATATCGTGCCCGATATGGACCGCTAAATCTACAATCAAAGCATACCAATCAATATTTCATTCCATATCTAAGCAACAATGGTATTAGCAAAAATATTCGATTTCGCACTGCTCACCGAGTGGATTGACAAAACGCTCAACTCGTTTATGCCCGAGTGGCTCACCGTAGTCACTGAGCGCGTGCTCATCGGTCTGGTGCTTTTGCTCACCTATTCAGTACTGGCACTCTTCTATATCTACTTCGAGCGTAAAGTGTGCGCCGCCTTCCAGTGCCGCCTCGGCCCCAACCGCGTAGGCCCGTGGGGCTTGCTGCAGAGTATCGCCGACATGTTCAAGATACTCATCAAGGAACTCATATCACTGAAGTATACCGACAAATTCCTCTTCGCCCTCGCACCCTATCTGGTAATACTCGCCTCGATGCTCGCATTCGCCGTATTGCCCTGGGGCAAAGGTCTGCAGGTAATCAATTTCAACATCGGTATCTTCTTCCTCATAGCCGTATCCTCGATAGGCGTGTTAGGCATACTGCTGGCCGGTTGGTCGTCAAACAACAAGTTCACCCTCATAGGCGCACTCCGTTCAGGCGCCCAGATGGTAAGCTATGAACTCTCAATAGGCCTGTCGGTGCTCACCATGGTAGTGTTCTGCGGCGAGCTCAATATAGTAGACATTGTTGAACGCCAGTCCGACCTCTGGTTTATCTTCTCTGCCCATATTCCAGCACTGATAGCTTTCATTATCTATCTTATAGCCGGCACAGCCGAAACCAACCGCGGCCCGTTTGACCTTCCCGAGGCCGAATCGGAGCTCACCGCCGGTTACCACACAGAGTATTCAGGTATTCACTTCGGCTTCTTCTATCTGGCCGAGTACCTCAACCTCTTCGTAGTGTCAGGCGTGGCCACACTCCTCTTCTTCGGCGGCTGGATGCCCCTGCACTTCCCCGGATGCGACGGTTTCAACGCCATCATGGACTATATACCCTCCGTAATATGGTTTATCGGCAAAGCAGTAACCATCTCATTCATTATTATATGGTTTAAATGGACTTTCCCCCGTCTGCGAATCGACCAGATGCTCGCCCTCGAGTGGAAATACCTTCTGCCCATCAACCTTGTCAACCTCGTAATCATGGCTCTCATCGTTGTTTACGGCCTGCATTTCTAATTTAACCATACAGATTTCCAAGAATTCAATCTAACCCATCCATATCAGCAAAATCATGAGCGAAAAATTCGGCACCATAGCACAGGTAATCGGCCCGGTAGTCGACGTATCGTTTGACGGCGAGGGCGTAGAGCTGCCCCCCATCTACACAGCTTTGAAAGTTGACCGCCCCGACGGCTCCGAGCTTATACTTGAAGTAGAGCAGCACATCGGCGAAGATACCGTGCGATACGTGGCTATGGAAAGTACCGACGGCTTGCAGCGCGGCCTCAAAGTCGACAACCTCGAGCGCCCAATCGCAGTGCCCACAGGCGACCAGGTAAAGGGCCGTCTGCTCAACGTGGTCGGCGAGGCCATTGACAAGCTGCCCGCGCTCAAACGCGAGAACCTGCGCTCTATCCACCAGCCCGCGCCAGAGTTCGAAAACCTTACAACCAGCACCGAAATCCTCTCGACCGGTATCAAGGTGATTGACTTGCTCGAGCCCTATAGCAAGGGCGGCAAAATCGGCCTCTTCGGTGG
>JAGAUN010000090.1 GCA_017620715.1 Muribaculaceae bacterium | reverse complement strand
CTGCAAGCATTTCAGCCTACTTTTTTGCAATTAGACTCACAAATCGCCTTTTCAGCATGCTGAAAAGCTTTGAAACCATATAATGCATTGAACCAACGTTGAATACCCCTCCTCTCAGCCTACTTTTTTGCAATTAGTCCGTTGTGGCTACCCTTTGGCTATCCAATAAAATAAAAATAGCTGAAAATCAAATGATTAACAGCTATTTGTGGTGCCCAGAACAGGACTCGAACCTGCACGCCTCGCAGCACTCGCACCTGAAACGAGCGCGTCTACCATTCCGCCACCTGGGCTTTGATGCTGCAAAAGTAGTGTTTTTTTATTTCTCCCGCAAATTATTGCGCTCTCTTTTTATTACATCCCCCCGGCTTTGTGCTCGGTTGCATTTCTTTCGCTATATTTGCACTCGGCAATCGGTTGCCTTATGTTTATTCACTGCTCTCTATGTTTGAAGTTGTATCGAAATCGATGTTTTCGGAGCGTGTGGCCTGCTTGTGGGTCAAGGCTCCCATGATTGCCCGCTCGCGCAGGGCCGGCCATTTTGTGATAGTGCGTGTGGGCGAAGGAGGGGAGCGTATTCCGCTCACCATCGCCGATGCCAACGTTGCCGAAGGCACTATTATGCTGGTGGTGCAGAATGTAGGGGTGTCAACGGCCAGGATATGCGCTCTCGAGCCGGGTGAGTGTTTCACCGATGTTGTGGGCCCGCTCGGACAGGCTACCCGCATTGAGCTGCGCGGCACAGTGGTGTGCTGCGGCGGCGGTGTGGGCGTGGCGCCGCTTCTGCCTATCATCAAGGCAATGAATGAGAAGGGCAACCGTGTGATTTCGGTGCTTGCCGCGCGCTCTAAAGATTTGATTATACTCGAAGATGAGGTGTGCCGATATAGCCATGAGGTAGTGATTATGACCGACGACGGTTCATACGGCCGCAAAGGGCTTGTAACGGCCGGCGTGGAGGAGATAATACGTCGCGAGAAGGTTGATGAGGTTGTCACCATCGGTCCCGCAGTGATGATGAAGTTTGTGGCGCTGCTCACAGCCAAGTACGATATTCCCACTATGTGTTCGCTCAATGCTGTGATGGTCGACGGCACCGGCATGTGCGGAGCCTGCCGCGTGTCGGTAGGCGGACGCACCCGTTTTGTGTGCATCGACGGCCCCGAGTTCGACGCTCATCAAGTAGATTTCGACCAACTTATAATGCGCCTGCGCGCTTGCTGACATTTACGCTCATGGACAATACTCTTACCCCCACCCCCATATCTTCAGGCCGCGACGATGCCTGGCGCAAGGAACTGCGTGCCGCTCTCTCGGCCAAACAGCGCACTGCCATTGAGCGTGTGGCTATGCCCGAACTCGATGCTGCTTACCGCATCACATGCAACGAGGAGGTGAATTGCGGCCTCACGCCTCAGCAGGCAGTCGAAGAGGCTACCCGCTGCATGGACTGTCCCACACCCACCTGTATGCAGGGCTGCCCGGTAAGCATCGACATACCGGGGTTTATCAAACGCATACAGCGTGGCGATACCGATGGCGCAGCGGCTGTGCTTCGTCTTACGAGCGCACTCCCGGCAGTGTGCGGACGTGTCTGCCCCCAGGAGCGCCAGTGCGAGAGCCGGTGCGTATATCATAAGATGGGCAAGAAGCCAGTGGCCATCGGCTATCTCGAGCGATATGCCGCCGATCACGGTGCGCGCCCCGAGGCCGTAAGCGTTGCCCATGACGGAGCTCCGCGTGTTGCGGTTGCCGGAAGCGGCCCCGCCGGACTCTCCTTTGCCGGCGAGATGGCTATGCGCGGCTACCGTGTCACTGTGTTTGAAGCCCTGCATCAGATTGGCGGCGTGCTCAAATACGGCATCCCGGAATTCCGACTTCCTAACTCGGTTGTCGACCGTGAGATTGATTATCTCCGCTCCTTGGGCGTGGAGTTTGTAAAAGATTGCATCATAGGCAAGACCCTCAGTTATGAGCAGCTTATAGCCGATGGATATGCCGGGCTGTTTGTGGCCTCGGGTGCGGGGCTGCCGCGCTTCATGGGCATTCCCGGCGAAAACGCTGCCGGAGTGATGTCGAGTAACGAATACCTCACCCGCATCAATCTCATGGGAGCGGGCCGCGAGGGCTACGATACGCCTGTGGCCCACGGCCGTCGCGTGGCCGTGATAGGCGGCGGCAACACAGCCATGGACTCCGTACGCACTGCGCGCCGCATGGGTGCCGAGGAGGTGCTCCTCGTATACCGTCGCAGCGAGGATGAGATGCCTGCACGAGCCGAAGAGATAGCACATGCCCGTCAGGAGGGCGTGAAATTCCTCACCCTCCACAACCCCGTGGAGTATCTTACCGACGATACAGGCCGTGTCATGGCCATGCGCGTGCAGCGTATGGCCTTGGGTGAGCCCGACGAATCGGGGCGCCGCTCGCCTGTGCCTGTCGAGGGCGACATCGTGGAGATACCTGTCGATATGGTTATAGTGAGCGTGGGCGTTTCGCCCAATCCGCTTATCCCCAACGCTATCGAAGGCCTTGAGGTGAGCCGCCGAGGCACCATTACCGTTGCCGACGATACTCTGTGCACATCCATTCCATCCATTTATGCCGGTGGCGATATAGTGCGTGGCGGAGCAACCGTGATACTTGCCATGGGCGACGGCCGCCGCGCAGCACGCGCTATGGATGAGGCTATCAAAGCAAAGCCCCTCGCCTAAAGAATCGGACTCAGCAAGCGTGTGAGCGACTCCATGGCCTTCTGTGTCTTGGGACGCTTGCGCCATTTGGCCTCAACCACCTTTTCGCACTCCTTCTCGTCGGCGTGAAATATAGTTGTCAGCCTACGGTTTACCGACTCCGAGTAGATAAACAGCGTCGACTCGAAATTGTGCTCGAAACTGCGGAAATCGATATTGGCCGACCCTATGGCCGACAGCCGGTCGTCAACAATCATCGTTTTAGAGTGGAGCATCCCCCCCCTGTAGAGGTATATCTTAATGCCTGCCCGCAGACACTCCATTATATAGCTGTTTGAAGCGTGGGTGAGTATGCGCGAGTCGCTCCGGTAGGGTATCATCACCCTCACATCTACACGCGACAGCGCCGCCGCCTGCAGCGACCTCAGCAAACCCTCGGTGGGCAAGAAGTAGGGCGTCTGTATATACACGCGTTTGCGTGCTATGCCTATGGCCTTGAGCATCTGTAGCGCAACGGCGCTCCATTGGCTCGTGGGGCCGCATGTGAGCAGTTGCACTCCGGCCGCATCGGGCTGTCGCGAGGCCGATGCGTTGACCGTCTCGTTGAAAAGCGGTCGGCCCATAAACGACCAGTCTACGCCGAAACTGTAGTGCAACGCCGCCACTCCGGGGCCCTCCATGCGCAGATGGCAGTCGCGCCATTTCTTGAACGGCCCCCCGTCGATATACCGTTGTGCGAGATTCATGCCGCCTATATATCCTATGCTGCCGTCTATTATCACCATCTTGCGGTGATTGCGCCAGTTTATTCGGGTGGCGAAAGGCGGAAAGGCTACGCGGAAAAACGGGTATGCCTCCACCCCGTTTTCGCGCAGATGCTTGAAAAATCGGCCCGTAACTCCATAACTGCCGATATGGTCATATATCACCCTCACTTTCACCCCTTTCGAGGCTCGTTCTATAAGCGCGTCGGCTATCTCTCGGCCAAGTTTGTCGTTCTCAAAAATATAATACTGCAGGTGAATGTAACGCTGCGCCGAGCGGATATCGCGTAGTAGGGCATCGAATTTTGCCCTGCCATCATTGAATACCTCTATCTCATTGCCGCCCAGATACACAGAGCCGGTCATAGAGCGTCCCAGATCGATGAGTTGGCGCAACTCGGGCGGCAGATGCCTGAAGTCCGACTCCATGGCGCGCGGGCGCGAATACTCGCGCAGACGGCGCTGATTGCGTCGCGAAATCATACGCTTGTTTTTTATGCTGCGACCGAAAAATATATAGAGCACCAGTCCGCCGATGGGGAACATCAATAGCACAGTCACCCACGCCAGAGATTTCACCGGGTTGCGGTTTTCCGACAGCAGCACACCTATAATGCTCACTATAGTAATCAGATAGGCAATAGTGAGCAGCCAGTACAGCCAAGTCAGTGAGAATGAGTATGAGAGCCAGGCCACCATCATAATCCGCTAAAATACAACCAATACATCAGAGCGCAAGTATTTATGCACAATAAATTGCCAAACGTGCAGTATTTGTCCGCCGGTCGGTAAGAGTTATGATAAGTGATTAAAAAATACTACATTTGCATCGGGAAGAGGTCAGAGTGTAGAGACACCGAACGACCTCCATCTCACATTTTTATTAATCGGCGATTACATATCGCCAAAAGGTGTTATTAAATTTTTATCTCGTACACTCAAACTTGGCCGTTTGATTTCTAATCACGTAGAGATAAAGACTGCGATATCACTTGCATCGATATAGCTCACAAGAGGCTGTCCGCTCGTAGCGGAGGGCCTACATAGCGTTATCGGTGTGGGGTTGTAGTTTTTACTTACGTGATTGGTAGGCCAAGACCAGAGTGTAGGGTGAAAACAGCGATACATTCCTCACACCTTTTTTCTTTTATTTTTATTCGGAGAGCGCCGGAGGAGGCGCAATCCACCAATCAACGCTATGCACAAAATTTACCTTTTTCTCTCAACCCTTCTTCTCTGCTGCCTCCCGGCACTTGGTAAGGAAAATTATACTTATACCATCAACACAACGACTATGAAGCATGCCCTAATTAGAATTTCCTCTGAGGCAACGCATGCTGTTCCATCCTCAACGGCCACCGTGGCTGGTTATCGTTTAACTGTCGATAGGGGCAGTTTTGTGGTTTTTGAGTCAGATGCAATAAGGGATATTTGGATTCCGGCTACATACGAATCTTTCACCCAGTCATATCGATATCCATTTAAAGGCAACGTTGATGGTATTGAGGTGACTTCGAGTAATAAATATTTAAAAGTAGATGGGAATATATTATATAATAAAGATATGACTACTGTAATGATGGCGCCCGCCGCCCTTACTGATACACTATATCTTAAAGAGAGCGTTACCGCATTAAAAGATAATGCTTTTGCATGTACGCAATTGTCAAAAGTGGTTTTGCATGATGGAATTACAAATATCGGTGCCTGCTGTTTTTATGGGGCTGATTTTCTTTCAACATTGGTTGTCCCCAGGTCTGTGAAATCTTTAGGCGAGTTTTTTTTGTCGGGGGCGAATGTCAAGGACGTATTTATTCTCACGGATGATTTTTACTGGTCAAGGATACCAAACCATGCTTTTTCATCAGAACATCCATTAGACAGCCTACCGGCAGAAACAGTTATATACACGGTAAATGGCAGCTTGAGTAAAATCAAAGAGTGCTGGGTCGGTAGGGTTGAGGAAATATTTGATTTAGGTGATGATAATATTTTCATTTCGGAAATTGACACCGCTATAAGTTCGTATTCATTCCGTGTAGTCCAACCTTACAATTATAAGGTGGAGGTCTCAGAGGAGAACCCTGAGATTAACCTTTCGGTTGAAAACGATTATTATGTTTTTTCGGGTTATAAACCCGGTGCCACAGGCAAAATACATTTTAGCTATACCGACGACAAAGGTAAACAACATGATATTTTGCATTCATTTAAGTTGCGACCATTGCAGTCAGACGAGACAGCAGTTACTGCATCGGCAACCCCACATCTTTCAACATGTACATTCACAGTGGTGAGTGAGGTGAAACCCTCGCCCCAAGAGATAGGAGTGTATTTCAATGATACATATTATCCTGCCGACTCTGAAGGAGAGGTGGTTATATCAGGGCTGAAGCCCGAGACCGAGTATACATTTCAGCCATATGCTGAAATTGATGGCGCGAGACATGTTTACAGTGAACAATCGTTTACCACAGGCAATCCATTGGAAGGCGTCACGGTACAGACTCTTGCGGTATTGCCCAAAGTAGTCATTTTTAAAGTAAATGCGCCTAACGACCTCGCAGAGTACGAGGATATAAGAATAAGTGGGGATAAGTATTTAGGAGATTTGGCGGACAGCACCGGTCTCGTAATGTGTGATGGATTAGAAATTGGTAAAACATATTCCTTTACTCTTGTATGTGAAGTGGGAGGCGAAATATATTCACTCGATGGTTTCCGATCGGCGACAATACCTACATTCAAAGAAATGTTTAGTGTATATATGACCGAATCAACACAAACCACGATGAGTTTCAAAGTAACAACCTCAATAAAATATCCTCTGGATTCGTATGGATTAACCTATAAAATTGTTGATACCAGCTCAAGTGTGACAACTGAGTCCGTGGGTGAAAATAATATCGTGTTGTTGGACTATTGTAAACCCAATACGTCCTATTATATAAAGCCTTTTTTCAGAGTGAATAATGAGATATATTATGATACCGATTATTGGGAAGATAGAACGTATTTTACAAAATCAACCAACGCTCGGGCTGACTTGTATGCCACCTCTGTTTTAGGCATGCATTTTAAGGGAACATACGCTGAGGGTAATGCCGGTATAAAATATGCAAAAGTAGAAATAGACGGCACTACATATAAATTAGATCCCAAGGAATCGATTTTCAATCTCGATTTACCTTTGCCTGATTATGACCCTGCCAATCGAACACATAAGGCGGTGTTTTATATATCAAACACATACGATTACAGTGCTTGGTGGGGTGATCAATGGGATTGGGTTGACAAAGCTGAGGTCGAGTTAACCATGCCGCTTCTGGAGTGGACAGACGGTGAGGCGGTGCCGGTGAGTGCAACCACGGCACGTCTGCTCTACAACACCAACCTACCCGACGGTGTGGAGACGGCAGGTATTGAGTGGCGACGCGTAGAAGCACCCGACATTATTGCATCTACCAGCGTAGCCTGCCCTGTAGTCAACGGTCGCCTCGTAGGATTGCTCAAAAATCTTAAAGACAACGTATACTATAAATTCCGTCCCTACTATACCGCCACCTCCGGCACAAAGTATTATGGCGAGTGGGTAGGAATCTTCACCGGCGATGCGGCAGTGACATTCGAGCCCGAAGTCATGACCTTTGCCGGAGTCACGGGCGATAATACGGTCACCCTCAAAGGGTATTCCCTCGAAGGATCGGAGCCTATCATAAAGCAAGGCTTTGAGTATCGTCCCGCCTCGGCAATGTTCACCGCAATGGCTACCGAAGAGCCTTCGTGGACTTCTGTTACCGCTAAAGGTATAATGATGAGTGCCGAGCTCGACGACCTTATGCCCTCTACCGAGTATATTTACCGTGCTTTTGTCACAACGGCATCAGGCACATATTACGGCGAAGAGCAGCGATTCGTATCGCCCATACAGATGGCCGGCATAGACGATATCATAGCCGACGATGCTGATATTGCTATGGTGCTGCGCGAGAATCCGGTAAGCGGCGAAGCCCATGTGAGCATTGCCGGCAATGGCGATGAGGCAATGTGTTCGTTGTATACAATGCAAGGTGTAATGATTTCGTCGCAGTCAATAGTGGCCGACGGTCAGTACCATGCAATTGATGTAAACAGCTGCCCGGGCGGAATGTACCTGCTGTATGTTGCGTACGGCGGCGAGCGTCAATGCTTCAAACTCATAGTGAAGTAAGCGATAAACACACAATATATTTCCTTAACATGCAGGGGCTGCGGCAACCACACACCGCAGCCCCTGTTGCGTACTGTGCTATAATTGATTGTGGGTAAGCGCAGATAGAGGGCCTCTGCATGAATATTGCCGAGTGGGAGCGGCGTCTAAAGGTCGTCGGTGAGTTGGCCCGACTCAGAAGGTGTGGCGCCGCTGTTGCGGTTTATCACAAATTCCTGGTAGTAGGCTAAGAGCAGGGTAGTGAGCGGCAGCGCTATTATCATGCCTATGAGGCCGAGCAGGGTGCCCCACACCGAGAGCGACAGCAGTATTATGGCCGGATTGAGCCCCATCGCCTTACCCATCACTTTGGGGGTGAGCACATAGTCGCAGATGCTCTGACTCACGGCATATACTATGAGGCACTGCCCGAACTGTGTCCAGAAATGGGTAGCGCCCGTGAGCGAGTCAATCAGGCATATAAGCGCTATCGGTATCAGAGTCACATACTGGAAGTAGGGTATCATGTATAATATGCCCACTACAATGCCCATTACTATAGCAAGCGGTATACCCACTATCGAGAAGCCTATACTGTAGAAGATTGCCGCGCAAAGAGCCAGAAAAGCCTGCCCGCGGAAATAGCGGTTCATGCTGTCTTTGATGTCGTTGCCTATGCGGGCCACTATTGGACGGTATTTGCCCGGCACCAGCAGGCGGAAGCCCTGCATGAGCGACTTATAGTCGAAGAGTATGAATATCACATAGATAAATGTCAGAAGCCACTCGAGGGTATGGAGCAGAAAGTCTATCACGCTGCCCACCACCGAGGTGCCCGACTGCAGCAGCGATTCCAGATGAGAGCTGTGCAGCAGGTCGGTAAGGTTGAAGTTGTCTACCCAGTTGCGTATCGGCACCACAATCTCGTCGGGGATAAACGGCACCTGTATGTTGCTGTGGCTCACGCCCTGGAGTATGCTGTCGAGCTCACGTATCTCCTTTATCACCGATGGAACGAAGAAATACAGCAGCATGCCTATGGCCGCCCCTACCTCAAGCAGAGTGAGTATCGATGCCAGCACCCTGCCTTTGAGCCGGAAAAAACTCTGGTTTCCCTCCACGAGCGGCTCCATCATATAGGCTATGAGGCAAGCGAGGAAAAATGGCAGCAGCACATTGTGAAGCAGATTTATTACATAAATGGCTCCGACGGCTAAGGCTGCCGCTGCGAGTATCCTCACCACGCGGTCGAAGGTAAAGGGTCTGTCGAGAGGCGATGGCGATAGAGAAGAGTGCGGCATAGTGTTTTGTTTAGCAGATTATTGTGTTGAGGAGGGGAGTGGAGAGTACCGACGCTTTTAGTATTACTTGTTGGCGCGTTTGCGTTCAAGCTCGTCGAGTATTATTTTGCGCAGGCGTATATGGTGAGGTGTAACCTCCACATATTCATCGGCTTTGATGTATTCAAGGGCCTCTTCGAGTGAGAATACTACAGGGGGTATGATGCGGGCCTTGTCGTCGGCGCCCGAGGCGCGCATGTTGGTGAGTTTCTTCGACTTGGTCACATTCACCACAATATCGTTGTCTTTGGCGTTCTCGCCTACTACCTGACCGGCGTATACCTCTTCCTGGGGGAAGATGAAGAAGCGGCCGCGATCCTGCAGCTTGTCGATAGCGTATGCGTAGGCAGTGCCTGCCTCCATGGCTATGAGCGAGCCGTTGGTGCGACGCTGTATGTCGCCTTTCCACGGCTGGTATTCAAGGAATCGGTGTGCCATGATTGCCTCGCCGGCCGATGCTGTGAGCACATTGTTGCGCAGACCTATGATGCCGCGCGACGGTATGTGGAATTGCATATTCACGCGGTCGGCCTGCGTCTCCATGCTCACAAGGTCGCCCTTGCGGCGGGTCACCATATCAATCATCTTGCTCGAATATTCCTCGGGCACATTGATTGTGAGCAACTCTACAGGCTCGCAGCGCTTGCCGTCAATCTCTTTCTCTATCACCTGAGGCTGACCCACCTGCAGCTCGTAACCCTCGAGGCGCATCGTTTCGATAAGCACCGAAAGGTGAAGCACACCGCGGCCGAACACAGTCCATACATCCTCGTCGGCACCTTTGCTTACACGGAGCGCCAGATTACGGTCGAGTTCCTTTGTGAGGCGGTCGCCTATATGGTGCGAAGTCACATACTTGCCGTCGCGTCCGAAGAAGGGGCTGTCGTTGATAGTGAAGGTCATAGACATGGTGGGCTCGTCGATAGCTATGCGGGGCAGAGCCTCGGGAGTGTCTATGTCGGCCACTGTGTCGCCAATCTCGAAATCGGCAATGCCTACCAAGGCGCAGATGTCGCCCGACGAAACCTCGTCGACCCTTCTGCGTCCCATGCCTTCAAACACATGGAGCTCCTTGATGCGCTGGCGTTCTATCGTGCCGTCTTTCTTGCAGATGGCCACATCGGCGCCTTCGCGCAGAGTGCCGCGGTGCACGCGCCCTATGGCTATGCGGCCCACGTACGACGAATAGTCGAGCGAGGTGATGAGCATCTGGGCCGGTCCTTCAATCTCCTCCGGCGCGGGTATATGTTCTATAATGGTGTCGAGCACCGCTGTGATATCCTCTTTGGGCTCTTTCCAGTCATACGACATCCAGCCCTGCTTGGCCGAACCGAACACGGTGGGGAAGTCGAGCTGCTCCTCGGTGGCGTCGAGATTAAACATCAGGTCGAACACCATCTCCTGCACCTCGTCGGGGCGACAGTTGGGCTTGTCAACCTTGTTTATCACCACCACAGGTTTGAGTCCCATCTGAATGGCTTTCTGAAGCACGAAGCGGGTCTGAGGCATCGGACCCTCAAAAGCGTCAACAAGCAGCAGACAGCCGTCGGCCATATTGAGCACGCGCTCCACTTCGCCGCCGAAATCGGCGTGCCCGGGAGTGTCGATGATATTTATTTTGTATCCTTTGTAGTTGATTGATACGTTTTTGGAGAGAATTGTGATGCCGCGCTCGCGCTCAAGGTCGTTCGAGTCCATTACTCTATCTGTGGTTTCTTGATTCTCGCGGTAAATTCCGCCCTGGCGGAGCATCTCGTCAACGAGTGTGGTCTTGCCGTG
>JAGAUN010000089.1 GCA_017620715.1 Muribaculaceae bacterium | reverse complement strand
CAATATCGACCACGGCGAAGTGGCACGCCTCTGTCCCGAACTCTCCGTCTTCACAGTCGACGATGTAAAAGTTTTACTGACACATGTGGGAGGTTATCCCGGCCGCTACGCTCCCGGTATTGAGCGTATGCTCTCCGATGAGAAAATTAATCTTATGGTCTGCGGCCACTCACATATACTCAAAGTGATTCCCGACAAGAAGTTGAATCTGCTCCATGTCAACCCCGGAGCCGCCGGCTATCACGGATGGCAGAAGTTCCGCACTCTTGTGCGCCTATCCATCGACAAAGGTAGCATTACAGACCTCGAAGTAATACATTTATAGAAATGAAAACAAAATTTTTTATCATATCGGCAATAGCCCTGATGCTGTGTGCCGCCGGCTGCAAAACCAACGAAAAGAATTACCGCGAAGCCTATCTCAAAGCCAAAGAGAGGGCCACTGACACAGGTGATTCGGTTACCACAGCCGACTTCCGCGCCAGCCGTGAGCCACAGGTCATAAACATTGACTCTGTGAGAATGCCCGTTTTGACCATGCACGTGGCTCTGAGCGAACAAGCCGGCAACAATGCCGACGCCACCATTCAGCGCTACATGGTATGCGTTGGACGCTTCAAACAGATATTCAACGCCAAAAGCATGCGTCAACGTCTCGCCGACGGCGGTTATCCCGACGCCATGGTCGTTTACAATGGCTCACAGGAATACTTCGTTGTGGCATGCGGCACCTATGTTGCCGCTGAAGCCCCGGCATTACTTGAAAAAGTAGCCCATGATTCTTCTCTTACCCTACGCGAACCCTACCCCTTCATACTGAGAGTAGCTCAACTGGTCCGCTAATATACAACTTAAACAAAACCATTCATCATGCCCAAGACTTCTATCCTCGACATTGCGGAAGTATACCGCGCAGCCGAAGTGCTTCAAAATGTAGCCCGCCATCCAAAACTGATTGGCCCCACTCGTCTTAATCACAAAGCCGAGATTTTTTTAAAACCTGAAAATCTGCAACACACAGGCTCGTTTAAACTGCGCGGCGCATACTATAAGATATCCCAACTGAGCGAAGAAGAGAAGAGCCGGGGCGTAATAGCATGCTCCGCCGGCAACCATGCTCAGGGTGTAGCGCTCGGAGCGACGCACAATGGTATAAAGTCGATAATCTGCCTGCCTGCCGGCGCACCCATCTCCAAAATAGAAGCTACCAAAGCGCTCGGCGCCGAGGTTTGCCTCGTGCCGGGCGTATACGACGATGCCTACCAACGGGCACTGGAACTACAGAAAGAATACGGGTACACCCTCGTACACCCCTTCGACGACCCGTACGTCATAGCAGGTCAGGGCACCATAGGTCTTGAAATTATTACTGAAATGCCCGACGTCGATGCCGTTATTGTACCGGTAGGCGGAGGTGGTCTCATTTCGGGTGTCGCCTTCACAATCAAAACCATCAAACCGAATGTCAAGGTATATGGTGTACAGGCCCAGGGCGCTCCCTCTATGGTTGAATCGTTACAAGAAGGCACACGCAAGCGTCTTAAATCCGTAGCCACTATTGCCGACGGCATAGCGGTAAAGGAGCCAGGTGTAAATACATTCGAGCTCTGCTCAAAATATGTCGATGAGATTGTGACTGTGACCGACGATGAAGTTGCAGCGGCCATTCTATCACTTATCGAACAGCAAAAACTTGTGGCCGAGGGTGCCGGAGCTGTGTCTGTGGCAGCCGCCATGTTCGACAAAGTACCCGTAGAGGGCAAGAAGGTTGTCTGCCTCGTGTCAGGAGGCAATATAGACGTTACCTCGCTCAATCGTGTGATTACCCGCGGTCTGGTAAGAAGCGGCCGAAACACATCGCTTACCGTAATTCTCTCCGATAAACCGGGTCAACTCTCGCGTGTATGCTCTATCATCGGTGAACTGGGAGCCAACATTCTGTCGGTTGAGCATAAGCGCAACAATGTGTCAACCGAGATAGGAGGCTGCGCAGTCGATTTCGAGCTTGAGACTCGCGATATGGAGCATGTTCACTATTTACGCCAAGGACTTACCGAGGCCGGTTTTACCGTTGCCGACTAAGTCATATACCGTAAAGGTTACAATCCCGGTTATGAGGCATATCACGCCCCATAACGCCACGTTGCCGTAATCCTGCACCGCATCAAGCGCGGTTTTATCAGCAATCGAACCGGTCAGATCAATCAGTATTGCCGCAAGCCAGGGGTAAAGCAGTGTACCCGCTACACCGCACATAAACCCGGCTATTGCTGCTGCAACCATTGCTCTTTTGCTCTTATGTCTGAACGCGAGAGTCTGATTTTTTATGAGTTCCACATCGTTGAGGTTCTGTTGTAGACGCGCCATAAAGAGATTGTCGTCGCTCAGCGGAGGCTCAAACCGTGCAAATATTGACTGCAAGGGGTCGTGTGTGTTATTCGGCTTCATAATCGAGAAATTGTTTAACGTGTTTGCGACCACGCGAAAGCTGCTGCTTTACAGCTTCGGTGCTCTGATGTGAAATATCGGCTATTTCGGCTACCGAATAGCCTTGCATATAAAATAGAAGTATTGCGGCTCGTTCCTTGTCGCCAAGTCGGTCGAGAGCGGCGTATAGGGCCTGATAACGGAAACTGCCGTCGGCTTCGCTCAGACTTGTATATGTTGATGCTTCGATAAGCGATACGGTACTCCTGGAACTGCGCCGGTGAGAAATGAAAGTATTGTAGGCGATACGGTAAATCCAGGTGGTAAATTTGCTGTCCTCACGAAAACCGTCGCACGAAAGATAAGCCTTTACAAAGGTATCCTGTGCAAGATCATCGGCCAACGAGGAGTCGCCACAACACAAGGCTGTCAGAAAGCGGCGAACCGCCTTCTGATAGCTTTCGACATAGAGTGTGAACTGTTGCCGTGTCATCTCTTCTGCTATACGCCTAATCCTCGCTGATTATCACTTCTTCAGTAATTTCTTGCTTTTTGGACGCACGGTACGCTACACCGTAGGCAAGACCGATTGCAATAAAAATGATAGTCAGAAAAATCAGAGCCATAGCACTGTCAAGGTCATACATGCTTCCGATAATTATCGACATTATACCAAAGGCTATGCCGAGAAAGGTAAATATGCAGAAACGAAGCAATTGACCGTTGCGCAACTGTGCTGGAGTTTTACGTTGCTTGGCGAAGGCTTCGATAAGCCGGTCAACATCGACCGACGAATTTGTCTCAAGAGCTTTAACCATGATATCGGCTCGAAACTGGTCTTTCTTTGTCGACGACCGGAATACAATCCATACAATGAGTACGGGAAGGACTACGCAGATTGAAATCGGGATAAGAAGTTGTACTAACCAAAACATAATAAAATTATTTAAAGGGTTTAAAAACGTGAATTGAAATTCAAATTACACCCTATTGACGCTCATCGCCCCTGATAGGTGACAACCCTGACGCAAAATTACGCAATTATTTCTCTCCCTCTCCACTTATTCGTATCTTTGTAGCTGATGCCGTTCATTCCACGCCATCATATCTAATATGCTCTTTTCAATCATCACGGTCACTTACAACGCCGCCCAGACGTTGCCCTACACCCTCACAAGCGTGGCGCAACAGACATTTCGCGACTTCGAGCACATCGTAATCGATGGCGCATCTACCGATTCTACAGTAGAGCTGATTCGCGACGCTGCCTCCCATTCACCGAATATGAGATACGTCTCCGAACCCGACAAAGGCATTTACGATGCCATGAACAAAGGCATGATGCTTGCCAAGGGCCAATATCTTATATTCCTCAACGCTGGCGATTCGTTTCACAAACCCGATACACTGGCCCGCGTAGCACAGGCCATAGCCGAGAACGACACCCCCGGCATCGTATATGGCCAAACACAGATTGTCGACTCCGACCGCAAACGTATCGGTGACCGGCATCTCACTGCCCCCGAAGTCCTCACTTATCGCAGTTTCGCCTCCGGCATGGTTGTATGCCACCAGGCATTTGTAGCGCTTGCCCGTATTGCGCCGCTCTACAATCTCAAATATCGCTTCTCGGCCGACTACGACTGGTGCATACAATGCCTTCAGCATTCACGTAAAAACGCATACCTGCCCAACATACTTATCGACTACCTTAACGAGGGAGTCACCACCGCAAATTTCAAAAGCTCGCTCAAAGAGCGCTACCGCATAATGTGCCACTACTACGGCACAATCCCCACCACATTACGGCACTTGGGATTCCTTGTGCGTCACATCTGCCGCAAAGTCAAAAAGCATTAATACCGTAATATGCTCATATACAATATTACCTTTATAGTCGAGCATAGTCAGGCGCAGCCGTTTCACAACTGGCTTACATCAGAGGGCCTGACAGCATTCAGGCAAGACACCGACTTCTTCGAAGCCACCCTCATGCGCATCGTCGACCCTGCCAATGAAGAGGGCGAGAGTATGGCTCTTCAATTCCATACAGAATACACCGCTGAGATGCTTCGCGACAAGGAGACATCGATACTGCCGTCCGTACTAAGCAAATGGTGCGCCGAATGGCATCGCCATCTGGTATATTTTGCCACTGTAATGCAACCGATAGCTCTATGACCAACGCCGCAGAGCTTCGCCAATACGAAAGGATTATAATAGGAATTGACCCGGGCACAAATGTCATGGGCTATGGTTTGCTTGGCGTAATCAGTAAAAAGCCGGTTATGATAGCTATGGGAGTTATTGAACTCAATAAATTCGAGAGCCACTACCTGCGTCTGCGCCGTATATACGAGCGAGTGGCAATGCTTGTCGACCAATATCTGCCCGACGAAATGGCAATTGAGGCCCCGTTTTTCGGAAAAAACCTACAGTCTATGCTCAAATTGGGCCGCGCGCAGGGCGTAGCCATGGCAGCCGCGCTCGCCCACGACGTTCCCATAGCCGAGTATGAGCCACGCAAGATTAAAATGGCTATTACCGGCAATGGCGCCGCATCAAAACAACAGGTATCCGATATGCTGCACCGCATTCTCGCCATGCCGCCCGATTCCACCAAAATGAAGCTCGATGCCACCGACGCGTTAGCGGCCGCACTCTGCCATTTCTACGAGAGCGGCAAGCCGTTGGCCTCACACAAATGCTCTTCATGGAAAGAATTTATAGCCAAAAATCCCGACAGAATCAAGTAATTATTATTAATTTTGCGGCAATACCTCATAGCAAGTATAATCTTTAAATCACAATATCATGTACAAATTTGATAAACGCATCGTAATAACACTCGACGCCGGCGGCACAAATCTGGTATTTGGCGCCAT
>JAGAUN010000088.1 GCA_017620715.1 Muribaculaceae bacterium | reverse complement strand
GTGTTGGTGACGGCGCCGCTCATGACGCCGACGAGGGCGGCGATGTCGGTGTGGCCGTCGACATAGAATATCGCGAGCACTATTCCGACGTTGAGCAGAATCATCAGAACGGCCAGACCGTTGAGAACTATACCTCCTTTCTTAAACGACGAGAAGAACGAGGGGCCGACCTGAAGTCCTATCGAGAAGATAAAGAGTATGAGGCCGAATTCGAGTATGAATTTAAGCACTTCGGCATCGACCATGTAGCCGAAGTGGCCCATGATGATGCCCATAAAGAGTACGAAGGTGACGCCCAACGATACGCCTCCTACTTTGATTTTGCCAAGAAATACGCCGGTGGCGATGACAAAGGAGTAAAGTACGAGGGTGCTGGCAAGCGAAGTGTTGCCCGGGCCGAGAAGCTCTATAAGCCAGTTGAGATTCATATAATATAATGAATTAATTGATTGAGTGCCAATGCGGTGGGTGCCTGGCGCGGTTTTTATGGTGCAAAGGTACGGTTTTTTGCGCTGATTTGTAATCAAAATCGATGCCTTTTTTAGAGCTTGTTTAATAATAAATGTTGACGACAGGGTCGCATGGCAATATAAACACGCTCCATATCTCTTCTAATGTGTTTAGAAATTAATGAAATTTCAGAATGAATGAGAATATAATTATGGAAGTTACCCCTCCGGCTGCCAGTCGCCGGCATCTTTCCGCCTGCACTTCGGTCGTTATGGAACCCCATAACTCCCTCATCACAAACGAAAATCTACTCGACGACTGACAGCCCTGTCGTTAACATTTATTATTAAACAAGCTCTTAGTGTATTTGCGCAATTGGCGTTACCTTTGTGGAGAATATGAAGAGTGCAGTACGCTTTGTAATATTGTTGACGGCCGCGGTGATGTGGGCGTGCAGCGCCACGCGCCATGTGCCGCAGGGGAGCTATCTGCTCGACAAGGTGAATATTGAACTGGATATGGCTCCGGGCGATACTACGGTGGTGGACCGTACGGAGCTGTACAATTACCTCCGTCAGCAGCCCAACCACAAGGTGCTGGGATTTGCGAGGATGCAGCTCGGTGTATACAATATGTCGGGTGCCGATACCTCGCGGTGGTACAACCGCTGGCTGCGCCGTCTGGGTCAGCCCCCGGTGATATACAGCCCCGAGCAGACGGCGATGTCGGCCAATCAGTTGCGTCAGGCTATGGTCAACAAGGGCTATCTGTCGGCCTCGGTGCAGGTAGACAGTGTGACTGATACGGCGAGGCGACGCGCGTCGGTGAGCTACCGCATTGACCCGGGTATGCCTCACCGCATAAGCTCGCTCGCCTATGAGGTGACCGATACCGCCATAGAGCGAATACTGCGCGAGGGTGGATATCTGATGCAGGGGCTTCACCGTGGCGACAATCTTGACCGCGCGGCTCTGGATGCCGAGCGCAGCCGTATCACGGCGGTGCTTCGCGACAATGGCTATTACGCTTTCTCGAAGGAATATGTGACTTTTATTGCCGACACGGCCGAAAACTCTCTCGACGTAGACCTTACTATGGTGGTGCGCCCGCTTGCGTCGACTGCCTCGCGGACTACCGGCGGCGATGTGCGCGACTACTCGCCGCATCATATATATACTATCAACCGGGTGATTTTTGTGACCGGTCTGCCTCAGGGGGCTAATCCGGTGTCGGGTATGCCTGCGGGTGCCGATACGGTGCGGTATAAGGATATCACTGTGGTGTACGGGGGCGGCGACCGCTACCTCAATGCCTCGGTGCTTCAGGAGAAGTGTTTCATTGAACCGGGCGAACGCTACAGCACGGCTATGGTTGACCGTACCTACGAGGCTTTGGCTCAGCTGGGTATAATACGCAGTATAAATATTGACATGGTGCCGTGCGCCACTATCGACGGCAACGAGATGCTCGATGCCTATATTGTGCTGGGGCGCAACAAGAAGCAGGGTGTGACGGCCGAACTCGAGGGTACCAATTCGGAGGGTGACCTGGGGTTTGGCGTGGGCCTTGCGTATCAGCACCGCAATGTGGCGCATCGCAGCAATCTGCTCACTACCAAGCTGCGTATCAATTATGAGAGCCTGTCGGGCAATTTCACGAATCTTATCAACGACCGCTATACGGAGTATGCTGCCGAGGCTTCGCTCACGTTCCCGAAGTTTCTGATGCCTATTGTGAGCCGTGAGTTCAAGCGCCGCAGTAAGGCGTCGACGGAGGTGGCGCTGTCGTTCAACTATCAGGAGCGGCCTGAGTATACGCGTGTGATAGCGGGCGCGGCATGGAAGTATCGCTGGAACAGT
>JAGAUN010000012.1 GCA_017620715.1 Muribaculaceae bacterium | reverse complement strand
CTACGTGCTCACAGTCGACCGTCAGTCATTCCTCACAGCAGTGCGCCGCGTAGCCGTATTCGGCAACGAGGGTGGCGGTCTTGTGAAATTTAAATTCGGCCCTGACTCCGTGAAACTGAGCGCAGCCGACAACAACTTCGGCACCTCGGGCTACGAAACAGTGCCCTGCAGCTACACCGGCCCCGAATTGATGATGGGATTCAGTTCTATGTTCCTTACCGAAATTCTTTCTACTTTCAGTTGCACCGACGTGGAAATCAAGATTGCCGATCCCAGCCGTCCGGCTCTCTGTGTTCCGGCTGAAACCAATCCGGAAAGCGAACTGCTTATGATTCTCATGCCGATGAACATCACCGACTAAAAGCCATGCGTCTCAACCTCACACGCCCGATAGTTTTTTTCGATCTCGAGACTACCGGCACCAATATTACGTCGGACCGCATTGTAGAGATATCGGTTCTGAAAATATGCCCCGACGGCAGCGAGTTCGAGCGTACGCGCCGTGTAAGTCCCGGCATACCTATTCCCGCTGAAGCAACTGCAGTGCACCACATCACCGATGCCGATGTGACCGACGCTCCGACCTTCAGCCAAATAGCCAAAAGCCTTGCCGAGATATTCGCCGACAGCGATATAGCCGGATTCAACAGCAACCGTTTCGACATTCCCCTCCTCATCGAAGAATTTCACCGTGCCGGCATAGCTCTCAATCTTTCAGGAATACGGTTTATCGACGTGCAGACCATCTTCCACAAAAAGGAACAGCGCACCCTTACCGCAGCATACAAATTCTATTGCGACAAAAACCTTGAAGATGCGCATTCGGCTTGCGCCGACACCCGAGCCACCTATGAGGTGCTTATGGCCCAGCTCGACCGCTATCCCGATTTGACCAACGATGTTGCCATGCTCTCTGAGTACTCTTCACACACCCGCAACGTTGATTTTGCGGGCCGACTGATTTACGATGACAAAGGCGTGGAAATAATTAACTTCGGTAAATACAAAGGTAAACCGGCCGAAAAAGTCCTTGCTGACGACCCCGGCTACTACAGTTGGATAATGCAGGGCGATTTCGCTCAAAACACCAAAGATGCTTTTACTCGTATATCACTACGCATATCTAAAAAATAACTGATGCTTAAGGGCAAACATATCATTTTGGGTATAACCGGCGGCATAGCTGCCTACAAGTCGGCAACTCTGCTCCGGCTTCTGGTGAAGCAAGGGGCCGAAGTACAGGTTGTGATTACTCCTTCAGGCAAAGAATTCATCACTCCGGTAACATTGTCTGCGCTAAGTGGACGCCCGGTAATTTGCGACTTCTTTACCGCCAATACCGGCGAATGGCATTCGCATGTCGACCTCGGACTATGGGCCGATGCAATGGTAATAGCTCCGGCCACGGCCTGTACTATCGGAAAGATGGCTCACGGCATAGCCGACAACATGCTTGTCACCACCTATCTGTCGGCCAAGGCACCCGTGTTTATAGCACCCGCCATGGATCTCGATATGATGGCACACCCGTCAACAACAGCAAATCTTGCACTGCTTCGTTCATACGGCAATCACATCATAGAGCCGACCGCAGGCGAACTGGCGAGCCATCTTATCGGCAAAGGTCGCATGGAGGAACCGGAACGCATAGCAGATATACTCAGCCAATTTTTCGCACGCACCCTTACACTTCAAGGCAAGAAAGTGCTCATTACCGCAGGCCCAACATACGAGCGCATCGACCCCGTGAGGTTTATCGGTAATTTTTCAACCGGGAAGATGGGATACGCCATGGCTGACGCAGCCGCCGACCTGGGAGCCGATGTAACTGTAGTAAGCGGCCCGGTATCGGTTGTACCGCGCAACAGCAGCGTAAAAGTAATACCTGTAGAGTCTGCCAAGCAGATGTGCGAGGCGTGCACCGGAGTTTGGCCCTCAACAGATATTGGTATAATGTGCGCAGCTGTAGCTGATTATGCTCCGGCGAGCCCCCTCGATAAGAAAATAAAACGTGAAGGCCACGATGTGCCGACCATCGAGCTTGTAAAGAATCCTGATATAGCAGCTACGCTCGGAGCCTCAAAACGCCCGGGGCAGACTCTTGTAGGCTTCGCGCTCGAAACCGACAACGAAGAAAGCAACGCCCTGAGCAAGCTAAAATCGAAAAATCTCGATATGATTGTGCTCAACTCACTTCGCAATCCAAAGGCCGGTTTCGCCACCGACACCAACGAGGTGACTATGTTTCATGCCGACGGCACCCGACAGCATATCGCCACTAAGCCAAAAACAGAATTGGCTTACGATATACTCAATGCCATACCTTTATGATAAATAGCGCTGTTGCAAAATATATATGTGGTGTGATTGTAGCCATGACGATGGCCGCATTCACATGCACGGCGCAAGAGCTTAAATGCAGAGTTGAGGTTAATACTGATAAAGTATCTGACAACGCCACTGTATTTGAGACATTGCAGGAGGCCATAACGGAGTACATGAACACCACAAAATTCACCAATGCCACATTCTCGCCTACCGAAAAGATAGACTGTACGCTGTTTCTCACTGTCAATGAGTATACCGATGATATAGTCAAGGGTGACCTACAGATACAATCTACACGCCCGGTATACAACAGCGCTTATACCACCACGATGCTCAACCTCAAAGACACCCGCATCGAGTTTGAGTATCGGCCCTACGAACCGCTGGTGTTTTCAGAAAACACCATGATTGACAATCTCACAGCCATACTCAACTATTACGCATATCTGATAATCGCGGTTGACTTCGACTCATTCGCGCCTATGGGCGGCGATCCATATTTCGACAGACTGGAAACAATAGTGCAGTTGGCCCAGTCTTCGGGCGAAACCGGATGGAAAGCCTTCGAGGACAACCGCAACCGATGGGCTGTGCTCTCCACATTCACCGACCCTTCCACTTCAGGAATACGTAACCTGCTCTATACGTATCACCGCAAAGGACTCGATGAAATGGTGGTAAGCCCCGACAAATCACGTGCCACAATTACCGAAGCACTCGAAACGCTCCGCACCATATATCAGGCCGACCCCATGACCGTGGGCCTTACGATGTGGCGCGATGCCAAACTCGACGAGCTCGTAAATATATACAGTCAGGGCTCGCAGTCGGAGCGCAACGATGTCTACAACCTGCTCATGCTTCTGTATCCAACCGAGGGCTCACGTTTAGACAAGATAAAGAACCCGCCTACCGACAGATAACATATAGCCATGCTCAAGCATCTCAAAATAACCAACTACGCTCTTATCAACCATATCGATATTATATTTGACGAAGGCCTCAATATCATAACAGGTGAAACGGGAGCCGGTAAGTCAATAATACTCGGTGCACTGGGCATACTGCTTGGCGGTCGTGCCGACCAGCGGGTAATCAGCAATCCCGAGTCTAAAACTATCGTCGAAGGGTGGTTTGAAGTCGAAGGAAATATGTTGGTAAAGCAGTTTTGCGAGGCAAATGATATTGAACAGGTCTTTTCTCCACTTATAATACGCCGCGAACTGAGTGCGGGCGGACGCTCTCGAGCATTTATCAACGACTCCCCCACGACTCTTGCAAAGGTGCAGGAACTCGGGGTACTTCTTATCGACATACACTCGCAGCACCAGAACCAATTGTTGGCACAGCCGCTGTTCCAACTGAGTGTGATTGACTCCTTGGCTTCAAACTCGGCGCTTCTCGCCGATTATCAGGAATGCTTCAATCATTATCGCCGCGACCTCCGAGCTTACCGCAAAACCAAAGAGGCTATTGATGCCGACCGCGCCAATGCTGACTTTTTGGAGTATCAGCTCAATAAACTCGACAAACTGAGTCCGGAGCCGGGCGAACTGCAAAACTGTGAGGATACATTAGCCGAAGTGGAATCATCGGCCGACACTCGTGCCAACGCTCTCGATGCCGTCAGTCTACTCACTTCGGGAGAACCCAACATACTTGAGATGCTCTCGCGTGTGAGCGACCGCTGCGCAGATATGACCGATGTTCTGCCGGCCGACGACAAAATCGATACCCGTATTCAAAACTGCATCACCGAACTTGAGGATATAGCAGAGACCATTCAGAGCGTTGCCGGCGACTTCGCTGCAGATGAGTCGGAAATAGAATACCTGCGCAAGCGGGTGAGAGCCATACGCGATGCCATCAGCAAAGCGGGCGTGACTGATGAAGCTGAGCTGATTACCTACTACGCCGACCTTCAGAAAAAAATGTCGCGCCTTGAGGAGGCTCCATCGCTGTTGGCCGAATTGGAGAAAAAAGCCCGTGCATCAAGGGCCAAAGCTGTCGAGGCTGCTGCCCTGCTGACACAATCGCGCCGGAAAACCGCATCCGAGTTTGCCGCTCTATTACAGACTACCCTCATCCCCTTGGGTATGAAGAACCTGCGTGTGGAGATAAACGTTGAGCCGGCAAAGCTGTCGCTTACTGGGGCCGACAGCGTGAACTTCCTTTTTGCATTTAACAAAAATCAGGAACCAACCCCTGTAGCCAATGCCGCATCAGGCGGCGAAATTTCGCGCGTGATGCTTGCAATCAAATCCATCGTAGCGGGTAAGATTTCACTGCCTACCGTGATATTCGACGAAATAGACACTGGCGTGTCGGGCGACGTAGCTGCCCGCATAGGAGTGATGCTCCAGGCTATGGGACTGAATCTTCAGGTGATAGCCATAACCCACCTGCCGCAGGTAGCAGCCATGGGCAACAGCCATTTCAAAGTATATAAGGAGGACGACAACAACTCTACCCACACACACATTACGGTGCTTTCGGATGCCGAACGTATCGATGAAATAGCCCTGATGCTCTCCGGCAATGCCGCCGAACCGGCAGCGCGTGCTAATGCCATGGCCTTACTGGCCCACAATCCATCATATAATTCATAATAATAATGCAATCAAACGAGTATATATTCGGTCTACGGGCCATAATAGAGGCAATTCAGTCGGGAAAAGAAATCGACAAGGTATTTTTAAAGAAAGACCTTCGCGGCGAACTGGCCACCGAACTTACCGACCTGCTGCGCGCCAACCGGATAGTTTTTCAGCGAGTGCCCGTTGAGAAACTAAACCGCATAACCCGTAAGAATCACCAGGGAGCCATTGCCCTCATATCGGCCATAACATACCACAAGCTCGAATACATAGTACCCCAATTATATGAACAGGGCGCCGTACCCTTTATCGTTATGCTCGACGGTATTACCGACGTGCGCAATTTCGGTGCTATAGCGCGTACATGTGAATGTGCCGGCGTTCACGCCATTGTGATACCCACACATGGCAGCGTTTCGGTAGGAGCAGACGCCGTTAAGACGTCAGCCGGGGCATTGCTCCGCATACCGGTATGCCGTGTCGATTCCATGGCACAGGCGGCTGGCTATCTTAAAGATTCGGGATTTGAAGTAACCGGCATTACCGAGAAGGCTACCGAAACATACAGCACACTCGATTATTCCACTCCTACGGCCTTGGTTTTCGGCTCGGAAGACACAGGCATATCACCACAGGTATTGTCGCGCTGCAACCGCAAAGCGGCAATACCGATGTTCGGGCGCATAGGCTCCCTAAACGTGTCGGTAGCCGCAGGCATAGCCATCTATGGGGTTGTGCAGTCGCGCCTCAACGCAGGTTTCGAAAGCTGAACCATAGCCTCGCACGCAGTGTTTTAACTGCGTAATGGCCGTTTCAATATCATCACCCGTTCGCGAGCGGATACTCTATACGCTTCGCCTTGTCACCGTTGTAGTTGCAACGGCGCTGATTGCATATATCTCGTTTGATACACTTGCCAATATCTCGCCGGTTGCCGACAAGTTGTTCCTTAAAGTGCAACTATATACCTGCCTATATTTCCAGTTGGAAATTATAGCTGAAAGCATCATAGGGCCGCGCACTCCCCGCAATTATTTCCGCCTGGGAGCATTTTTCATTATCTGCGTTCCATATCTGCCTTTGCTTCATTATTATGGCGTGGCCATGAATCCGGAGATAGAGTATCTGTTACGGTTTGTGCCCCTGCTGCGCGGAGCGGCTGTACTCGCATCGCTTTGGGGTCTGATGTCGAAAAGTTGGGTAGTACGACTGTTTCGCGTTTATGTGATACTGCTACTTAGCACACTCTATTTCCTCAGCCTAATGTTTTTTGTGATGGAATACCATATAAACCCGCAGATTACAAACTTCTGGGATACCGTGTGGTACGCCATAATGCAAATGACCACCTGTGGTTCGAATATCTCACCGGTGACAGGTGCGGGCAAAGCTATAGGCGTGATTCTCTCCGCCGAGGGGCTCATTCTCTTCCCCATTTTTACAGTATACTTTACACATGCGTTTGCACGCACACGAGCCGGCCAACATATATAATAAACCGATGCGGCAATCCGTTAATTTATTAATATGCTACGCTCATTATTTCTACTTATAGTCGGCGCTTTTACGCCAGTACTTTGCTCTGCCGCGCTCAGTTTCGAGGGCACCGCTCTCCCTCCCGTTGCTGTTGAACCTGCCTCAGCCTCCGGACTCGCGGGTATATATGTGGTCAATGATTTTACGGGCTGTAAAATTGTATACACCACTACATCAGCCGCGGCATCGTCGGTAACGTGCGAACGCTACGGCTTACGTGGCGCCGCCTACCCCGTTCCCATCGAAGAAGCCGATATCGTACGTCAGGGCAATACCGTGACTATTTCGAATATAACTGAAAATTCGGGATACGCTTTTACGGAGGGCACGCGTACTGTCTACTATTGGGTAAGCAGTTATGCAACGGCTCCGTTCAACGTGCAGGCGCTCGCTCAGTCGCACGACAAAACGTATTGCGACCGCATCTCTTTGTCGCCTTCCGGATCGGCGCCCCGCATGATATATTACGGAGTCGATGGTCGCCTCTTTACCATTGACCGTAAAATCGCCATCTCATATCACACTCTCGCGCCCGGGCCCGATAAAGATGAACCGTTTTTTGAACCTGCGGAGCACAACACCGAGCTACCTTATATCGATGGTAACATCAATCTCGACGCACCGCTTTGCGATACTCAATTTTTTCTGACCGGCGACAGATTTCTCGAATCATGGAACAGGGCTATAGAAATAGCATCCCCGACCATTCCCTGCAAACGCGTCAGTATTCTCACATCAGCCGTGCAGCATAAGGAAACGGGTGAGAGCGAAGTGCCCACCGATGAGCCTCTCGGCGGTTCCGCGCCTGTAGAGATTCAGTTCCGCGCAGCCGTGACCGAAGCGGCCTCTTATACCCGATGGCAGATAGCCACCGACCCCGATTTCACCAATGTAGTGCTATATACCCCCGACCTTGAATTCACGCAAACATTTTATGACGCCGGCGAGCGTTATGTGAAATTTGAGGCGGCCGATGCTTCAGGTACATGCGGCGTTGAATCAGAAGTATATACCGTAAGTATTGGCGAGTCGAGCCTCCTATGCCCCAACGCTTTCTCCCCCGGCGCCACAGAAGGCGTAAACGACTTATGGAAAGTAAGCTATAAGTCAATAGTGAAATTCGATTGTTATATATTCAATCGCTGGGGTGAAAAAATTGCTGAGTTTCACGATCCGGCCCAAGGTTGGGACGGTAAGTACAGAGGCAAACTGGTGCCTGCCGGAGTATATTACTATGTAATCAAAGCCACCGGAGCCGACGGCAAATCGTATGAGCTCTCAGGCGACATCAATATCTTAAGATACTCGGGGCACTGATACACCGGCGAGGCAATTTTTTCTTACTAAACACACAGCCCGAACTATGCGCATACATCTCTTTATAACTCTTATACTCACAGCACTTTCAGCATCAGCGACGCCACCGATGTCGCCCGTTACAATGACAACGGTCACCAATCCCGCGATACCGAAAAAAGTAAAGTTTGCAGGCGTTGATGTCGAACTCGACCGTGTGGATATGTGGGAACGTCTCGACCGTGAGCTCACAGCCATGACGTATACACATGGCAACACTCTGCTCACACTCAAACGTGCCAACCGCTACTTTCCGCAACTTGTGCCGATACTCGAAGAGTGTGGCGTGCCCGCCGACCTGATTTACCTGGCATGTATCGAAAGCAGCCTCAACCCTATAGCCGTATCACCGGCCAAAGCTGCCGGTTTATGGCAATTCATGCCCGCTACGGCAAAAGAATACGGACTTGAGGTCAACGAATATGTCGACGAGCGCTATCATCCCGAAAAGGCTACCCGCGCAGCTTGCCGTTATCTCAAATCGGCTTATAATAAATATGGCAACTGGGAGTCGGCTGCCGCCTCATACAATGGCGGAATGGGCCGAATATCATCAGAACTGGCGTCGCAGCTTGCCTCATCAGCCTACAATCTCTACCTCACGCCCGAAACCTCTCGCTACATGTTCAGGCTCCTGGCTATGAAAATGATTATGGAGCATCCGCAGCGCTACGGCTATCACCTCACTGCCGATCAGCTCTACCAGCCGATTGAATGCGATACCGTACATATCGACACTACAATAGTAAGCTGGCCCGAATGGGCTGCCCGGCACGATATCAGCTATCTCACCCTCCGCGAAGCCAATCCCTGGATACGCTCCAAGAAACTTCCCAACGCCTCGCGCAAAACATATATAGTCAATATACCGCGAAAAGAGTCGCTTTATCGCTCTACTCAGCCAAAACATGTCTATCGTAAGGAATGGATAAAAGATTAGAGAATCTGCCGTCGCAATCGCGCCTCGTGGTGACCGGTGCCCGGGTGCACAATCTCAAAAATGTTGATGTTGAGATACCCCACAACTCGCTCTGCGTTATAACAGGGTTGAG
The DNA here is from genome assembly GCA_017620715.1 of Muribaculaceae bacterium. Taxonomy (GTDB): domain Bacteria; phylum Bacteroidota; class Bacteroidia; order Bacteroidales; family Muribaculaceae; genus Paramuribaculum. The sequence continues at coordinate 9,355 of JAGAUN010000012.1, read as the reverse complement.
CGGCAGCGGCAAATCATCGCTCGCCTTCGACACCATTTACGCCGAAGGACAGCGCCGATATATCGAGACCTTCTCGGCCTATGCCCGCAATATGCTCGGCAATCTCGAGCGGCCCGATGTTGACTCTATCACGGGTCTGAGCCCTGTGATATCAATCGAGCAAAAAACCATAAACCGCAATCCGCGAAGCACCATCGGCACCACAACCGAAATCTACGACTTTCTCCGCCTCCTCTACGCCCGTGTAGCCACAGCCGTGAGCTATCTTTCGGGCCAGCCCATGGTCAAATACACCGAAGAGAAGATTATCTCGCTCATTTCCGAAAAATTTGCCGACAGCCGCATCTATATACTCGCCCCGCTTGTAAAAAACCGCAAGGGTCATTACAAAGACCTCTTTGAGAATATCCGCAAAAAGGGATTTCTCACCGTACGCGTCGACGGCGAGCTGACCGAAATAAAGCCCGGCATGAAAGTTGACCGATACCGCAATCACTCTATCGAGGTGGTGGTTGACCGTTTCAAGCTCGGTACCTCCGACACTACCCGACTTAGGCAGTCGGTTGGCGAAGCACTGCGTATGGGCGACAAGCAATTGATGATATACAATGCCGACTCCGATACGATACACCACTTCTCGCAGCATCTCATGGATGCGGAGACCGGACTATCGTACCGCGAACCCGCCCCCCATAATTTCTCATTCAACTCACCCCAGGGTGCCTGTGAGACCTGTAAAGGCCTCGGATTTATCAATGTTGTAGACCGCGAAAAGATTATGCCCAACCTTAAGGCATCGATACATTCGGGCGGCATAATACCGCTTGGCAAATATCGCGACTCCATGATATTCTGGCAGATAGAAGCTATCTGCCGCAAGCATGGCTGCACGCTCAAGACACCCCTGGCCGAGCTGCCCGAGGAATGTATTGCCGAGATTCTCGACGGCACCACCGAGCGCCTCGACATACGCAACAGCACTCTATCCACCTCCAATTACTTCAGTCAGTACGAGGGGCTGGTAAAGTATATCGAAATGCAGCAGGCCGATGATGCCGGCGAATCGGCCAAGAAATGGAGCGGCCAGTTTTTCTCGCGAGCCGTTTGCCCCGCTTGCAATGGTCAGCGGCTCAATCGCGAGGCTCTTCATTTCTTTATCGACGGGAAAAATATAGCCGAAGTGTCGCGAATGGATATTTCCGACCTCTATAAGTGGACTCGGTCTATCGAACAGAAACTCTCGCCCACGCAGGCCATCATTGCCCACGAGATACTCAAGGAGATAAACTCGCGCCTCGGATTTCTTATCGATGTAGGTCTGGGATATCTGTCGCTCGACCGCCGCTCGGCCACACTCTCCGGCGGCGAAAGTCAGCGTATACGCCTTGCCACACAAATAGGCTCTCAACTGGTAAATGTGCTGTATATTCTCGACGAGCCTTCCATCGGCTTGCATCAGCGTGACAATCACCGCCTTATCAACTCATTGAAAAAACTGCGCGATGCCTCCAACTCGATTATCGTGGTGGAGCACGACCGCGACATAATGCTCGAAGCCGATTATATCGTCGACATCGGGCCAAAAGCAGGCGTAAAAGGTGGTGAGGTCGTATTTCAGGGCACTCCCCGACAGATGCTCGCTACCGGGACTCTCACAGCTCAATACCTCAATGGTGAAAAACAGATTGAGATTCCCCAGGCCAGACGCCACGGGCTCGGCACCACGCTTAGCTTGCTGGGAGCGTCGGGACACAACCTTAAAAATGTAGATCTGCACATACCTCTGGGCACCCTCACCTGCATCTCCGGTGTTTCAGGATCGGGCAAATCTTCGCTCATCAATTCCACACTTCGCCCGATACTCACATCGCACTTCTATCGCTCCACTGAACAACCGCTCCCCTACACGAGCATTGAGGGAATAGAGTCAATCGACAAGGTGATTACAGTCGACCAGAGCCCGTTAGGACGTTCGCCTCGCTCCAATCCGGCAACATATACCGGCGTATTCGCCGACATACGCAATCTCTTTGTGGGTTTGCCCGAAGCCAAGATTCGCGGCTACAAGCCGGGGCGCTTCTCCTTTAACGTAAGTGGCGGCCGATGCGAAGCCTGTTCGGGCAACGGATACCGCACCATTGAGATGAACTTTCTGCCCGACGTACTTGTGCCCTGCGAGGTATGCGGCGGACGAAGATACAACCGTGAGACACTTGAGGTTCGTTTCAAGGGCAAGTCAATAGCCGACGTGCTCGACATGACCATCAATCAGGCTGTAGAGTTTTTCGCCTCGGTACCCGTAATTCTCAAAAAAATAAAAGTGCTTCAGGATATCGGCTTGGGATATATCAAACTGGGCCAGCCATCTTCAACATTGTCGGGCGGTGAGAACCAGCGTGTGAAACTGGCCACCGAACTTGCCCGACGCGATACCGGTCGCACACTATTTCTGCTCGACGAACCCACCACCGGCCTTCATTTCGAAGATATAAAGACTCTTATAGGCATACTCAACCGTCTGGTCGACAAGGGCAACACTGTAGTGGTGATAGAGCACAATCTCGATATACTCAAAGTAGCCGACCATATAATCGACATGGGGCCGGCCGGAGGAGCACTTGGAGGAGAGATAATGGCACAAGGCACGCCCGAAGAGGTAGCCGCAACTGACTCCCCTACATCAGAATATCTCCGCGAGGCACTCGGCGAAGCCTGATATAAGGCAAAAATGAGTATCTTTGCCAAATGAAACTACTACATACAGCCATAGTAGGTTTGGCTATGGCCTCCTGTCTCATATCGTCGGCCGAACCTGCCGACAGCGTCAGCACCGGCACCCGCTCAGAGTACATACCTCATATACACGGAGTATTCCGCGGCCGCTTCGAAGCATCTACCGTAGAGAGCGCATACCGCTTCCAGGTACGCAATGCGCGCCTTAAAATCGACGGCTCAGTAGGAAGGTACGTAGATTATCTGATGCAGACCGACTTCTGCGACCGCGGCAAGATAAAGATACTCGATGCATGGGCCGCACTCAAACCGATTGAAGGTCTGAATTTCCGACTCGGCCAGTTCCGTGTACCGTTCGGTATCGAAACATTCCGCGGGCCGTCAAACTACCTGTTCGCCAACAGAGCCTTTCTGGCAAAACACGCCGCCAACTATCGTGCCGTGGGATTCCGTGCAGCCTACACGCTCCGGCCCGTACCCCTCACTTTGGAGGCGGGAGCCTTCAACCCCGGGACCATCGACGACCATCAGCCATGGCGCTCCACCCTTACCTTCGCCACCAAAGCCACCTACCGACACAGCGGCATCACTGCATCGGTAAGCTATCTGAGCCACAAGCCACAGTCGCGCCGCATCAACTACCTCGACGCGGCTGCCGGATATAAGAGCGATTCGTGGGGCGTGGAGGGCGAGTACATCTACAGTCACCCCGTGCACATGGGAAGCTGCGGCATATCGCACGCCTACCTTATACAGAGCTACTACGCCATGACACTGCGCAGCGATTTCTTCAACCGGCTATCGTTTGAAGCCCGTTTCGACGGCCGCACCGGTGCACCTGAATTCTCGGCCGACCCTGAAGAGGAACAACCATGCAGCTACTACCGATCACGCAGGCGCATCACTCTGGGCTCCACAATAAGTCATCTGCAGACAAAGTATCTTGATGTGCACCTGCGCATCAACTACGAAAAGTATCTTTACTGCAACCATTACAGGCCCGACGCAGAGCAGGGCGACAAAGCCGTACTGGAGCTTATCGTCAACTTCTGATCCCCCCGTAAAACAGCCAATAACAACACTGTGCCGCGTATATTGTATACGCGGCACAGCAGCTATTTGGTTTTAACTCGTTTCGCTATTATGCGCCTTTTACCTTAGCCACGATAGCCTTGAATGCTTCGGGGTTGTTGAGGGCGAGGTCGGCCAACACTTTGCGGTTGATTTCGATACCCGATTTGTGTATGAGACCCATCAGCTTTGAGTATGAGAGGTCTTCCATACGGGCGGCAGCATTGATACGCTGTATCCAAAGAGCGCGGAAATTACGCTTTTTGTCTTTGCGGTCGCGGTATGCATATGTGAGACCTTTTTCCCATGTGTTTTTAGCAACGGTCCATACATTGCGACGGCAACCGAAGTAACCACGGGTAAGTTTCAGGATTTTCTTTCTGCGAGCTCTGGAAGCTACATGATTTACTGATCTTGGCATTTTGTAGATGATTTTTGAATGTTAGCGGCTTTTGCTCTTTAGGTGCTAAACACTCGGTTAGTAAATTTAAAATATAAAATCACGAATTAAATGTAGTAGTCATTATCAGGCATTGACGCCGGTAATGTAGCTTACTTGAAGCCTAAAAGTGCTTTTACGTTACCCTCGTCTACCTTGGCAATAAGGCCTGTATGGGTAAGGTTACGTTTCTGCTTTTTGGTCTTCTTGGTGAGAATGTGGCTGTGATAAGCGTGTTTTCTCTTGATCTTTCCTGATCCGGTAAGGGCGAACCTCTTTTTGGCACCGGAATTAGTTTTAATCTTAGGCATTTGTGTTAATGTTAATATAATTAATTCGAGTTATACTGTCGTGCGTGAGGTAGTGGGTGTTTCGGGCCTTTATTTCTTCTTGGGCGAAATCATTATTATCATGCGTTTGCCCTCAAGCACCGGCATCTGTTCTACCTTGCCGTATTCTTCAAGGTCTTGCGCGAATCTCAGGAGCAGCACTTCACCCTGCTCTTTAAATAGAATCGAACGGCCGCGGAAAAATACGTAAGCCTTTACTTTCGCTCCCTCTTTGAGGAATCCTACGGCATGCTTGAGCTTGAAGTTATAGTCGTGATCGTCGGTCTGAGGTCCGAAACGGATTTCCTTCACCACTACCTTCGTGGCCTTGGCCTTCTGCTCCTTCTGGTGCTTCTTCTGCTGATACAGGAATTTCTGATAGTCGAGCACTTTGCACACAGGGGGCTGAGCTGTAGGAGAAATCTCTATCAGATCGAGTCCGAGCTCCTCGGCTATGGCGAGGGCTTGCTGTATGGGATATATGCCGGTTTCAACATTGTCGCCTACCAGACGCACCTCGCGGGCACGTATGCGTTCGTTGGTTGCGTATTGGTCTTTCGGCGATGGCTGCTGCTGACGGCGCTGGGCGCCGTTGGGGCGGGGTCGAGGACCGGGGATGAAGGGTTTTTTCTCCACTTATCGGGGGTTATTGGTTTGTCAATTCGTTGACCTGGGCGGTCAAATATTCTGCAAAGGTAGCAATTTTCATCGTACCTTTATCACCTTCGCCCTGTTTTCTTACCGAAACTTCATCATTTTCGGCTTCTTTCTCACCTACAATGAGCATATACGGTATACGTTTGAGCTCGTTGTCGCGGATTTTCTTGCCTATCTTCTCGTTTCGGTCGTCGACTTCGGCACGTATATCGGCTTTGTCTAGCTCGGCGGCTACGTGGTGTGCATAGTCGTTATACTTCTCCGATATGGGAAGTACTACGGCTTGCTCGGGAGCGAGCCACAGGGGGAAGCGGCCGGCGGTATGCTCCAGGAGCACTGCCACAAATCGTTCCATCGAGCCGAAGGGAGCGCGGTGTATCATCACCGGGCGGTGTTTCTGGTTGTCGGCACCGGTGTATTCGAGATTGAACCGCTCAGGCAAGTTGTAGTCAACCTGAATGGTACCCAACTGCCAGCGACGCCCTATGGCGTCTTTCACCATAAAATCGAGCTTCGGGCCATAGAACGCGGCCTCACCGAGCTCTGTGCGGGCTTTGAGGCCCTTTTCCTGACATGCCTCGATAATGGCGGTCTCTGCCAGATGCCAGTTTTCGTCAGAGCCTATATATTTCTCCTTGTTCTTGGGGTCGCGGAGCGATATCTGTGCCTCGTAGTTGTCAAACTTCAGAGCCTTGAAGATATAGAAGATTATATCCATTACCTTAAGGAACTCCTCCTTGATCTGCTCGGGAGCGCAGAATATATGGGCATCATCCTGCGTAAATCCGCGTACTCGGGTCAGGCCGTGAAGCTCACCCGACTGCTCGTAGCGATACACTGTGCCGAACTCGGCCAGACGCAACGGTAGGTCGCGGTAGCTGCGCGGGGCTGCGCGGAATATCTCACAGTGGTGCGGACAGTTCATCGGCTTGAGCAGATATTCCTCTCCCTCCTCGGGGGTGTGTATGGGCTGGAATGAATCCTTGCCGTATTTGGCATAGTGGCCCGAGGTGACATAGAGATTCTTATTACCTATATGGGGGGTGATAACCTGAAGGTATCCGTAGCGTTTCTGTATCTTACGGAGGAACTGCTCCAGACGGTCGCGCAACGCGGCTCCCTTCGGGAGCCACAGGGGCAGTCCTGCACCCACATTCTGAGAGAAAGCAAACAGCTCCATCTCCCTGCCGAGCTTGCGGTGGTCGCGCTTCTTGGCCTCCTCCATGAGCTTCAGATACTCATCGAGCATCTTTTGCTTGGGGAATGTGATGCCATACACGCGCACAAACTGCTGACGCTTCTCGTCGCCGCGCCAGTAAGCGCCGGCCAGCGACATTATCTTCACAGCCTTGATAGGTGCCGTGGTGGGGATGTGCGGGCCGCGGCACAGGTCGGTAAAGGCACCCTGAGTATAGGTGGTTATGGTACCGTCCTCAAGCTCATCTATAAGCTCGCACTTATAGGTCTCGCCACGGTCGCCAAACATTTTAAGCGCATCGGCCTTTGAGATTTCCTTACGTACAATCTCCTGCTTGGTGCGTGCCAGCTCGAGCATCTTCTTCTCAATTTTCTCGAAATCGGCATCGGTGATGGTGTGGCCGGCAGTGTCGATATCGTAATAGAAACCATTTTCAATGGCCGGGCCGATACCGAACTTCACTCCGGGATAGAGCTCCTGGAGAGCTTCGGCGAGCAAGTGTGCCGAACTGTGCCAGAAAGCATGCTTGCCCTCGGCATCCTCCCATTTGAAGAGCTTCAGGGTGGTGTCGGCCTCAATCGGACGCGACAAATCCCACGGCTCATCGTTGACATAGGCCGCCAACACATCTTGTGCCAGACGCGGACTGATCGATGCGGCTACCTCCAGAGGGGTAACGCCGCTTTCATACTCCTTTACAGACTGATCAGGAAATGTTATCTTTATCATTGTAGGTCAATAAAATATCGTGGTTTATCACAGGCAGCGGCGCAACACACGCCGCAACCGACTGCAAAATTACTTTATTTATTTGATATTTCAATAGTTTTCCAAAATTTCGTTGCACCGTTTAGTCCCGGTTCGACAATAAATACTAACGACTCTTACACAAAAGGATGCTCTCACGAGCATCCTTTTGTCATTTACACATAGTACTTAACGTCAGTGGAATTTTATCTAATGTCTAATTAGCACTTATGAAAAAGAGGAATCTTGCTGTTGGGGTTTTAATTCCTTGTCCTACAAATTTAGCCATATTTCAGCGTTTGTCAATACCCCGCCGCGCAGTGCAAATCATTGTTCCGATAGCATTTTCGGTGCTCCGCAAGCCCGCTCGGTGACACTTCGACAGATTATAGCACTGTTATTGTACACAATTTGCCGCGCGCCACACAAAAGAAATCAAATTGCCACAATGTTAATGTTTATTAAAGTTTTTCACATTCCCAATGTAACCGGTCGGGCCACACCTATACCTTATATTATAAGGGGAAGCGAGCCAAAACAATTCTTGAGTATGGGGCGAGGGTTACAGCGCCCCCAGGCGCTTACCCTCGTGCGCGCTCGGGAGAAAGCGCTCCGCGCTGTATCCCTCCTCCCCATACTCCCGGCCCAAACACAACAAAAGGATGCTGGTGAGAGCATCCTTTTATCACGAATAGGTTAGCCTAATTACTCGGGGTAAACTGCTGCCATTCCAAATCAATGCCTATCAACTCATTGCTTGCATTGTAGGTGAATTTTTTAACCCACAATCGAATATAATAAAGCCTGCCACCAAAAGTTCCCTCAATAACAAAACCATCTTTTTCGTTAAGGATTAGGCCATCAGAACCGGACCACGGGGCTGATATCCAAGTGCCAATTTTCGATAGACTTGTAATGTTTTGTAAAGAATTCACAACCCCATAATTACCTATTTTCAGATTATGCATATAGGTAATTGACTGCTTTCTAAAGTAAATAACATTGCAGCGTGATGTCCACTCCTGACACCTAAGATACACACTCTGCTCAGAACCATCCTGAATAACAACAGATACATGAAAATCCCCAGGGAAGCTGATAGTCTTTTTCACCACATCCGTTTGGGTCGGGACATTTGGATTGTCGGGATTAGCAGGTTCGTCATCGTCGCCGCCACAGGCGGTGAGCGCCACGCTCGTCATTGTTGCCAAAAGCAAGATTAAGATACTAAATGTTTTTTTCATAATGATTTGGTGTGTCGCCTCCATCCCCAGATTTGACTTTAAAAAGTTGATACGAAAAAAGCGTGAGATGATGTTCCTGTCTATTCCTAAAAAGGCATCGCCAAACGCCTACAGATAAATAAACAGTCCACTCCCACGCCATATCGAATATCACGATGCCCCTTGTCGGGGAGTGGATATACGACAAGCATGAGCGTTCGGTTGACTGCTGTTATCCCTATCTGTTTTGAAATTGGCGATTCTTTTTAGGAGGATAAAGCACGAAACGCTTCTTAAATATGTCTGCGCAAATTTATTTGCACCTCGCAAATCTAATACAAAACACAGACACCCGCAAATCCATCTCAACAAAAGCATACAGGCCGGTTAGAAAAAATTTAATTTGAGAAGTATTTGGCGGTTACGTGAAAATTTCGTTACTTTGCACACTGTTTCGTGGCTCATCCTGTAAAGCTGCTATTAATGATGCGCTTAGCGGTGATATGAGACTGAGATGGCGGCCGCGTGACAACGAAGTTTTAAAAGGAAACAAAACAAACTATAACAGAGCTAAACAGATCAAACAGCCATGTCAAAGATTTGTCAGATTACAGGCAAGAAAGCTATGGTAGGCAACAATGTGAGCCACTCCAAGCGCCGCACAAAACGTAAATTCAACGTTAATCTCTTCAACAAAAAATTCTACTGGGTAGAGCAAGAGGCTTGGATTGAGCTCACCATCTCGGCCAACGGCTTGCGCACTATCAACAAAAACGGTCTTGATGCCGCCATCAAGGATGCCGTGCAGAAAGGTTATCTAACAAGTATCAAATATTTATCATTCTAAGAATATGGCAAAGAAAGCTAAAGGCAACCGAGTTCAGGTAATTCTCGAGTGCACCGAACATAAAGCAAGTGGCATGCCCGGCACCTCTCGCTATATCACTACCAAGAATCG
>JAGAUN010000087.1 GCA_017620715.1 Muribaculaceae bacterium | reverse complement strand
ATACTCGACCCCCATATCATAGGCGATGACCACTACAATACCGCACAGGCCGTGAAGCAGTTGCTCCAGAAATACAATGAGCTTCAGGATATCATTGCCATACTCGGTGTAGATGAACTCTCTGACGAGGACAAACTCGTGGTGGCACGTGCCCGCCGCGCACAGCGTTTCCTCTCGCAGCCCTTCTTTGTGGCAGAGCAGTTTACCGGCCTTCCCGGCGTGATGGTACCGCTGAGCGAAACCATCCGCGGATTCAAGATGATACTATCCGGCGAGATGGACAAGTATCCCGAGCAGGCATTCCTCAATGTAGGCACCATCGACGAGGCCATAGCCAAGGGCGAACGAATGCTTGCCGAAGTAAACGCATAATCAACGCCGCTAACCTGTATTCATTTAAGCCAACACCATGACACTCAAAATCATATCGCCCGAAGATATAGTATTTGAAGGAGAAGTGACCTCGGTGACTCTTCCCGGACAGATGGGCTCGTTTACCGTGCTTCACAACCACGCTTCGCTGGTGTCGATACTGGTGGCCGGCTCAATAGGATACAAGGCTGCCGACGGCTCCGAAAACTCTCTTCCGGTAGCAGGCGGCATAGTGGATGTAGACCATAACGTAGTGTCAGTCTGTCTTTATTAACAAGAATTGTCAGTCAACCTGAATATGATTAAGAAACTCACATCATTGCTGCTGATACTGATTGTATCGATGAGTGTTGCCGTGCCGGCATACGCATCGGAGCATCAACAGTCTGACAATAAGGAGCTGAGTCCCAAGGATATTATCTTCGAGCACCTCGGCGACGCCTACGGCTGGGAAGTACCCTTCAATCACCACGTGCGCATACCGCTGCCGGTGATTTTGTTCGGCAAAGGCGGTATGCACTGCTTCCTCTCATCGCGAGTGCAGGACGGCAAGGTATATCACGACGGCGAGTATAGTTTCAAGATTGCCGCCAAAGGCGAACCCCATCAGGGTAAGGTGGTACAGATTATGCCCGACGGAAGTATTTATAAACCCTTTGACATCTCGATAACCAAAAACGTGTTGGCGCTCTTCATAGCCGCTCTGTTGGTAATATGGACGGTAGCCGCTGTGTCGAAGTGGTATAAGCGCCATGAGTACAAGGCTCCCCGCAAAGTGGTGGGTATGCTCGAAGCGCTTATGGAGTTCATCTATAAAGGTGTGATTCGTCCTACACTGGGCGACAAATCGCTCAAATTCGCGCCTTTCCTGCTCACGGTGTTCTTCCTCATACTCTACCTCAACCTTTTAGGCCTAATGGTAGTATTCCCCGGAGGAGCCAACGTGACAGGAAATATAGCTGTGACACTTGTGCTTGCGATATTCACTTTCCTCGCAACCAATATATTCGGCACCAAGCACTATTGGAAAGAGATACTTTGGCCCGACGTTCCGCTGTGGCTAAAGTTCCCGTTGCCCATCATGCCCATGATAGAGATATTCGGCATATTCACCAAGCCGGCAGCTCTCACGGTGCGTCTGTTTGCCAATATGCTCGGCGGCCACATGATAGTGATTGTGCTCACACTCCTCATCTTCATATTCGCAGCCATGGGCCCTGCGGTGACAGGCGCCACGACCGTGTTCAGCGTACTCTTCTCGATATTCATGCTGCTCATCGATGTGCTGGTAAGTTTCATTCAGGCTTACGTGTTTACGATGCTTTCCACCCTCTTCATCTCATTCGGGCAGGAGAGCGGCCATGAGCATCACGAGCCCAAGCAAGAGTCAGCCGCTGCGCAGCCCGCCACAAAGTAAACAAATCAATAAACACAAAAATAAACAAACACTTAAAACCCCTATTATTATGTTAGCAATGATTTTAGCAGCCATTCAGGGAACACTCGGTATCGGTGCACCTTTAGGTGCCGCAATAGCAGCAATCGGAGCCGGCCTCGGTATCGGCAAAATTGGCGCTGCCGCCATGGAAGCAATAGCCCGTCAGCCCGAAAGCGCAGGCGACATCCGAAGCAACATGATTGTGATTGCAGCCCTCGTGGAAGGTGTGGCACTCTTCGCCGTCATTGTGTGCGTACTGGCAATGTTCGTTTAATAATATACAGCCATTCCATTAACACACTGAAGTATGGAATTATTCACCCCGGATTTCGGCTTGGTATTCTGGATGTTCGTAGCATTTGCCGTGCTCCTCTTTGTGCTCTACAAATGGGGGTGGCCGGTGATTGTCAAGACCATCGACTCACGAGCCGATCTTATCGACAAGGGTGTTGAATATGCTCAAAACGCCAAGGAGCAGCTCGACAAAGCTCGTGAACAATCGGAAGCGTATCTGGCCGAGGCCCGCAACCAGCAGGCCGATATGCTCCGCGAAGCCGAAAGGATTAAGACAAAGATAATTGACGACGCCCGCAGCGCGGCTCAGGTAGAAGCCCGCAAAGTGATGGATGCCGCCAAGCAGTCGATAGAGCAGGAACGCAAAGAGGCACAGCAGCAGTTCCGCAATGAGGTAAGCAACTTCGCCCTCGATATTGCATCGAAAGTTGTGCGCAACCAGCTCCAGAATCCCGAATCGCAGTCAAAGCTCGTCAATTCGCTCCTCGACGAAATGGAGACAAACAATTAACGCCTAAGCCGACCCTCAGTTATGAATGATGGACTAATACCGATGCGTTACGCCAAAGCTATTTACGAAGTAGCTCAGGAGAAGGCATGCGCCAAGCAGGTATACAACCTCATGAAGGAGATTGTATCCGTATTTGCCACCCGGCCGCAGCTCCAGTCCACGCTGTCGAATCCGTACATAGCCGTAAGCGACAAAATAGCCTTGCTCGGCACTATAGCAAAAGCGAGCGACGCCGATCCTCGATTTGTCGACGATATTTGCCGGCTCCTTGCACGTAACGGCCGTATAGACCTGACACGCGACATAGCAGCCGCCTACATACGCCTTTACCGCAAAATCAACCGCATATACGAGGTGAAGATTGTCTCGGCCGCTCCTATGTCGGAGGCCGAGTCGAACCGCCTGCTATCGTTGATTGAAAACCACCTCAAGGGCGGTACAATGGAGATTTCATACTCCGTTGACCCTGCTCTGATAGGAGGCTTCAGCGTAAGCGTGGGCAACGAGCGTATCGATGCATCCATCAGCAATGAATTAAAACAATTGCGTCTCAATCTTATAAAGAAATAATATCTCAGATGATCAATCCCAGCGAGATTTCAGAAATACTCAAACAGCAACTCGAGAACATCAATTCAAAAGTCACTTTTGAAGAGACAGGCACTGTGCTGAGCGTCGGCGACGGCGTAGCTCACGTATACGGACTCGACAACGTATGCGCCAATGAGCTTGTGGAATTTGAAAACGGGGTCAAAGGCGTAGCCCTTAACCTCGAAGAAAGCAATGTGGGCGTAATTTTGCTCAACAATGTCGATAAAGTCACCGAAAACATGTCGGTGCGCCGTACAGGCGAAATCGCCTCTATCCCGGTAGGCGAGGGCTTGCTCGGGCGCGTCATCAATGTGCTTGGCGAACCTATCGACGGCCGCGGTCCCATCGACGGCTCCGTGATGCTTCTCCCTCTGGAGCGCAAAGCCCCCGGTGTAGTGTTCCGTCAGCCCGTAAATCAGCCCTTGCAGACAGGTATCAAGGCTATCGACTCAATGGTGCCCATAGGCCGCGGACAGCGTGAGCTCATAATCGGCGACCGTCAGATAGGCAAATCGGCCATAGCCATCGATACCATCATAAACCAGCGTGAGAACTATCAGAACGGCAAACCGGTATACTGTATCTATGTAGCAATAGGCCAGAAGGCATCGTCGGTTGCCGCTACCGTGGAGACCCTCCGCAAATACGGAGCTCTCGACTATACCGTTGTTGTAGCCGCTACAGCCTCCGACTCTGCTTCGATGCGCTACTACGCTCCCTTTGCCGGTGTTGCGATAGGAGAGTACTTCCGCGATACAGGCCGCGACGCTTTGATTGTGTACGATGACCTTTCAAAACAGGCCGTAGCCTATCGTGAAATTTCGCTTATCCTCAAACGCCCCTCCGGCCGCGAGGCTTATCCCGGCGATATATTCTATCTCCACTCACGTCTCTTGGAACGCGCTGCCAAGATTATAGACAATCAGGAGGTGGCTTCAAACATGAATGACCTTCCCGCACCGCTCAAGCCTATTGTGAAAGGTGGCGGCTCGCTCACAGCGCTCCCCATCATCGAGACTCAGGCAGGCGACGTGTCGGCATACATCCCCACCAACGTAATCTCAATTACCGACGGTCAGATATTCCTCGAAACGGCACTCTTCAACCGTGGTATCCGCCCCGCAATCAACGTAGGTATATCGGTATCGCGTGTAGGTGGTAACGCTCAGATTAAATCGATGAAGAAGGTGGCCGGTACATTGAAAATCGACCAGGCACAGTTCCGCGAGCTCGAATCGTTTACCAAGTTCGGCGGCGATATTGACCCCGTCACAGCCCGCGTAATCGACAAAGGCCGTAAAAACGAACGCCTCCTCATTCAGCCGCAGTATCACCCTGTGGCAGTAGAAGAGGAAGTAGCAGTGATATTCTGCGGCACCAACGGCTTGCTCGAGAATGTTCCCCTCGACAAAGTGGCCGAGTTTGAGGAATTGTTCCTCCATCTTCTCCACGCCAAATATCAGGAGTCAGTGCTCGACGTGATTGCCAAAGGTCAGCTCACCGACGATTGCATTGCCAAACTCAAGGAAGCAGCTGCCGACATAACCGGCAAATACAAACAGTAATACACCGCAAGCGCACCACACAAATCACACTCAATCAGTAACTGTAAATGTCTACACTTCGAGAACTAAAAGGCCGCATAGGCTCGGTAGCCTCCTCAGAGAAGATTACCGGCGCCATGAAGATGATATCGTCTGCCAAGATGCACAAAGCCGAGCAGGCATTGCGTCGTCTGCAGCCTTATCGCCGTCAAGTGGAGCACATCATAGGCAATCTGCTCACAGCCGATACCGAGTTTTATTCGCCGCTGATAGAGAAACGCGAAGTGCGCCACATCTCGGTTGTAGTATTCGGCTCAGACGACGGCCTTTGCGGAGCTTACAATGTAAATCTCTTTAAAGTGCTCCTTGCCCAACTGAACTCATACACCGCCACTTACGGCAAAGAGCTGAAGGTGAGCATTTATCCCGTCGGAGCCAAAATGGCCAAAGCTGTGCGCAAGCTCCAGGCCCCCGGCATTTCCATCAGTGAATACAGCGAGGTCGACTCAAAGACTACCGGCGACGGTGTGAAGATATTCATGGAGCATCTCACAGAGCAGTTCGTCGGCAACAAGACCGACAAGGTAGACATACTGTATATGAATTTCCAGAGTGCAGGTCGCCAGCGTCCGGTCACCGAGCAGCTTCTCCCGGTCAACAACGAAACTTTTGCCTGCAATGGAGTCAATGCCCAGTGCCGTCCCTACATATTCGAGCCTGACGCCTCAAAGGTGTTCAACGCCATATTGCCAATGTTCCTTATGTCGGTAATGCAGGATGTGTTTACCGAAAACCGTGCATCAGAGCAGGCAGCGCGCGTAATGGCAATGCAGAGCGCCAACGACAATGCTCAGAAACTCCTCGAGCAACTGCAGCTCGAATACAACAAACTACGTCAACAAAGTATCACCACCGAGTTGCTCGACATACTCGGTGGCCAGATCAGATAATAAGCTAAAACATTTCTTTTCCAATATCAATCAACCAATCACAAATCCATGGGTAGTGTAAAAGAATATTTCTCTTCATTGGGCTCCGGCATTACAAGCCTTATTAAAGGTATGCAGGTGACCGGTAAAGAATTCATAACACCTAAGATTACCGAGCGTTATCCCGAAAACCGCGACACTCACAAGGTGCCCGGACGCTTTCGTGCAGTGCTCGAACTCATTTACGACGCCGAAGGCAACCACAAATGTATAGCCTGCGGTATATGCGAGCGTAATTGCCCCAACGGCACCATAACCCTCACCACAAAGATGGTGGATACGCCCGACGGCAAGAAGAAACGCAAGCTCGACCGCTATCAGTACGACCTCGGCAGCTGCACTTTCTGCCAGTTGTGCGTCACATCGTGCCCACAAAACGCACTTCAGTTCTCCAATGACTTCGAGCAGGCCACTTTCACACGCGACAAGCTCGTGAAGAAACTCAATTACCTGCCCGAAAAAGAGGAGCCCGCTCCCACTCCCGAGCAGCTCGAGAAAATGCGTGCCGAGAAAGAAGCCAAAATAGCCGCCGCCAAAGCCGCAATGGAAGCCAAGAAAGCAGCCCAGGTAGCCGCCGATAAAAACACTGAGGCTTCGGCCACTTCATCAGAAAATCAATAATCATAATTCAATATGGAATCAGTAGGAAGTATAATTATGTACGTGATAATCGCTCTTTCGATTATCGTCTTTTCCGTACTGACTGTCACTACGCGTAAAATCTTACGTTCCGCCACTTTTCTGCTCTTCACACTGTTTGCAGCGGCACTGCTGTACTTCAAGCTCGACTATGAGTTTCTTGGAGCTGTGCAGATAGCAGTATATGCCGGAGGCATTGTGGTGCTGTTCGTATTCTCAATCCTTCTCACCTCCCATCCGGGACATAATTCCGAGCGACTCGTATCACGTCGACGGATATTGGGATGCGTTGCCGCGGTAGCCACCTTTGCGGTGGTAGCCTGGGCACTTCTTATGCGTTGCGGTCAGGCCTTAGCCTCGTTACCACAGATGGAAAATCCTAAGATACACGAGATAGGATTAGCCCTGATGGGTACCGGCGAATATCAATATCTGTTGCCCTTCGAAGCACTGAGTGTACTGTTACTTGCTTGTATAATAGGCGGTGTGGTAGTAGCCCGCAAACGTTAAAACCGATAGCGCTTTATGGAAATTACTCTGATATATTATCTCATACCGTCGCTCATCATGTTCTGCGCCGGAGTCTACGGCTTCGTTACCCGCAAAAACATGATTGCAATGCTTATCTCGCTTGAGCTCATGCTCAATGCCGTAGATATCAACTTCGTGCTCTTCAACCGATATCTCTATCCCGAACAGCAGGAAGGTATGTTCTTCACACTCTTCGCAATAGCCATAGCAGCCGCCGAAACAGCATTGGCTATAGCAATTATCATTAATGTGTTCCGCGCCGTTAAGAATATCAACGCCGCAGATCTAACCGAGATGAAACACTGATAGTTATGCAAGCTACATTACCAATATTAATTCTTGCCATTCCATTTACAATGTTTTTGTTCTTGGGCCTCTTCGGCAACAAGCTCTCGCATCGTATGGCTGGCATACTCGGAACATGCGGCATGGGTGTAACCCTTGCTCTGGCTTACACGGTAGCCTTCACCTACTTCTTTTCGGGCAATCCCGAATTCGTATCGGCTACCGGTGACCGCCTGCAGTCTGTAATATTCAATATCGACTGGCTGCACTTCTACGACAAACTCACCATTGGTATCGGATTCCTCCTCGACCCGATTTCAGCTCTGCTGCTTGTAGTAATCACCACCATCTCGTTCATGGTGCACCTCTACAGCAACGGTTACATGCGCGATCATCACGGCGTGTGGGAGACCGGCTTCCAGCGTTTCTACGCTTTCCTGTCGCTCTTCAGCTTCTCGATGCTCGGCCTTGTAGTGGCAACCAACATATTCCAGATGTATATCTTCTGGGAGCTCGTGGGTGCTTCGTCGTACCTCCTTATCGGATTCTATTATACCAAACCGTCGGCCGTGTCGGCATCGAAGAAGGCATTCATTGTCACCCGCTTCGCCGACCTCGGTTTCCTCATCGGTATACTCATTCTATCGTTCTACACCGGCACTTTCGACTTCGGTGAACTCAACTCGGCTGCAATGGGTGCCGTGGCCGACCACTCATATACCGCTCCCATCTTCTCATCGATGCAGGGCACAATATTTATGGGTGGCTCGGTAATGACCTGGGCGCTCGTGCTCATATTCATGGGCGGCATGGGCAAATCGGCCATGATGCCTCTGCATATATGGCTTCCCGACGCTATGGAAGGCCCCACTCCTGTATCGGCCCTTATACATGCTGCCACTATGGTTGTGGCCGGTGTATATCTCGTAGCCCGTCTGTTCCCGCTCTATCTTCTCGAGGTCACTTCGCTTGAGATAGTGACTTGGGTTGGCGCCATCACAGCCCTCTATGCCGCTATGGTTGCTTGTACGCAGGTCGACATCAAACGCGTACTCGCATTCTCTACCATCTCGCAGATAGCCTTCATGATGGTATCGCTCGGTGTAGCACGTCCGGAGATACATGAGGGCCTGGGTTACATGGCATCGATGTTCCACCTGTTTACACACGCCATGTTTAAGGCGTTGCTCTTCTTGTGCGCAGGCGCTTTGATACATGCTATAGGCTCCAACGACTATACAGCCATGCACGGTTTGAGAAAGTACATGCCCGTTACTCACATCACATTCCTCATAGGCTGTCTGGCCATTGCGGGTATCATACCGTTTGCCGGCTTCTTCTCCAAAGATGAGATTCTCGCCGCCACACTCGGCAACAGCACCTTGGTATATGTATGGATGTCGGGCGTAGCCGGTCTCACCGCGTTCTACATGTTCCGCCTCTATTATCTGATATTCTGGTGGAAAGAGCACAAGATACCTCAGGGCCATCACGCTCCTCACGATCAGCCCTGGACAATGACCGTGCCTCTGGTAATTCTCGCAGCCATTTCGTGTGTAGCCGGTATGGTACCCTTCGGTGAGTTCGTCACCTGGAATGGCGAGCCCTATCATATACATCTCGACTGGACTGTAGCCGGTATAAGCCTTGCCGTAGCCGTAGCTGCCATACTTCTGGCCCGTGTGATGTATCGCAAGGAGAACCCGCTGCCGCAGAAGATGAAGTCGGCATTTCCGCGCTTGTGGACTTGGTGCTTCCACCGTTTCTACTGGGACGAGCTCTACTACTTCATCACCCACAAGATTATATTCAATGGCATCTGCCGACCCATTGCATGGTTTGACCGCCACATTATCGACGGCACAATGGATATGCTTGCCAATATCACTCAGAAGTCGTCGTATGCAATACGCGGCCTCCAGAGCGGCAATCTGCAGATGTATGTATGGATCTACCTCATTGGCGTTCTGCTCCTCGGTGCAGTTACCGCAATAGTAGTGATAGCGCTTTAACTGAGATGGACGATATCAAATGAAATAAACCTATTGCAATAGAAATTAGTAAATTATGCTATCAAATCCATTAATATATTTCGTGATAATTCCGGTATTGATGCTCGGTGGCGTTGCCTTGTGCCGCGACATCAAGCAGATACGCGCCGTGGCCGTAACCGGATCGCTCGCCCTTACCGCACTTTCAGTATGGTTGCTGATTGATTTCCTCGGACTGCGGGCTGCCAATCACACCGAAGAGATGCTTTATCAGTGTTCCGTGATGTGGTTCGCCCCCCTCAACATTCATCTTGCCGTGGGAGTTGACGGTATTTCGGTGGCAATGCTCATACTTTCGTCGATAATACTCCTTACCGGTAGCTTCGCCTCCTGGAAGATAGAGCAGCCCAAGGCCTTTTTCCTATGGCTCATTCTGCTGTCGACCGGTGTATTCGGATTCTTTATTTCGATTGACCTCTTCACCATGTTCATGTTCTACGAGGTCGCTCTTATCCCGATGTATCTTCTCATTGGCGTATGGGGCAGCGGAAAGAAAAACTATTCAGCCATGAAGCTCACCCTGATGCTTATGGGAGGGTCGGCATTCCTTATGCTGGGCCTTATCGGCATCTACTATCACTCGGGCCCCGAGCACACATGGAATCTTCTTGAGATTGCCAAAGCCGACGCAATACCTCACAGCGTGCAATACTGGCTCTTCCCGATGACCTTTGTAGGCTTCGGCGTGCTGGGCGCAATGTTCCCCTTCCACACATGGAGCCCCGACGGTCACGCTTCGGCTCCTACAGCAGTGTCGATGCTTCACGCAGGTGTGCTTATGAAACTGGGAGGATACGGCTGCTTCCGTGTAGCCATATACCTTATGCCGTTTGCCGCCAACGAGCTTGCATGGATATTCCTTGTGCTCACAGGCATCTCAGTGGTCTACGGTGCATTCAGCGCATGTGTGCAGACCGACCTGAAGTATATCAACGCTTACTCTTCGGTTTCGCACTGCGGTCTGGTGCTTTTCGCCATACTGATGCTTAACACCACAGCTATGACGGGCGCTATAATGCAGATGCTCTCTCACGGTCTTATGACGGCACTCTTCTTTGCCCTGATCGGTATGATATACGGACGTACTCACACCCGCGACATAACCAAGATGGGCGGCCTGATGAAGATTATGCCCGTGCTTTGTGTCTGCTACGTGATTGCAGGTATGGCTTCGCTCGGTTTGCCCGGTCTGTCGGGCTTCGTGGCCGAGATGACGATTTTCGTTGGCTCGTTTGAGCACTCCGACCTCTTCCACCGTGTATTCACTATCGTGGCATGTTGCTCAATCGTTATCACCGCAGTCTATATTCTGCGAGTGGTGGGCAAGATACTCTTTGGCCCGGTCCAGGACGAACACCACCTCTCACTCACCGATGCTACATGGTGGGAACGCACTTCGGTGTTTACCCTTATTGTCAGTGTTGCCGTAATCGGTTTCTTCCCCAACTTCTTTGCAGAGCTGATACGCAGCACATTTACTCCTGAAATATTTACCGCCATAGGTCTCAACTAATAGCCTCATTATTTAGCAATGGATTACTCACAATTCTTAGTAATGAAACAAGAAATCTGCTTGCTGGCGGTATTTCTTCTGGTTTTCCTCGCCGATATATTCCTTCCCCGCAAAGCGCAGGAACGAATCGGCATCATCTCGTGCGTGCTCTTCGGCATATACACCCTTGCATGTTTCATACCTGATTTCCTCAGCATTTCGGCAACACCTTTTGCCGGCATGTATGAGACATCGCCCACAGTAGCCGCAATAAAGAATATACTCAACATAGGTGCCCTTATAGTGATGGTGCAGGCGCTGCAGTGGAACAACTCCGAGAATCAGCGCTTCCGCTGCGGAGAGTTCTATGAACTCACCATGCTCATCCTTTTCGGCATGTACCTCATGATTTCGTCGCGTCACTTCCTGATGTTTGTAATCGGACTCGAGTGTGCATCGCTTCCGCTCGCCGCAATGGTGGCATTCGACAAGCATCGCTACGAAAGCCACGAGGCAGCCGTGAAATACATTCTCACAGCCGTTTTCTCATCGGCAATATTCATGATGGGTCTGAGCTTCGTATACGGCCTTACCGGCACGCTCTACTATGCCGGCATAGCCGAGGCACTCGCAGCAGGCACAGGCATGAATACAGCGTTGCTGATTGTTGCACTTGCATTCGTGGTGTCCGGAATCGGCTACAAACTATCGCTCGTACCCTTCCATCT
>JAGAUN010000086.1 GCA_017620715.1 Muribaculaceae bacterium | reverse complement strand
GCCGCGCTGACGCCACGCTTCGAGTGTGGAGAAGAGGGTGTGGAGATGGGGTGGAATGTTGTGGCCAAGGAACTGGCGGAAATGGTAGGTGTGCATGATGTGTTTGTGATAAAGGTTTATAATAAAGGCTGATGCGGGAGCGGCAGGTGCTCTTCGCGATGGCAAAGGTAAGGCGGGTTTTGAGTGAGGTTGTATGATTTATACATGTTAACATTTTTTAATGATTGGAGGGGGCTTTATAGCGGTTACGGGGGAAAGCGCTTTGCGCTGTATCCCCCGCTCCATATTAAACTGCAAAGCAACACCTTCGGCGTTGAGCTTTTGTGTGACGTGCTGCCCCACATAGCCGCGTGCGCGTCAATGTGGGGTTAGGTGCAAAGCAACCGCTTTCAGCGGTTTACTTGTGCTATAGGGTTGGATATCAGTCTATATGCGACGATGGTTACAGCGCCCGCGGGGCGTTTACCCTCGTGTAGTAATGTCAGACTTGATGCCACGGGGGAAGGTGCTAACGCACCGTATCCCCCACCCCATATTCTGGCAATGCGCAACAAGGCTATAACCCTCGTATGGCAGGCTCTTGTGGCGTTCGGAGGAAGGTGCTAACGCACCGTATCCCCTGCCCCATATTATCTCGGACTAATTGCAATGAAAAAAGGCACGGAGTTGATTATCGCTAATCTTCTTCGTGCCTAAAAAATCCCTGGTGACTCCTACAGGATTCAAACCTGTAACCTTCTGATCCGTAGTCAGATGCTCTATTCAGTTGAGCTAAGGAGCCGAGAATTTGGTGGTGACTCCTACAGGATTCAAACCTGTAACCTTCTGATCCGTAGTCAGATGCTCTATTCAGTTGAGCTAAGGAGCCGTGCTTCGCTCTTTTGCGATTGCGAGTGCAAAGTTACATCATTTTTTTATACCTCCAAACTTTTTAGAGGCATTTTTTGGCTCTTTATCTCGCAAGTTTCGTAATTTTGTGTCAATCAATAACAAGTTATGGAAGATACTTTTCTGATTATTATAGAAGTATTGGGTACAGTGGCGTTTGCCATAAGCGGCATACGTTTGGCGGCCTCGAAAAAATTCGACTGGTTCGGAGCATATATTGTAGGTTTGGTCACCGCAATAGGGGGCGGTACGCTACGCGATCTTCTGCTCGACATTCCGGTGTTCTGGATGCAGACATGGTGGTATCTGGCGGTGACTGCACTGTCGCTCGTATTGGTAATAATATTCCGCAATATTTTAGTGAGCCGCGACCGGCTGCTGCTGATTTTCGACAGCATAGGCCTTGCTCTGTTTTGCGTGATAGGCATACAGAAAACTCTTGCGGTGGGCTATCCGATGTGGGTGGCGGCGGTGAACGGTGTGATAACGGGTGCATTCGGCGGTGTGATTCGCGACATACTCATCAACGAGGAGCCGTTGGTGTTCCGAAAGGATATCTATGCCACGGCGTGCCTGGCCGGCGCACTGGTATACTGGATAATAATGCTGTGCGGCGGCAGCGCTTTCGCCCAGCAGTTGTCGTGCGGCCTCACTGTGATACTGCTGCGTTTTCTGGCGCTACGCTACTCACTCTCATTGCCTACGCTCGGCTTTGATGTGAAAAAAAATTAAAGTGCTTGCTCCCGGCCACGAAGTTTGCTACCTTCGTGGTATTATGAAAATACTACGCCTCATTCCATTATTGCTACTGCTTTGCGTGACTAAAGGCGCGCAAGCACAGAAAGTTACCATTCTTCACACCAACGACACCCACTCTATTATAGACCCATTTTATGAGAATAATCTCGGAGGGGCGATGCGCCGAATGGCGCTGATAGACAGTGTGCGTAATGCCGACCGCGATGTGATACTGGTTGATGCCGGCGATGCCGTACAGGGCTCGCTGTACTTCACTCTCTTTAAGGGAGCAGCGGAGCGCGAGGTAATGAACTATCTCGATTACGATATACAGATACTCGGCAATCATGAGTTTGACAACGGCATGGAGATGCTCGGCGATTATCTCGACGGTATTGACGCCACCCTCCTGGCCACCAACTACGATTTCTGCGACACGCCTTTGGATGATGTGTTCGAGCCCTATACCATCAAAGAGATTGACGGCAAACGAATTGCATTTTTTGCTCTGAACGTGGAGCCGGACGGTCTTATAGATTCTGCAAAGATAGTGGGTGTGAGGTACACTGACCCTGAGCAATGCGCCGCGGCAATGGCATGGTATCTGCGCAATGTGAAGCATGCCGACAAGGTAGTGGCTGTGTCGCACATCGGCTATCCGGCCGATGTAGAGATAGCCCGCAATACCCGGGGCATAGATTTGATTATCGGCGGCCACTCCCATACTACTGTTTCACCGGCCGACCGCTCGCAGTGGCTCATTCCGAATCTCGACGGCGACTCGGTGGCTGTGGTGCAGACCGGCAGATACGGGGCCAATCTCGGCGAGGTGACTATTGATTTCGACAACAACAGAATAGACTATAAACTTTTGCCGATAAACAGCCGACTCGACAGTTTCAACGACGAGCAACTCGCCGAAATAATAGCTCCGTATAAGCATGAGGTTGACTCGGTGAGAGCCATTCCGGTAAGCAAAGCGTCGAAAACATTTACCAAAACGCCCGAGATGGCCAACTGGATGGCCGATTTTGTAATGCGCGACTCGCGCCGTATCACGGCCGAGAAACCGCATCTTGCTATTGTAAACACCGGGGGCATACGTTCGAATTTCACAAAGGGCGTGATATCGAAAGGCACCGTAATGGAGGCCTTCCCGTTCGATAATTACGAGGTGATTGTGGAAGTGCCCGGCTCTGCGCTGTCGGCCATGCTCTCGAACCTTGCCGCTTCAAATGCAATCGGCGTCAGCAAAAATGTAGATATAGCCTACGAGCCGTCGACGGGCAACGCCACATCAATCACTGTCGACGGGCGCCCCATTGACCCCGCGCAGACCTACCGCGTGGCTACAATCAACTATCTCGCACAAGGCAACGACGGACTCACGGCGCTAAAAAATTGCCCGGTAACAGCCGCCGACAGCATCTATCTATATGATGCGATGCTTAATGCTTTCACCAACGGCTTCCTCAAAAAGAAGGTGCAGCGTCCCGATTCCACTCCCCGCCTCCATCTGGCCAAATAACCTGTTTACACTTACTCTCTGATGACTATCCGCAATCTTATAGCCGTATCACTGATTACGCTCCTTGCCGCATGCCATTCGAAAGGCACCGCCCACGCGGCCGATGACGGAGCAGGACAGCAGACAATTGAACCATACGCCACAATAGCCATTACTCCCGAGGCGCTGCAATGGGCCGACTCGGTTATGGAGGGCCTCACGGCGGAGGAGCAGATTGCGCAGCTGTTTGTGCCACGACTCGACATAACATCCGATGCCGACGGCTATGCCCGGATTAAAGAGATGCTTTCGACCTACGGCATGGGCGGCCTACTCTTCGGCAAAGGCTCTTTAGATACCTATGTAAAGTTGCTCAACCATGCTCGGAAGGTAGCCGCCGTGCCGCCAATGATAACGTTCGACGGAGAGTGGGGTCTGGCCATGCGTATACCCGACTCGCCGCGTTTTCCGTATGCCATGGCATTGGGCGCTACGCGCTCGCAGCCGCTCATGGAGGCATACGGCAGAGAGGTGGCGCGTGAGTGCCGTATACTCGGCATACATGTAAACTTTGCTCCCGACCTCGATGTGAATTCCAATCCCGCCAATCCGGTGATAGGCTTCCGCTCGCTCGGAGGCGATGCCGAAAATGTAGGATTGCTCGGTGCCGCCTATTGCATAGGTATGGCCGACGGTGATGTGATGCCCGTGGGCAAGCATTTTCCGGGCCATGGCGACACCTCGGTAGACTCGCATCACGCACTGCCCACCGTTGACCATTCGGTTGAGCGACTGACCGACTATGACATGATGCCGTTCAGTATCTGTATACGGGCCGGTATGCCGGCCGTAATGGTAGGGCATCTGCGTGTTCCGGCGCTCGACCCGTCGGGTACTCCCGCATCGCTTTCTCCCGTAATCACCACAAAGTGGTTGCGCGACTCATTGAAATTCAACGGTCTGATTTTTACCGATGCCCTCGCTATGAAAGGTGCCAGGGCAGACGATACCAACAATTGTGTGAGCGCGCTCCTTGCCGGAGCCGACATACTTTTGGGGTCAGGGGCTCCCGTGGCCGATTTCAAGGCGGTAAAAGCCGCCGTAGCCACAGGGATAATCCCGGCCGACACAATCACTGCCCGTTGCCGACGCGTGCTCGCCTATAAGTACTCCCTGGGCTGTCAACGCAATCAACAATTAGAGCTGCAGGCGGTATCGCAGCAGCTCAACTCCCCCGCCTGCTCAAAGCTGATAGACAGTCTTTGCACAGCCTCCGTCACCTTGCTCTCCGACAGGATGCAGATGTTGCCGATTAAGAGCGACACATCGACAGTAGTAGTGATCGGGAACGACGCCGAGGCATTTGTTACAGCATACCGTGAGTATTCGCCCCAAAGCAAATTTTTCACTCTGGGCAAGGCTTCAAAAATCACGGCACCGCTTCGCAGGGCGCTACTGACGCCTGAGGTGACGGTGGTGGTGACATCGGCACAGCCATGGGCTGTTTCGGCCTATAAATCGATTTTAGAGGTCAACAGCGGCATCTGCACCGTGTTTATGTTCAACGCCTACAAACTCACCTCTTTCCCCGTGAATGAGGAGGGAGCCACGATGATAACATACGACTGTTTTCCGGCCATGTGTCGCGCCGCCGCAAGGGCCGTGCTCGGATATTCGCCCATCACGGGCCGAATGCCGGTGGATGTGCCTTCACGCGCACATATCATGCAGGGAATCACACTCATACCGCCGGCCCGATGACCCGACTGCTGTTGCTTATAGTACTTATACTGCCTATAACGGGAGTTGCGCAAAGTCCTCTTATGGAGGCGCGCGCGAATGTCACCGTTACGGCCGACCCGCTATGCCTCGTGCCGATAGGGAAATTGCCTGAAGCACCGTTTGTAATAGTGACGAGCCCCGACGACTCGCTGGAGGTATTTAGCGAGTATTTCAGGAAGTACGCTCCGGCCAAGGTCGTGGATTTCAAGACGGCGGAAGGTATGCCGCTGCATCATCCGATGGTTGTGGCAGCCCGGGGTAAAGATAGCGATGACATAGAAAGACTGACTGCCGAGCGCCCCGATATTTTGGCAATAGTATGGTTTGGCGCCCCCGCGAAAACATCTTCGGGCACCAGTGCGGCGGTGATTAAAGCCGGAGATACGTCGGCAAATACTCAGGCCGCCGCAGCACAAGCCCTGTTTGGGGCATACGATATCAAGCATCCGGTAAGAGGCACCGTGCAGCGCTCGAGACTCGGGTTTGCCGCGCCGGGCGACATGGGGGTATCCGATTCGCTGCAGCTGCTTATCGACTCCATCGTATCGGCCAACATCAAGGCCCGCAGTTTTCCAGGTTGCCAGATAGTAGTGGCGCGCCGCGGCAATGTGATTTTAGACAAGGCGTACGGGCATCTCGACTACTCCCCTGCCGCTGCGCCGGTAACCGGCACCACTCTCTACGATGTGGCATCGATGACAAAGGTACTTGCCACGGTGCCTGCCGTGATGAAGATATCGGACAGCGGGGAGATAACGCTCGACTCACGCCTGGCAGAAAGACTCGCGGCGCTTCAGCGCGATGGGCTCGACGACCTTACCGTGGCTGATTTTCTCTTTCACCGCACCGGCCTGCCCCCAACAATCAATACATTCGACATTCTGCTCGATTCGGCCTCCTATTCCGGCAGGCTATTTTCACGTTCGCCGAAAAAGCCGTATACAATCAAGATTGAAAAAAATGTCTACATCAACTCGGAAGCCTCTTTTTACCCCGGACTGTTTGACACTCGCCCGTCGCCGCGCAATAGCATCGCGGTGGGTAGGAGTCTTTTCGCGTCGCCGCGGGTACCCGAACTGATTGACAGCGCCATATACAATGCGCCTCTGAAATCGCGCACCTATCGCTACAGTTGTCTTAATTTCTGTATTCTCAAAGATTTGGTGGAGGAAGTGTCGGAACATGAGTTCTCGCAGTTGCTTGCAGAATCGGTGTACCGACCTATAGGCGCATATCATACCTGTTTCAGGCCGCTCTCGTCGGGCTCCTACACCAAAGATATGATTGCCCCAACAGAAAAAGACCCGTTTATGCGCAAACAGTTGCTCCAGGGATATGTGCACGACGAGATAGCCGCCTACTCGGGTGGTGTGCAGGGCAATGCTGGACTATTTGCCACGGCGCTCGACGCGGCCAAGCTATGCCAGACATGGCTACAGGAGGGGGTGTATGGCGGCGAGGAGATATTCAATGGGGCCACCGTAAAGCGCTTTACCACTGATTGCGACTCAACCTCACAGCGCGGACTGGGGTTTGACCTGGCCCGACGCACGGCAGGCTGGCGCGACACCGGCCTTTCGGCCTCGGCCTACGGGCACACGGGGTTTACCGGCACTTGCTGCTGGGTCGACCCGGAACGTGAGCTCGTATTCGTGTTTTTATGCAACCGCATTTGCCCGACGCGCGACAACAATGCATTTAACCGGCTAAGTCCGCGTTCGGCGATTCTATCTACCATTATCAATTCGATAACAGATGACCAAGAAACGAAAGACGACGAAGAAGAAATCGAAACAGGCATCGACCGGCCTTAACAGAATATTCATAACGGGCGGTATAGTGACGCTGCTGGCATTGGCCGCGCTAATCTGCTACAGCTACTGCTTCACCGAATACAAGGGGGAGGAGTGCCGGCTGAACATTCCGCGCGACGCTACCGACGCATCTATCTCAGATTACCTGCACAGTACGCTCGGCGCCGACATGGGCTCGAAGGTAGACCGGCTGCGCCGCATTCAGGGGGGTACTGCGACTTCGGCTCACGGCTCTTATCTCATCACCCCAGGAGAGTCGGCGCTGAATATAGGACGCCGTCTGGCCAAAGGACGGCAGACGCCGGTGAAGATATCGTGGGCCGAGTGCCGTACGACAGGCGACATAGCGGCGCGTATCAGCAAGTCAATCGAGGCCGACTCGGCCGAAACAGCCACCGCTATCGCCAATGTGCTCAACAGTCACGGCGTGGCTCCGGAGAATCACATAGGGGTATTGCTGCCAGATACTTACGAGGTGTACTGGTCGAGATCGGCCGAGCGGATTGTAGAAAAAATTTACGAGGCATATACCGCTCTGTGGAGTGATGAGAACAAGGCGAAGGCACGTGAGCTCAAGCTGACTCCGGAGCAGGTGTCGGTATTGGCGTCGATAGCCGAGGAGGAAACAGCCGATGCAGAGGAGCGAGCCGTTGTGGCGCGGCTGTATATCAACCGACTGAACATAAACATGCCGCTGCAGGCCGACCCGACCGTGAGGTATGCTATAGGCGACTATACGATCCGCCGTGTGACCAACAAGCACACTCGGTATGATTCGCCATACAACACTTACCTGCACAAGGGACTGCCGCCGGGCCCTATCCGCAATCCCTCGGCCAAGACAATTCGCGCCATCCTCAACAGTTCGCCCAATCCATATTTATATATGTGCGCGAAGGAGGACTTTTCGGGGAAACACAACTTTGCATCGGACTATCCGACACATCTGGCAAATGCCGCCCGATATCAAGCGGAACTTAACAGGCGCGGAATAAGATAAATTTTCTTACATTTGCAGTTGCAAACGCATATTCAATAAATAAAATTACAATATCAATGACCAATCAAACATCACGCCCTCTCAACGAGAGCGCCACAGCCAGGTGGATTGCCTTAGGACTGTTGGCTTTGGCAATGTTCTGCTCGTACATCTTCATGGATGTGCTTTCGCCCATCAAAGACCTTCTGCAGTCGACCAAGGGTTGGGATTCGACCGCCTTCGGCACAATGCAGGGCTCCGAGACATTTCTCAATGTATTTATCTTCTTCCTCATCTTTGCCGGTATTATACTCGACAAGATGGGCGTCAGATTCACCGCTCTGCTTTCGGGAGCCGTGATGCTCATAGGCGCCACCATCAACTGGTATGCGCTGACCGACGCATTTGTAGGTTCGGGCCTGGAGACATGGTTTACCAACCATCTCAATTATATACCGGGATTTGATGAGCTCGGCATATCGCCCTTCTACGAGGGTATGCCTGCGAGCGCCAAGCTGTCGGCCGTTGGGTTCATGATATTCGGCTGCGGTGTGGAAATGGCCGGTATCACAGTGTCGCGCGGCATTGTGAAATGGTTTAAAGGCAAGGAGATGGCGCTGGCTATGGGTTCGGAGATGGCATTGGCCCGTCTGGGCGTGGCCACCTGTATGATTTTCTCGCCTATGTTTGCTCTGATGGGCGGCGACGTAGAGGTATCGCGCTCGGTGGCCTTCGGCGTTGTGCTGCTCATGATAGCCCTTATAATGTTTATTGTGTACTTCTTCATGGACCGCAAGCTCGACGAGCAGACCGGCGCCAAGGAGGAGAAAGATGACCCGTTCCGCATTTCGGATTTGGGCAAAATTCTCACCAGCTCCGGCTTCTGGATTGTAGCATTGCTGTGTGTGCTGTATTATTCAGCCATCTTCCCCTTCCAGAAATATGCCGTGAACATGCTCCAGTGCAACCTGACCCTGACGCCCCCAGATGAAGGTACATTCTGGGCGAGCGACACGGTGACCGTGCTCCAATACATCATAATGATTGTGGTGGCCGCTACCTCGTTTGCCAGCAATTTTGCCAAAGAGCGCGCGGTGCGGTACTCGTGTCTGGCTATTGCCATAGTGTCGCTGGTGGTATACTGCTTCATGGGCTACATGCGCCAGTCGGCTGCCGCGATATTCGCAGTGTTCCCGCTTCTGGCCGTAGGTATCACCCCCATTCTCGGCAAATACGTGGACTACCGCGGCAAAGCGGCTTCGATGCTCGTGTTGGGCTCAATACTGCTAATAGCATGTCACCTTACATTTGCTTTCGTGCTGCCGATGTTTAAAGGCAGCGTAGTGGGAGGCGTGGTAGTGGCATATCTCACCATACTGGTGCTCGGAGCATCGTTCTCGCTCGTGCCTGCATCGCTCTGGCCGAGCGTGCCGAAACTGGTCGACAGCAAAATTATCGGTTCGGCCTACGCCCTTATCTTCTGGATACAGAACATTGGCCTGTGGCTCTTCCCGCTGCTCATAGGCAAGGTGCTTGACGCCACCAACACCGACATCAACGCTGCGGTGGAGGCCGGCAAAATGACAGCTGAAAAGGCGTCGGAAAGCTACAACTATACTTGGCCGCTTGTGATGCTTGCATGCCTCGGAGTGGCCGCGCTGCTGCTGGGATTCGTGCTCAAGTATATCGACAAGAAGAAGCACTACGGGCTGGAATTGCCCAACGTAACCCATCGGCAGAAGTTGCGGAGTCGGAGGCTGTGGCAGCCGAGGAATAGCGACACCGCATAGCGATTGCATAAAGATACGCGCAACTTCCGTCGACCGTTGGTGTGGACGGAAGTTGCTGTATTTTTATGACGGATGAGTGCAAAAATTGCGGGCAGCTATTGCACGGCTGAAAAAAAATCAATACTTTTGCACCTACAATTCGACACAAACATCAAGGAGAGATGGCAGAGTGGTCGATTGCGGCGGTCTTGAAAACCGTTGAGGGTCACACCTCCGGGGGTTCGAATCCCTCTCTCTCCGCCAAGAGCAAAGTTAATTCCGCTGTAAGTCAAAGGCTTATGGCGGGATTTATTTTATATACATACAAATTGACGGGCAATCCATGTGTCCCATACAGATGCGTCAGTATCATGGAAAATCAAAAGAAGGGAAGAAAATATTGTGAGTTATCATAGAGGATAATAACGGTTCTTGACAAAAAAGGTATTGTCGTACCATTTCCAACGCTCTCAATCCCGACATCATGCGTCGTAGCGTTACGTTATAAAAAATGCTCCATCGGAGGAGCATTATAATTTTTGTAAGTTGTAAGAGGATTTATGTATCAGAATATTATCAATTCTTTGGTTGAATTTTTGAACATCATTTTGTGCGAACTTAAAAATGGATAGCCAAGCAATCCATTTATACCGAGGTTCAAATGGCTTATATCACCCACTACAAACGGCTGCTTTTCGAATGTAACGTCACCTATCAAAAAATTAATATTCCCAAGTTTCTGCTCGGTGTATTTCCTGAAATACCCGTGAGTGTACTTGTTTCAAAACTTACGTCATTGGGTAAAGCATTTTCCTGAATCAGATTTGCACCTGCTCCGCAATCTATTCCGAATTCAACTTCTTTACCATCAATATTTACTTTAATGCAAGGTAAATAGTCGGAAGCGAACTGACTGTATGGTGTCGTTGCAATTGGATTTCCTTGAAATTGTATCTGCGCATGAGAATCAATCAAGGTCAGTTTATTTGTATCATAATCATAGATTATGTCATAACCGCCAAATATATCCATACCAATGAGTCCGGCTATCGGCATTTCTGTTGCATTGGATTCCAGATGTTTCAGACTTCTTATAAGAAAAGTAGCGTTTTCAGTGGTGATACCTGATATATTCAGATTTATACTGTCAGCTGTTGCTATCCCGGAAGTTGTCTGAGCATTTACACCACTAATATTTGCCGAACCTTGTTTTGTTTTTAAGTCTATAAGATAATCAGAATTCAGAATTGAGCGTTTTGTTCCTGAATCCCATATAAAATTACAATCCTTCCCATTTATCGTGCCTTTAATAATTATCAAATGGTTGCTGTCCACGGTAAAAGGTATTGACACCAAGGGAGATGCTGCCTTATGCGCTGAAATATTATTTACAGTCTGAGCTTTTGCACTGACTATGTAATCCTGTTGCGTAATCTTCCCATCCCCATCGAATCCGAAACAAGCATCTTTTCTCCGAGAACTGAATATTTTATCTTATAGGTCAGAATTGCGCCTCCGTTTTCGGTATTTTCCAAATTTACAAGCGTCATGTACTCTATGGTATTATTAGCAAGAGTACCGAACACTGCTTTAATAGAGGGCAAGAGTAATTTGCCGGAATTTCCTAATACTGTACAATCTTCTGAGAGCAAGCTATCCAACAATGCTACATCCTTAGAGTTAAAAGCATCCTGGATAACATTTATCTGATGTTGAAACGGTTCTTTCTGCGCGAAGGATGACAACGCACAGATTATACTTATTGTAATACAAAGCACAATACGCTTTATAACTCGAATTTTATCTTACTAACGACCATTCGTTGAATTCGTTACAATCCAAACGTAAAAATACAATTTAACGCCCAAATCGTACAAAGTTGGGTGCTTTTTTATATGTTCTTAACCTTTGGTTGTTTATAAAACTGAATTCAATTATTAATTGTCAGCATATACCCGAAACCTCGTTGATTGATTATGGCGATTGATGGGTCATGGCGCAATGCACGGCGTAGCTTGTGTATGTAGCCATGAAGTGAGTTGCGGTTGCTTGGTTCGTCGCGCTGCCACACGGCAATCATCAATTCAGAGGCATCGACCGTTTTCCCGATATTAGTTACTAACAGTTCAAGTATCTTGGCTTCGAAGTGCGATAGCTCTACACTTCGTCCCTCCAGAGAAAGAGTCTGTGTGGTAACATTAAAGATATACCGACCAATGGAGAATTTAATATCCTCGCCTCGGTTAGTGCTGTATCTGCGGAGCAGAGCCTTTATTCTAACAATAAGTTCGCGCAGTTCAAAGGGCTTTTTGAGATAGTCATTGGCTCCGATTTCAAATCCTTTCTCAACATCATCAATCGTGCTTTTGGCTGTAAGGAATAGCAATGGGACTGCTGGTGACAGTTTTCTTATCTCCTTCGCCATCGAAAAGCCGTCCATCTTAGGCATCATTACATCAGCGACAACAATATCAGCTCCTTCGGACTTAAATTTTTCAAGTCCGGCTATGCCGTCGGCAGCCGTGATAACCTCGTATCCCTGTCCAAGCAATGTGTCGGCGACAATCAGCGTCAGGTCTTCCTCATCTTCTACAAACAGTATCTTATTGCTCATTCTTGTTGAATTTGATAGTGAACACCGAGCCTTCTCCTTCTGTACTTTCTACCTCAATAGCCCAGCCCATTTTGTCGAGAATACTCTTCACATAATATAATCCGATACCATAGCCACGAACATCCTGACGGTTGCCATGCGGAACACGGTAAAACTTATTGAACAGATAGGGAATTGACTTTGAGGGGATACCGATACCGTTATCTCTGACTGATATTTCTTGAATATTGCCTGTTATGGCTATTTCAACGCTATTGCCAGAGTATTTGATGGCATTGTCAATCAGGTTGTTCAGTATATTTGCCAAATGCGTCCTGTCAGCTTCGATCGAAACCTTCTCATCTACATCTACATTTATTGTCAGCTCCTTATCACCTCTCATACGCTGAGCGGTGGCTATCTCTTCAATAAAAGACCGCAACGGGACTGTCTCCGGTTTTAATTTCATTGTCTTTCGCCGCTCCATACTCATAGCAAGGATATTCTCTACCAGTTCGCCGAGCCGTTTGAGCTGTTTATTGGCTATATTGAGATATGTCAGTTTTTTCTGCGGGTCGTTGGCGGTATCGTAATTTATTAGAGCGTCATTGGCGGAATATGCAATAGCGATTGGCGTTTTCAGCTCATGGGTCATATTGCTGACAAAATCATCTTTCATTTCCTCGATAGTTCGCAGTCGTGATACCGTCCGTAATAAATACCAAAAAGCCATAGTAAACGCAACCATCAGAAGAAAAATGGTCACTATTACGCCAGACATTTCCGAAATTATATGACGTGTTAGAGGTGTCATGTATGCCTGATAATATATTCCCTCGTCGGGATTGATATTAAAACGGAATGAGTCCAGTCCGGATTTGCTCTTCAGTTTGGGATTGTCGCAGATTACAGAATCCTTGCTGTCAACAACTCTTACGCATAAGAAATCGGGATATATAAATCTGTGAGCAAGCTGATTGCGCAAAACGCTATCCATCACCTCCATGTCATAAGGGATATACTCTTCCATTATCGCATGAAACTGCCGGCTCATTGCATCAACCATCTGATTGGAATAT
>JAGAUN010000085.1 GCA_017620715.1 Muribaculaceae bacterium | reverse complement strand
TGAAATATATGTCAAGGTAGATAGAGCGGCACCCGTCGGCCAGGTCTTTGAAGCGTATTCTCACAGGCGACTTCTTCGCCTTTTCGGAGGGAGATTTCATAGTCATACAGAATTGTTACCGAGTACAAAGTTACAAAAAATGTTTGGATTTGTTACTATAGCAAGAACCAAAAACGCACCAACAAACCAAATATTTTCTGCAAATAACGCTAACAACAACAAACAAGTGCCAAAATAGATATTTCGTAATATACTGATATAAAGTTTATTTATTGACAGTTGTTAACACTTGTTATAATGGCGTTTTATAACGTGGGCTTCTGCGACGCCGTCCGACATGAACAAGGCAAAGCGAGAAGCCTATGATAGTAGGACGGTAACAGATACAGACTCCTACGCTTTTCTCTTTTTTATTTATAAAAGCCGACGAGGCGAGTCCGAAGGCACTGTAACTTTTATGTCGTTTTGCCCCAAAAATACTAATCAAAATATCAACATGAGAACTCTAACTACTTTGCTTTTAGCACTGGTTCTAATGGCACCGGGCTTTAATGTCAATGCCAAGAATTATTTTCATAAGGAGGCGAGGCCGGCAGCTTCCGACCATACGTGGTACGGTTACGATTATAATTTCAACATTAGCGAAGATGGTTACTTGAGCGGAACAAATACATTCTCCATAGTTTATAATTCGGCTCCGACGAAATGGCACAATACGGGGTATTATGGAGAGGGAATCCGAATGTACACCGGCCACGAAACACTTACAATAACAGTCTTACCCGGTGACAAAAATTATAAATATGTTCTTAGTACCCAGGTTGTTGAATGGCAATGGGATACTCATCAGCTAAAATGGGTTAAACGACGAAACATGCCGACAAACGGGACAAGGACTTTCATTGTTAAGAATTGGATGCTTTCCGGGCCGTTTGAAGTCCCGACAACAACAAGTGCCTCCGGGGTTAATTTTGTGTGCGGCAATTCTGTTGATGGCGTAATCCCGGATAATAGTTCACTAAGCTGGAAAGTGTACGATTACTCAAAAAATACTCCACAAAGCGGTTTGGTACTAAAAAGCGAGGGCGATAGCCTAAAAATCAATGTCTTAAAATATCTGGAGGATGTAGAGAAAATAGATGTGTCGGGAAACAATGGCCTGGCCAGATTCGGCACAGATCAGTTCGGGATTTGTGTAGAGCTCGCTTTCCCCTATGTCAAAGGGCAAGATGTAAACAACATATTGGATGCTATTGCTTCCATGACACAGGACCCTTCAGTAAGAAAATGCCTGGAAAAATACTCTTTCATCACGTTGCCCTATTTGTATTACGACAACTATATCGATCCTTATGCACCGGTTACAACAATCCTGCCTAACGGACATAAACTCGTTTCAACACTGCAACCCGACAATCATGTATATACTCTTGAGACATGGGAAGAGGATGGGTATTCTTACGCCATAAAAAACGAAGGCAGTGCTAATCCTCCGACTATAGGCACGAAAACCGTCGACGGGAAAAAGTATATCCACGTAATCAGAACCTACCGTTATGACAACTATGAAGAAAAAGGATTCTTTGATAATGGCAAGTACTATCTTACATACATTAATCGGAAAGAACGCGACAATCCGATTAAATATGAGATAGACTGGACACCCTACGAATCGGATGGCTACTGTATCATCTCGGATTCGAAAGGGAAAAAATATGCAGTTGCACAAGAGGATTCAGAAAGGCATACTTATTATTCGCTGAATATACCGTCAGCTTATACAAAACAAGAATTTGAATATTATATCTTCAAAGAAGAAGCAAAAGATGGTACAGTAACAGTTTCCGCGAACAATACGCCACTTTTAAGTTCACAGGCAAAGGAATTTATAAGATTCGTTTCTCATCCTTATATACGGGAAAAGTATAAATCCGCCTACAAAATCATAAGGGTTACTATGGATAGTGATGGAAATGTCATTCTTTCCAGACCCGTCAAAGAGGACTGGCAAACCCCTGAATACTATAAATCCCTTAACGACCGCTTTGGGTGGGAAGCGCAAATGCTGGCGTTAAGTAAGAGGTCTGACAATCCCCTGACTGAGGCAGCGGCTCTGATTGGAATGGAACTTGATGTTCCGGACTATGATGTTGAAAAGATTGAAGCCAAGGTAATCGGAAAACGGGCGGCTCGTCTGCTGAAAAAACTTGTATCGCTCCTGAATCAAAAGGTCAATCAGAAAGGTGAAATAAAAATTGGTCCTGACGGCAGACCGTATCAAGACATTTGGCCGAATTCTGTAAAGCGTGCGTTTCTTAAAGATAACCGATGGAATGATTTCAAAAAGGCATGGGTAAGCCGCATTGTTAAACAGGGTAGTTCTGTAACGGTATGGATAACTACAATAAACGATAGAGGAGTTGAAAATACAACAGAAATGAGATTGCAGGACAATGTTCCTATTGACGAACATAGTATAATTTGGATTCATACTGCTCAACTCACCAAATAAGTAAACAAAATAATTAAACTAAGAGGAGGCTGTGTCGTAATAAAGGTTTACGGCGCAGCTTTTTGGTAATAACCAAATATCGCTCCCGAAGTCAAACGGCTAATCAGCTTCGAAATACATCTTCCTGGTGTATATTGTTGAATTGTGCCTCTCGATTTTTATTGTTAACTTTGAGGCTGAATTAACTGAAACGTCAGAGCGCGATGGCTAAAAAGATTGTCGAGACCCCGCTTATGAAACAATACTTCGAGATGAAGAGCAAGCATCCCGATGCCGTGATGCTGTTTCGTGTGGGCGATTTTTATGAGACATTTTCCGACGACGCCGTCGTGGCCTCCGAGATACTCGGCATCACCTTGACCAAACGCGCCAATGGAGCCGCACAGTCGGTTGAGTTGGCAGGATTCCCGCATCACGCCCTCGATACCTATCTGCCCAAACTGGTGCGCGCGGGCAAGCGCGTGGCTATCTGCGAGCAGCTCGAAGACCCCAAGACAGCCAAGAAGCTTGTGAAGCGCGGTATCACGGAGCTCGTTACGCCGGGCGTGACCATTGGCGACAATATACTCGACGGACGCCGCAACAATTTTCTCTGCGCTGTAGCCCCCTCCAAAAAAGAGTGGGGAATGGCGTTGCTCGATATCTCCACCGGTGAGTTTCTCTGCGCTCAGGGCGACCGCGACTATGTGGCCAAGCTCATAGGCAAGTTCGGCCCGAAAGAGGTACTGGTGGAGCGTGGCAACAAGGCAATGATGCTCGAAGGCCCGGCTGCCGGACGATTTGTGTTTGAGCTCGACGACTGGGTGTTTACCGCGCCTACCGCCCGTGAACGCCTGCACAAGCATTTCGGCGTGGTAACGCTCAAAGGTTTCGGCGTAGAGGGCATGACTCAGGGCATAATAGCCGCCGGAGCCTGCCTGCAGTATCTCGACATCACCAATCATACCAATGTGGCGCATATATCGTGTCTGCTGCCGTTGCGCGAGCAGAATTATGTGCACATGGATCCCTTTACCATCAACA
Organism: Muribaculaceae bacterium; assembly: GCA_017620715.1. Lineage (GTDB taxonomy): Bacteria > Bacteroidota > Bacteroidia > Bacteroidales > Muribaculaceae > Paramuribaculum. The sequence continues at coordinate 4,928 of JAGAUN010000085.1, read as the reverse complement.
ATCTCGAGATAGTGCGACCGTTGTCGGCCGACGGTCGCTCGCTGCTCGACATACTCGACTGCACCCTCACCCCTATGGGTAGCCGCCTGATGCGTCGGTGGATACTCTTCCCCCTAAAAGATATCGCCGCAATAAACGCGCGTCTCGATGTGGTGGAATATTTCTTCAAGCATCCCGACATGCGTGAGTCGATAGCCGATACGCTGCGCTGCGTAGGCGATATGGAGCGACTCGTAGGCAAGGCGGCCGCATGCCGCGTGTCGCCCCGCGAGCTGGTACAGCTGCGCACTGCCCTCGAGGCCATAGAGCCGCTTAAGGCCTCACTTGCCGCCTCGGGCGAGGAAGCTCTCGAAAAGATAGCCGTAGAGATAGAGCCATGTGCTCAGTTGCGTCAGAGCATAGCATCGCATATAGTCGACAATGCTCCCGCCGCGCTTAATCGCGGCGAGGTGATACGTCAGGGCGTCGACGCCGAACTCGACGATCTGCGTCAGATAGCATACCACGGCAAAGATTACCTGCTCAAACTGCAGCAGCGCGAGAGCGAGGCCACCGGCATACAGAGCCTCAAGGTAGGCTTCAACAATGTATTCGGATATTATCTCGAAGTAACCAATACCCATCGCGACAAGGTGCCTGCCGAGTGGATAAGGAAGCAGACGCTTGTCAACGCCGAGCGTTACATCACGACCGAGCTTAAGGAGTATGAAGAAAAAATATTGGGCGCCGAGGTGCGCATAGCGGCCATCGAGAAGCGTATCTACGATTCGCTGGTTGAATACGTGGTGACTTTTTCGGCGGCATTGCAGCGCGACGCACTTCAGATAGCCTCGCTCGACTGTCTGCTGGCATTGGCCGGTACAGCTTTGAAAAACCGTTACAACAGGCCGGTAGTCGACGAATCGTACGACATAGAGATAGTGGAGGGCCGACACCCGGTGATAGAGTGCCAATTGCCCGCAGGCGAGCCGTACATATCCAATTCGGTAAGGCTCTCCAACACCTCCACGCAGATTATGATGATTACCGGCCCCAATATGTCGGGTAAGTCGGCGTTACTGCGTCAGTGCGCCCTTACGGTGCTTATGGCGCAGATGGGCGGCTTTGTGCCGGCACAGAGCGCCCGCATCGGTATTGTCGACAAGATATTTACCCGTGTCGGCGCGAGCGACAACATCTCGCAGGGCGAGTCGACCTTTATGGTGGAGATGAGCGAGGCCGCCGCGATACTCAACAATCTGAGCCCGCGCTCTCTGGTGCTCTTCGACGAGCTCGGGCGAGGCACATCCACCTACGACGGCATATCCATCGCCTGGTCGATAGTGGAGTATATACACAATCATCCTACGGCAGCCGCCAAGACTCTCTTTGCCACCCACTACCACGAGCTCAACGACATGGAGAGCGACTTCGAGCGGGTGGTCAACTACAATGTGGCGGTACAGGAGAATGCCGGCAAGGTTGTATTTCTCCGAAAACTGGTAAAAGGGGGCTCGGAGCACAGTTTCGGTATACATGTGGCCAAACTGGCGGGTATGCCGCAGCAGATAGTGCGCCGCGCCGGTCAGGTGTTGGCCAACCTCGAGAGCCATTACCGTGCCGATCATTCGGGCGCCGACACGCCCCGCCCCAAAGCCCCGTCGGCCGGGAGTGCCGACGGTGTGCAGCTCACATTTTTTCAGCTCGACGACCCGGTGCTCTCGCAGATACGCGACGAACTGCTGCGTGTCGACATCGACAATCTCACCCCGGTTGCAGCCCTCACAAAACTCAACGACATAAAATCGATATTAACAGGCAAATCCTAACAATCATGATACAGATATCGCAACGCATACAGCAAATGGCCGCATCGGCCACCCTGGCAATGTCGGCCCGCAGCGCCCAGCTCCGCGCCGAAGGCATCGACATAATAAATCTTTCGGTGGGAGAGCCCGACTTTCACACACCCGACCATATCAAGGCGGCAGCCCGCAAGGCTATCGACGAAAACTATACCTTCTACACCCCTGTGCCCGGATATATGAGTCTGCGCAAGGCCATAGCCGATTATTTCAACCGCCTCGACTCGCTGACGCTCGCCCCCGAGCAGATAGTAGTATCGACCGGAGCCAAGCAGGCTTTGTGCAACGTGGTGCTGGCTACCATCAATCCCGGCGATGAGGTGATAATACCCACCCCCGCGTGGGTGAGCTATGTGGAGATGGTGAAACTGGCAGGCGGCAAGCCCGTGACTGTGCCCGCGCCAATCGAACAGGACTTCAAGATAACACCCGCCCAGCTGCGCGACGCCATCACCCCGCGCACACGCATGCTGCTGCTCTGCTCACCCTCCAATCCCTCGGGCAGCGTGTATTCGCGCGACGAACTCAAGGGTCTGGTAGATGTGCTTGCGCAATATCCCGACATACTGGTGGTGTCTGACGAGATTTACCGCCATATCAATTACACAGGCGCCTATACTTCAATGGCTACCTTTGGCGAGATAGCCGACAGGGTAGTGGTGATCAACGGCGTGTCGAAAGCGTATGCCATGACAGGCTGGCGTATAGGATTCATGGCCGGCCCGCTGGAGATAGCCAAAGCTGTTACCAAACTTCAGGGCCAGTATACCTCGGGAACTTCGTCGATTGCGCAGAAGGCTGCCGAAGCCGCTTATACCGGTTCGCAGCAGTGCGTTGAGGATATGCGCGTGGCTTTTGAGCGCCGCCGCGACCTCGTGTACCGTCTTGCCTGCGGCATACCCGGGCTCAAGGTGAGCCGCCCCCAGGGCGCGTTCTACCTTTTCCCCGAGGTGAGCGCATATTTCGGCAAGCATACCCCCGAGGGGAATGAGATAGCCGATGCCGGTGATTTGGCCATGTATCTGCTCTCCGAGGCGCATGTGGCCACAGTTGCAGGGGATGCTTTCGGGCTTCCCGGCTACCTGCGTCTGAGCTACGCTACCTCCGACGAGCAGCTCACCGAAGCGTTCCGCCGTATAGCGGCCGCTCTCGCCGCTTTGGCCTGAGAGGAGGCTAAATGTGAAAAATAAAGAAATAATTCCGTAATTCAACGATTAGATGTATTTTTGTGTCGAGAGGTGCGATACCTCCGCCGATTCTATTGAAATTAAGTGAAACAGATAAGGAATTACATACATTTCTCACATATTCTGCTCGGTGTCATACTGTGTCTCTTAGCTGCGGCATGTGCCAGTATCGGGCATCCCGAAGGGGGCCCGATTGATGAGCACCCTCCCAACTTCGTGCGTTCCAATCCTTCGCTTGGCGCTTTGGGAGTGAACAGGCAGCGTATCGTGCTGGAGTTTGACGAGAACATAGAAATCAAAGACCCCTCCAACACCGTCGTAATATCCCCGACGCAGGCCACCTTCCCCAAGATTACGGCCGTGGGCCGCATGGTGCGTATTGACCTTGCCGACTCGCTGAAGCCCAACACCACCTATACCATTGACTTTACCGACGGTATTACCGACCTCAACGAAGGCAACGAGCTCGACGGATTTGCTTTCGACTTTTCAACCGGCGATACCATCGACTCGCTCTGTATCTCGGGCATGGTGCTCGAGGCCGAGACTCTTGAGCCGGCGCAAGGCATGGCGGTGGGTGTATATTCCAATCTGTCGGATACGGCAATAAGCACTCTTCCGTTTGAACGAATGACCCGCACCAACAAGCTCGGCCAGTTTGTGATACGCAACCTCGCGCCCGGCACATACCGCATTTTTGCCGTCGACGACAAGAATCGCGACAATCACTGGGATCGCTCCGAAAATGTTGCCTTTCTGCCCTTCACCATCACTCCCACGGCAGCGCCCGCTGTGATGCCGGATACGCTCAAAGATGCCTCCGGAGCCGACTCTATTGTGATGCGCAATGTCACCGCATTCTATCCCAACGACGTGCTGCTTACGTGGTTTAACGAGAATTATAAGTCGCAGTACCTTGCCAAGTACGTGCGCCCCGAGCGCTACCGGCTGCATTTCGAGATGGGAGCGCCTGCTACCGAATTGCCGCAGATTACCATTGTGGGCTCGGATTTCGATGGCCGTAATCTCGAGGAACTTTCACGGCTGTCAGCTTCGAGCACACTCGACACGCTCGACTACTGGATTACCGATTCGTTGCTCTATGGGCGCGATTCGCTCACCATATCAATGCGTTACCTGCGCACTGATACATTAGATCAGCTTTCGTATACAACTGACACGCTGCGGCTCAACATGCGTCCCGCAAAGAAGAAAAAGAAAGAGCAGACGCCCGCCGACTCTACAAAAAATGCCGCTGCGCAGATTGCTACGCTGAAAGTCAATACCGGAAACAATCTGCTTGATGTCTATTCGCCGCTGGCGCTCGATTTCGAGAAGCCACTCAGCCGTTACCCCGATACCTTGACCGTGAAACTGGCCATAAAGGTCGATACGCTGTGGGAGGAGATTGCACCCCCGGTGTTTGCTACACTCGATTCGCTGCACCCGCTCCATTACGAGGCCGCATACGAGTGGGAGCCCGGCGCGGAATACCTCCTTACCATAGATTCGCTTGCCTTGCAGGATATTTACGGGCTTGAGAATCAACCGGTCAACTTCCAGTTTAAGGTTCGCGCGCTTGAGGAATACTCCACTCTCACATTTGACCTTAAGGGCGTTGACACCACATATGTGATACAGATACTCAGCGAGCAGGACAAGCCGGTACGCTCCGTGCAGGGCAACGGCTCGGGCGTGATAAGCATACCTTATCTGGCGCCGGCCACCTATTATGCCCGTCTGTTTATCGACCGTAACGCCAACGGCAAGTTCGATGCCGGGTCGCTTACCGATTCGGTGATGCCCGAAGATATGTATTATTTCCCCAAGCGGATACAGGTGCGCAAGAACTGGACTCTCAATCAGCCGTGGGATATCAACGATACCCCCGTAGATA
>JAGAUN010000084.1 GCA_017620715.1 Muribaculaceae bacterium | reverse complement strand
CCAACCTCCCTTACCGCCGCATAGCCCTCCTGGCAGCCATTCTGCACCACACCACATCGCTCCACTCGCGCATACTTCAGGCCTCCGCCCCCTCCGAGATAGCCGCCATACTCTCGCCCACACTGTCCGACTACTGGAGCCGCCACTACACCCTCACCGACGCATCACACCCCCGGATGCCCGCCCCCCTGAGCGCAACATCCATACAGTCGCTCACCATCAACGTAGCTGCAACCCTGCAGTTTGCCTACGGCCACATCAACCGCAGCCCCCGCCATACACGCGCCGCCGTCAGCCTCCTCGCATCCATTCCGCCCGAACACAACCGGCTCACCGACCCCTTTATACGCGCCGGTCTCAACTGTCCCGACGCCCTCACCTCGCAGGCACTAATAGAGCTGCACCACACCTACTGCAACGGCCGCCGCTGCCTCAACTGCCGCATAGGCCACCGTCAGCTGGCCATGCACACCCTCCGCGACATCTGAAAAAAAGCGCCAATTGTGTTAATATATGCGCCAAAATCATAAAATTAACACAGCAAATTATTCGCAATCCGCAAAAAAGGAATATATTTGTGGCTGCTAACTATGCTTTACCTTAAATCGATACAAGCATCTCATACCATCAGAGCAGCACTCAATCAATCTAAAACCATTATAAAATACCCTATGCGTAAATCTCTACTTCTTGCTACAGCAGCCCTGCTCGCAGCCGGCACTATCCATGCCCAGCGCCTTCAGGACGGCTATGTTACCTGGCCCGAGTCGTCAAAACTTCCCGACTACGTCTCGGCCTGGAACGGCGGCAACGGCACAATCCGTGTCGATGGCGTCGATTTCGATGATCATAACTTCTTCATCTCCCGCGTAAAACCGCGCACACGTATCTCCAACACCAACACGCAGATACGTACCTCGCTGGTGCCCACCACAATTGAAAACGGCACCGTAACCCCCGGCACCGACAAACGTCTCATATTCTGGGTGCCCATCTCCAACGAGCTCAAAGGCTCTCAGCGCCTCAACGCCCTTGCCGACGGTATCTTCGACGGCGAAATGTTCTCACTCTGGAGCTACATCGACGTATACGGCAACTGGAACTCACCCTATGGCTGGACACCCGGCAACTTCGCCGACGTATGCCATAAAAACGGCGTGGCAGTGCACGGTGTAGCATCCGTTCCCTTCGGCGGCATCCACTCCACTTGGAGGGCATGTTTCGAAAATCTGTGTGCGCTCAATCACACCGCTGTGGCCAAATTCCTCTACTTCCACGGTCAGGACGGCCTCGGCTACAATTCCGAATGGGACGGCTACGCACCCAGCAAACTTATCACTCTCCACAACGACCTGCAGACCTATATGGCCTCGCGCAACCCCATCTGGGAAGTAATGTGGTATGGCGGTACCACCGAAAGCGGCGGCAGAGCGTTCGACACAGGTGTATCATCAAGCAACTATCCCAACCTTTATAAGTCATCCTCAGTCTTCCTCAACTACAACTGGAACTCGACCGGCACGATGTCGTCGTCGATCAACTACTCCAAAAGCACCATCAAGAAAGACCCGTTCTATATCTATGCCGGTCTTAACATGCAGGGAGGAGAACCAAAAAGCGGCGACAACTACAATCTGCTCAAAGACTACGCATACTCTATCGGCCTCTGGGGAGCGCACTCCATCAACATGCTCTGGAACGAGCGCTTCGCCAACGGCGGCTCCGAGCTGGCCAAGCAGCAGACCTACCAGAAGTGCGTAGAGCAGTGGTTCGGCAACGGCCCGCGTAACCCCGCCATACAGCTCACCCCCACCCTCAACCGCAACCACCGTCCCTCCGACACATGGGCAGGTATGTCGTCAATGATGTCCGAACGTTCCACCATCAATCACGTCATCAAAGATGAATCGTTCGTAACCTTCTTCAACATCGGCAACGGCTTCTTCTTCAACTGGCGCGGCGAACGCCAGAACAACAATCCCTGGCACAACATCGGCGTGCAGGACTTCATGCCCACATGGCGATTCTGGTTCGCACCCCAGTTCTGCCAGAAAAATGTCACCGCAGGCACCACATCGCTCGATGCCGACTTCATCTGGGAAGACGCATATATGGGCGGTTCATGTCTGCGTATCACCGGCTCAGCCGAACAGGAATACCTCCACCTCTTCCGCGCATCTATCGTTCCCGGCGACAAAAATAAGATAGTAATCCGTTACAAACTCCTCAACGGCGAAGCCGACATACGCCTCGTCACATCCTCGGGCAGTGACCCCGCCACAATCGGTAAAATCGTCGGTCAGATACTTACGGTCGACGAATCGGCCGACGTATGCGACGAAAGCTACGCCGACGGCGCCGACGGTTGGGTGACCAAAGTATTCAACATCACCACCAACATGGCACGAAATTACACCGCTGCCAAAGGTGGTGTAGGCATCATAGGTCTCGAATTCAAAAACGCCAAAAACATGGAGCTCCTCCTTGGCGAATTCGGATGGTACCCCGGCACACAGACAGAAGCACTCGAAACCAACATCACAAAGCGCACCACACCCCAGGCTCCCATAATCAAGACCTCTAAAGTGCTTGCCTACAACCACTCCGGAGCCGACATTAAGTTCACCTGGAACATGGCTAATACCGCCGCAGCAGGCGAGCCCGTATACAACGCCGACGTCAACACATCACTCTTCCGCATGTACGCCCAGCAGGAAGGCTTCGAGCCCCACAACATGGGTATCACCACCTCATGGGCCGGCATCTGCTTCTCCGTACCTGTCGACGGTGAGGCTCCCAGCACCCGTGTACGTGTAGGCGTATCGGCCGTAAGCGCCGACTACCTCACCGAATCGGCAATCACCTGGACCGACTATATCACCCTTCCGGCATATCAGGGCACCGACGAAATAACCTGCAACAAGAGCATCCTCAAAGCCAACGAGAAATTCACCCTCTCGTTCGTAGATCCCCTGCACGCATCCGCAACATGGACTATCACCAACTCCGCAGGCAGCACAGTATGGACAGGCTCAGGCGTTGAAGTTACATGCCCCGGCCTCCCCGCAGTAGACCAGTACACAGTGACCGAAACCCACAACGGCACAACCAAGACCTACCGCAATTACATCAGCGTTTCGCCCGACGAAACAGGCGCCCTCCCCGAAATCTACTCACTCGCCCTCAACAACGCCACCGTTGCCGACTACACCGACGATGCTGAGTTCGACACATACGCCGGCACCGACGCCGCAGAGCCCGTAACTATAAAAGTCAACGAGCCCCGCACATTCTCATACACCGGCCGCGACGCCGACGGTATGGCATCGCGCGGCATCGAATTCCAGGGCCGTTGGGTAGGTGTCAACGTAGGCTCACTCGGCATTCAGGCCAACAAATCATTCTCAGTTGCCGCATGGGTAAAATTCCCCGCCTTCAACGGTTCTCTGTCAAGCTTCATGACTATCGAAAACCGCGGCGGCTCATGGCCATACAACAACTGGGACTTCTTCT
>JAGAUN010000083.1 GCA_017620715.1 Muribaculaceae bacterium | reverse complement strand
CTCTTCCCATCCCGAACAGAGAAGTTAAACCTCACCACGCCGATGATACTGCGAAAGTGGGAAAGTAGGTAACCGCCCCCTGCAACAACCCGAAAGGCCCCGACGCCAACCGCGCCGGGGCCTCTCACATATATATACCTCTATATATCTCCCTATTTTTTCTCGTGGGTGTAGATATGGATGGTTGCTCTCATCTAATGTGAGCCGCTATATAAATCAAGATAGTTTGAGGATAAATGCAAGGTCAGGCATCCACCCACCAATAATGAATGAGAATTAGTATAGGCGCGTGAATGTATTATATAGATAATTGAGAAGATGTGTTATGAGTGCGGTTATTATCGGCGGGATGTGCGGTGGGTGCGGGTGCGCTTTTTGGATTTGCGTTTTTTGGAGGGCTTGGTCTTTTTGGGACGGGGAGTGTGGGTGAGGTTGGTGTAGGCGTTTTTTGATTTCTCGGTGATATTGAAGGCTTCGGATACAGGACGTCCTTCCTGTAATATGTTGTGGCTGAAAAGCCAGTCGTAAGTATCCTGTAGATAGAAGAATCGTGCCGGGTGGCCGTGATTCATTCCCGCTACACGATTGTAGAGTAAACGGCTTCCGCGTGACGGACTTTGACGGATGGCTTGTACTACACGGTCGCTCTCCGAAACGCCTACTGCACGATCGGCAGTGCCGTGTACTATCCAAAGGGGTACCTCGCCAAGTGATTCGAGGTTCTTGGCTGTGGCTCCTCCACAAAACGCCATGGCGGCTGCTACTTTATCGGGGTACGTGGCTACAAAGTCTAAAGTGCCGTAGCCACCAAGGCTCATTCCGATGACATATAGGCGTGTGGTGTCGATATTGTGGTTTTGGTATGCCCACTCTACGAGTTTCATTATTTTTGCCGGCGACCATGAGCCTCCGGGGTTTTGCGGCGCTATTACGTAAGAGTCGATGTGCCGCCCACGTTCTATGGCATCGATGGTGCCGTAATGACGTACGCGTTCGAGATTGTTGCCGCAAAGACTCGCACCATGCAGGAATATAACGAGGGGCTTAGGCGCGGTGAGAGCGGAATCGGGTTCGTACATCCAAAAATTGTAGCTGCCTGCTACCTGCGAGCGGTGGGCTTTGAGTTCGTGCCCGTTTGCTGCTATGGTGTACAGCAGAGAGATGAGTATTGTGAAAAATCTAAACATATCGGTATGGGATGAAATTTGCCTCTACTATTTTATGGTGACGCGATATATTGAGTTGCCTCGCGATCCTACTACTATAGAATTGCCGACAACTACGGGTGAGGACTCGAAGTTGGCTCCGACAACCGATGTGGTTATTATTTTCCCGTCAATGCCCCTTATGAGGTAAAGACGTCCGCTGCAGTCGGCCGTGACTATATACATTTTATTGTCAGGCCCCATGAAGCCTACCGGCGACGACCATGCATAGTATCGCAGCGGGGTGGTATAGCGCGTTTTGCCTGTGGCACGTTCGATAGCGGAGAATGAGCCGTTCATGCCGCTTGTATTATGCACTACGTTGACCAATATAAGGTCTTTACAGTCGCCACTTCCGGGAAGCGCGGTGGAGTAGTATCCTCCGTCGAAGTGCTTTGAACCGACATTGGCGCGCTGAGCGGGGATATGGTTGGTCCAGACTTCGCGGCCGGTAAGAGCGTCGAGTTTTACAAATACGGCTTCGGTCACGCCGGGGTGTTCTACTTCGCAACCGGTATACAGGTATGCTTTGCCATCGTCCTCAACGCATATTACGGGAGTGGAATCCACATCGTCGGGCAACTTGTAATGCCATACGGGGTGCATGGTATTGAGGTTGATGCATAGAATGTTGCCGGCATTGTCGGCCGTGAAGCCATAATTGCCGTATACGCTCATCGATGCTTCAATGCCGGGTGCACTGCCGCCTGCGGTGTATCGGAGCACGGTGTGCAGGCGGAGCTGACCTTGCGATACCACAAATTTGTATATGCTGCCGTTTTCTCCGGGCCGGAAAAGGAATTGCCCGACGCGGATGGGTGATGAGTCGTAAGCGCCCCAATTGCGCTGAGCTTTGGGGTCGGGCCCGAAGAAGTGTGTGCGTCGTGCCTTGAAAAGGTCTATGACCATAGCACCCATCTCACCGTGAGCCGGTACGCCATGGCCAACGTATAGATTGCCGTTGAGTGTCGGGTCAAGCGATATGGTGCCTTTGATTGGGTTGGTAACATCTATAGGGGTTCGCGATGCTTTACCGGTTTCGAAGTCTATGAAATACACTTTGGCAGCAAGAGAGCCTACCATGATTTCTCGGCCCGAGCAATCGTCGTTCATGAGCAGCGATTGCTTGAACTGCTTTACGTATGATTCAGGCCATTGTATATAAAGAGGCTGCCCGGTCCATCCCGTTCCACCTCCCCATGCCCCGAATTTAGTGGGGGTATAGTCTTCGTGAGTACGGAAAGTCCAATCTACTTCAAATGCTGAAGGAACCGAGTCGAGATGTCCGCCAAAATCTGCATCGCGCTGAGGCCCTTTGCGGAAGGTGAGAGCTCCGTCGACCTGCGCATAAAGGTTGGCCGTAGATGCTAATGCGGCATCGGATGTATCAACTATCGATATAGTGTATTTGATTCTTTCGACAGAGGGAAAAGAAGTATCGGGGAGAGTAAGCTCTTTGGACACTACCTGAGAGATGGAGTCGATTGTGTCAGATGATTCGGATGACGATGACGGGGAGGCAGAATGGCCTGAACATTGCCACAACGATATTGCCAGGGCAATGAGTACGGAGGTGCTAAGTGTTTTCATGGGGCAAAGATAACACTTTCGATCTTGACACCCAATGATTTCAGCGCGTTAATCGCCAGGGTTATATACCGAAAGAGGTAATATGCCGGCAAGTGCGTTATAAGCATTGGAGGCAAGAGCCTCCATTTCGTTGTCATCGCTGTTGACTATTATAGGCGCGATATAGCTGACCCAATGGCTTATAAGAGATATGAAGTATTGAGAGCGCGCTATGCCTCCGGTGAGAATGATAGCGTCGACATCGCCACGAAGTGCAACCTGACGTGCGCCTATCTCTTTGGCTATAGAGTAAGCCATAGCTTTGATTATATCCGAAGCCGGTTGTTTTCCTTTTTCTGCCTCGTCAATAGCTTCACGCATGTCGTTGGTGTCGAGTAGCGATGCTATACCGCCGCCGCCGTTGAGCAGCCGTTCTATTTCCTTGCGGGTATGGCGGCCACTAAAGCATAGTTCTACGATGTCGGTCGCTGCGATAGAGCCTGATCTTTCGGGCGAAATAGGCCCGTCGCCGCCTATGGCATTATTAACGTCGACTACTTTGCCTTTTAGGTGAGCGGCTACCGAGATGCCACCTCCGAGATGAGCAATGATAAGGTTAAGTTCGTGGTATTTTTTACCTATTGAAGCAGCATAACGGCGAGCAGCCGCTTTGGTGTTGAGAGCGTGAAAAACCGACCGGCGTGTAAGTCCTTTGATTCCGGTTAGGCGAGCTTCCGGCATCATCTCATCTACTACTTCGGGGTCGGCTATAAATGCTTTAGCGTTATTATGGCGGCGCGCTATGTCGAGGGCCATCACTCCGCCGAGATTGCATGCATGCTGCAGCTCAGCCTCGAGCAAATCATGAATTATCAACGGGGTCACCTCATATACTCCACCCGGGGTTGGGCGTAACAGACCGCCTCGACCTATCACAGCATCGAAGTGATATGGTATGCCGGTATCAGTTAGTGCCATGTCAATGGCTTCCAGTCTGATGGGCAACTGGTCCTTGATAGTCGCGCATTTGTGCAATTGCTCGATAGGATGGTGTATTGTGTGGTGCCATTCCAACCGACGGTCGTGATATATTGCGAGTTTTGTTGATGTAGACCCGGGATTGATAACAAGTATATACATTGATTAGCTATTGGACTTTGATATGAAAGAAAATGCGTTTTGGCCTACTACAGCCAGAGCGAGCGACATGTATTTCGATTCGACGGAATCGGCTCTCGAGGGTATAACGATGGGTACACGACAGCCGCATATTATGCCTGCTGTTGTGGCATTCCCGAAAAGAGAGATAGTTTTGTAGAAAGTATTTGCCGCCTCGAGGTCGGGGAATACGAGCATGTCGGCGTCACCGGCTACGGCTCCCGATATATGTTTTATTATTGCCGATTGTTTGTCGCACGCTGTTTTAACATCCATCGGCCCATCTACTATGGCATCGCCTATGAAGCCTTGAGCAGCCAGAGTCCTGACTGTGGCGTAGGTAGTGGTGATTTCAAATTTTGGGTTGCTCTTTTCGGTGAAATGAATAAGCGCTATTTTGGGCTTTGCCACACCCATGAACTTCAGAAGAGCGTTGCCGTAACCCACTATCGCTTCCACTTGTTTGCAATCGGGGTAAGGTATGACGGCTGCGTCGGAGAAAATGATAAGTTTATGATACGCAGGGATGTGAGCTGCTGTGATATGTGTCATAACAGCCCCCGGCGACAGTATGCCGACCTCTTTGTTGAGAGCTGCGTGCAGAAGATTATCGGTGTTGATGCTCCCTTTGAATATCACCTGAGCTTCGTCGGCGCGAGCCAGAGCAACGGCGCACCGAGCCGCGTGGTCAACGTCGGTGCACAGGTGTAATTGTGTACGCGGGTCTTTGGCAAGTAGGTTAACGGCCTCATCCGGTTCACCTGCTATGCAAAGATGCAGCTTGCCTATGCCTATCTCAAGGCATCGGCGCATTACCTCGAGCGAGTGCTCGTCGACGGGGTTGACGGCTGCAATGCTCATATTGTGGCAATGCTGTTCAAAAAGGTGAGATATTATCTGTAGATTATCAGGTGTGGGGGAGTTGGTCATGTCAGTGTCACTTTATTGCGCAAATTTACAAAATGCGTGCAAAAACTTTCTTTTTTTCCTATATGTTTAATAAGTATATTTTGCAGTTATGGCCCAAGTCTCTTCATCACAAGCACCGCATACTACCGGGTTGTCGTTTGTACAACGGCTTATCCCAGTACGCACGCGGTTGCTTATTGCCGCCCTCGTGACAGGAGTTTGTGCCGGCGCGTGTGCGAGGTCTCTTAAATGGATGATAGGCGGAGTGACAGATTGGATAATGAATGTGGCGCATGGATGGCTGAGCGTTGTCACCCCATTTCTTGCGCTTACGGTAACGGCGTTAATTTGCAGATATGTGTTTCGTGAACGTCTCGAACATGAAGTAGAACAGATAAAGCATAAACTTGCGACGGGAAATTTAAATTTCGGTTTGAGTAGAATATTTTACCCGATGGCTGCAAGTACGCTAACATTAGGGTTGGGTGGCTCCGGCGGAGCGGAAGGGCCTATGGCCTATACCGGCGCGGCCATAGCAAGCAATGTGGCACGAGCGGGAGGAATACCCGAGGTGAATATGCCTATGATGATAGCCTGTGGCGCAGGAGCGGGCATAGCGGCAATTTTCAAATCACCGTTAGGGGGCGCCATGTTCACGTTCGAGGTGATGCACTTAGGGTTTTCAGCCTATGCAACAGTGCTTATATTCGCTTCTTCCATTACGGCCGGTCTGGTTGCCTATATGCTCGACAGTTGTAAGCCCGACATAGTGTTGACCTCAATTGGCGTTTTTAATCTTTCGATGGTACCCGCGCTGCTTGTTATGGGTATGGTGGCCGGTCTTTACAGCATATATTACAACAGAGTGATACGCTACACTCGGCGGTTGCTCGGGGCTATTCGTCGCAGATGGGCACAGGTGATAGTGGCCGGCGTCTTGCTCTCGGCAATTATTGCTTTGATACCAGCCGTGTATGGCGAAGGCTATGGAGTGGCATCGGCGTTGGGTTCAGACGAAAACGGCTCGCTGGTGCGTTTTGCATTATCTGATGATATGGGCGGCGCTCCGCTGGTGGCACTCGTGGCACTTTTGGTGCTTTTGCTTAAGAGCATTGCCACTTCGTTGACCAACAATGGCGGTGGCGTGAGCGGTGACTTTGCTCCTACCATATTCTCCGGAGCAGTGGTGGGATATCTGTTTGCGTTTGTTGTCAACACGTGGCTTGGCGGCCACTTGCCCGTAGGTCAGGCGGTGCTTTACAGTATGGGTGCTGTGATGGCCGGCGCAATCGGGGCGCCTATCATGGCAATCGTGATTGTGACCGAAATGACGGGGCAACTTGATAATTTTCTGCCAATGACTATTACTGCAGCTGCCTCCTATCTTACTGTACGTATGATACTTGGCGGTCAGGCATGGGCTACTGACGAAAAAAGTAATTGGCACAAAAAATAAATAGCTGAAAATCATTTGACTTTTCAGCTATTTATTGTGCTCGAAGCGGGACTCGAACCCGCACAGCCGCAATGGCCAAAGGATTTTAAGTCCTTCGTGTCTACCATTCCACCATTCGAGCTATTATCGGCGGGGAGACCTGTGATTCGCTTTGCGCGACAAAGATAATGTTTTTTTGATTATCTCACAAAATCGATAATGAGTTTGATGAGATAAGCTACGTAGAGCAGCACAAGTGCAATACCGCTTATTCTGCTTATGCGGCCCGCGATAGCCGATATAAGCCATACGGCCACGCCCGCTAATGCCAATGTGCCGAAATCAAACAAACCGATAGTGTCGGCGTCTAACGGGGCTATTACGGCGCAGGTGCCTATTATGAAGAATACGTTGAGAATGCAGGCTCCTGCAAGGTTGCCGATAGCAATGTCGGGCTGATGCTTGAGCGCTGCAATCAGCGATGTGGCGAGATCGGGCGCTGCAGAACCGATACTGACTACGGTAAGGCCTATCAGACCTTCCGAAAGTCCGAGGTGTCGTGCTATGCCCGATGCTCCGTCGACAAACCAGTTGCCACCCACCACCAATGCTCCGAGCGATAATATAACTACGGTAACTGCGCCAGGAAAGCCGAGCGCATGGTGTTGAGGTGACGCGGCCGGTGATGACGTGGATTCGGATGGCTGCGCATTGGCTGTTGCAGTGCGGTTGAAATAGAGGTTGAGTGTTATAAAGATAGCGAAGAAACTGAGCAACAGCAAACCGAAACTTCTGGTAATAAAACTTGTGGAAGCCGTCTGATCGATGAATGAAGAAGCTCCACATATAAGCATTGCTATGCACGATAAGGCGAGCATCGGCATATCGAATGTGCGCATCGTACCTCGCACAGCTATAGGACGTATTATGCAGACAAGACCAACAACCAGCAAAAGGTCAATGATGTTTGCTCCCACAACGTCGCCTATGGCAAGTGGGGTGTGGTGCTTGATTGTGGAACTGAGGCATACCACAAGGTCGGGCATCGATGAGCCGAGAGCTATGACCGTGACAGAGATGAGCAGCGCTGACATGCGAAGTCGCCGAGCTATGGCTACTGCGCCGTCGGTAACGTAGTTGCCTCCGATGATGAGGAGTGCAAGTCCGCCCAAAAGATAAAGAATAGAGTGAATCATTGATTGCCTTCACCGGCTTTGAGGGCAAGTATGGCTTGTTCGGGTGTTAGGAGCTGTTGCGTACCTGTCGACATTTGTTTGAGCATCATACTATTGTTGGCGAGTTCGGTCTCACCTGCCATCGCCACATACGGGATGCCGAGGGAGTCGGCTCTGCCAAGCTGTTTTTTGATTTTTGCGGGGTCGGGATATATTTCGCATGAAATACCGGCCTGACGCAAGGTATGCATCATTGGGAG
>JAGAUN010000082.1 GCA_017620715.1 Muribaculaceae bacterium | reverse complement strand
TTCTTCAGCACCGGCTTATACTGCTTGAAAATAGCATCTTCCATCCTCTTCAGATAGTCGTCGCGCTCCTTCTGCGTGGGAAAAGTCTCGATATACTCGTATGTCTCGAGCAGCGTCTCGCAAATAAGTTTGGCGTAGGGGAGTGTCTTCTTCACATCGCGCACCGTGCGCCAGTAAAATTCTTCCTCCTTCTTGTTTTTAAACTTCAGCGGCGGATATACGGTGACATTGTTGAGCACCACCATCATCACCTCCTCGCCGTCAATCTCGGTAAAATAATAACCGCGCACATCGCGTATGCGCCCGTCGCCCGGCTCGGGTATCACCAAATCGGTATCGGTCTGCCCCATAGAGGGGCAAACGGCCGCAGCCACTGTGAAAAGCAGCAGTATATACCGCAGCGGGGCTTTCATCATATATGTATAACGCCTGAACCTACGCTTTGGTGTGTGGCACAGGCGGATAATCGATTGTAAAGTGCAGTCCGCGCGACTCTTTGCGCTCCTTGGCCTGACGCATTATCAGGTAACCCACATTTATTATATTGCGCAACTCGCATATCTCGCGCGAGGCTTTCGAGCACTTGAAGAGGCGCTCGGTCTCCTCGTAGAGTATGTCGAGACGGTTCCACGCACGGTCGAGACGCAGATTGCTGCGCACTATACCCACATAGGTACCCATTATCTGGTTCACCTCGCGTATGCTCTGGGTTATGAGCACCATCTCTTCGGGGTGACGCGTGCCCTCGTCATTCCAGTCGGGCACATCGGTGCGCCAGTCGTACGTGCCTATATGCCCGCGGCTGTGTGTGGCCGCCGCGTCGGCATACACCACAGCTTCGATGAGCGAGTTCGAAGCCAGTCGGTTGCCCCCGTGCAGACCTGTGCACGAGCACTCGCCCACAGCATACAGACGCTGTATCGACGACTGACCGTTGAGGTCAACCTCGATGCCGCCGCACAGATAGTGAGCAGCCGGCGCCACCGGAATATAATCGGTAGTGATGTCGATACCGAGCGACTTGCATTTGGCATAGATATTTGGAAAATGATGGCGCGTCTCCTCGGCATCTTTGTGTGTGACGTCGAGAAACACATGGTCGAGACCATATTGCTTCATCTCCGAGTCGATGGCACGTGCCACCACATCGCGCGGCGCAAGCTCCATGCGCTCGGCATCGTACTTGGCCATAAAGCGCTCGCCTAAATGATTGCGCAGATGCGCTCCGTAACCGCGCATCGCCTCGGTGATGAGAAACGACGGACGGTCGCCCGGATGATAAAGAGCCGTCGGGTGAAACTGTATAAACTCCATATCCTTTACATTGCCTTTGGCGCGATACACCATGGCAATACCGTCGCCCGTAGCCACAAGCGGATTGGTAGTGGTAGTATACACTGCACCTACGCCTCCGGTAGCCATGAGAGTCACCTTGGCCAGGAACTTGTCTACAACACCGTCGGGACTGAGCACATATGCGCCATAGCAGGTAATGTCGGGGGTGCGCCGAGTCACTATCTTGCCCAGATGATGCTGGGTGATGATTTCGATAGCAAAGTGATTTTCAAATATATCGATATTCGGATTGGCCTTAACAGCCTTTATGAGCGATTCCTGTATCTCAAAGCCGGTATTGTCGGCATGATGGAGTATGCGGAACTCGCTGTGACCACCTTCGCGGTGCAGATCGTACGTGCCGTCGTCTTTCTTGTCGAAGCTCACACCCCAGCGCACCAGCTCCTTGATCTGCTGCGGAGCGTTGGTCACAACTTTCTCCACCGCTTCTGGGCGGCTGAGCCAGTCGCCCGCCACCATAGTGTCGTGTATATGCTTTGAAAAATCGTCAACCTCAAGATTGGTCACCGACGCCACACCACCCTGGGCGAGCGCCGTGTTGGCCTCCTCTAATGATGTCTTGCACACCAGTGCCACCCGATGCTCCGGACAGGCCACCTTCAATGCGAAACTCATGCCGGCTATTCCTGAGCCAATTACCAAATAATCATACTTGTATGTCATGATCTGAGGGTATTTTTAGTATCTTTGTATAGCGCAAAGTTAGTAATAATTCGCCCGTATGTCAATAACTATGTAAATAAGTGTAGAAAACCGCGCGCCAACTTTTTAAAACTTTATTTGCATATCCACTCCAAAATTGCATACAGCGCACCCTCTGAAACCGCAAAATTTATTACCACGAGATTTTCAATACGCTTTGAGCAGCCAATTGTAGATTAAATGGAGCGAATGAGGAAAAAAGTTGTTAACTTTGCACTTTATCAACATCATGTTAATAAAGTATAGAATCAATTGAGAGGCAAACGAATAGTATGTTTATAATATGTAGATACCATAGCGAGGCACTTCAATAACCCGTAATTGCAACAATATGGCTGAAAACTTATCAATACTGTCAACACCCCTTATTATTCTTCTTTAAATTTATTTTAAAAAAAAACTATCTATAATATTAATAATGAATATTGACAAAGGCTACGTGGATGCCCCCGTCGACCCTGCGCTCGACCTCAAGGCTGAAATACTCCGACTGAAGAAAGAGAAGGGGGCCGCCGTGCTCGCCCACTATTATCAGCAGGCCGAAATACAGGATATAGCCGACTATATAGGCGATTCGCTCGCCCTGGCACGCATTGCCGCTACTCTCAAAGAGGATATCATTGTGATGTGCGGCGTTCACTTCATGGGCGAGACGGTGAAGATACTCTGTCCCGAAAAGAAAGTGATAGTGCCCGACCTCAATGCCGGGTGTTCGCTGGCCGACAGCTGTCAGGCACCCGAGTTCGGCCGTTTTATAGAAGCGCATCCGGGCCATACGGTGATAAGCTATGTCAATACCTCGGCAGCGGTAAAGGCTCTCACTGATATAGTTGTCACCTCGGGCAACGCCAAAGAGATAGTGGCATCGCTCCCCGAGGATGAGAAGATAATATTCGGCCCCGACCGTAACCTCGGCAACTATATAAAGGCCACCACCGGCCGCGACATGATTATATGGGATGGCGCATGCCATGTGCATGAGCAGTTCTCGCTCGAGAAGATAGCCGAGCTTATGAAACAGTATCCCGGAGCCGAGCTGTTGGTGCACCCCGAATGCAAGAAACCGCTTCAGATTATGGCCAGCAAGGTAGGCTCTACCGCCGCACTGCTCAAATATGCCAAAGAGAGCCCATGCCGACAGTTTATAGTAGCTACCGAGAGCGGCATACTGCACCAGATGCAGAAAGACTGCCCCGACAAGGAGTTTATTCCCGCACCTCCGGCCGACTCAACCTGCGCCTGCAATGAGTGCGCCTTCATGAAGCTCATCACTCTGACTAAACTGTACAACTCTCTGCGCTACGAGTTGCCCCTGGTAGAGGTAGATTCCCGTCTCATACCTCTGGCAAAGCGTCCCATACTGCGCATGCTCGAACTCTCAGACAAACTCGTGAAATAATTTACCACTCCCCAACATAACGTTATACTTAACCCACGCATGGAATACAATCATAAGGAGATAGAAGCCCGCCAGCAGCAATACTGGAGAGACAACGATATATATAAGGCAGTTGAAAAGCCCGGCAAGAAGAAATATTATGTACTGGATATGTTTCCCTATCCTTCGGGAGCCGGACTGCACGTAGGACATCCGCTCGGCTACATAGCCAGCGACATATACAGCCGATACAAACGTCTGCAAGGATACAATGTGCTGCACCCCATGGGATACGACGCATACGGACTTCCCGCCGAACAGTATGCCATACAGACAGGTCAGCATCCCGAAATAACCACTCGTCAGAATATAGACCGCTACCGCTCGCAGCTCGACAAGATAGGCTTCAGCTACGATTGGAGCCGACAGATACGTACCTGCGATCCTGATTATTACAAATGGACGCAGTGGGCGTTTATAGAGATGTTCAATCACTATTACGACACTGAGGCCAAATGCGCACGGCCCATATCCGAACTCGTGGCTGACTTCGAAGCTTCCGGTACCAATGGTATAAATGCCGCCGCTACCGACGATACCCTCTCATTCACTGCCGCAGAGTGGAGGGAGATGGATGAGCGCCGACGCTGCGACGTGCTCATGAACTACCGCATAGCATATCTGGGCAACACCATGGTAAACTGGTGCCCGGAGCTCGGCACCGTATTGGCCAATGATGAGGTGAGCGAGGGTCTGAGCGTGCGAGGCGGTTATCCCGTGGAGCAGAAACTCATGTATCAGTGGTGTCTGAGAGTATCGGCCTACGCTCCGCGTCTGCTCGACGGACTGGAGCAGCTCGACTGGTCGAATTCTCTCAAAGAGACACAGCGCAACTGGATTGGCCGCAGCGAGGGTGCCGAAATGATATTCCCCATTGCCGACTCCGACGTAAAACTCAAAATATTCACCACCCGTGCCGACACGGTATTCGGCGTCACCTTCATGGTGCTCGCTCCCGAAAGCGAGTACATCGATGCGGTTGTCACCCCCGAGCAGCGCCCCGAGGTAGACCGCTATCTCGATCAGGTGAAACATAAGACCGAGCGCGAGCGTATGATTGACAAGAAGGTGAGCGGTGTATTTACAGGCTCATACGCCATCAATCCCCTCTCCGGTAAGAAGATACCTGTATGGATAAGCGACTATGTGCTTGCCGGATACGGCACGGGCGCCATCATGGCCGTGCCCGCTCACGACAGTCGTGACTATGCCTTTGCCCGTCACTTCTCACTTCCCGTCATACCTCTCATTGAGGGAGCCGACGTATCGGAGCAGAGCTTCGATGCCAAAGAGGGCGTGATGATAAACTCACAGGGCCCCGAACTCAATCTCAACGGCCTGCAGGTGAAAGAGGCCATAGCCCGTACCAAGAAGTTTATCGAAGAGAAAGGCATAGGCAAGGTGAAAGTCAACTATCGTCTGCGCGACGCCATATTCTCCCGTCAGCGCTACTGGGGCGAACCCTTCCCCGTATATTACAAAGATGGAGTACCGCAGATGATGGATATAGCCGACCTGCCGCTCCAGCTCCCGTCGGTCGACTCCTATCTGCCTACCGAAAAGGGTGAGCCGCCGCTGGGTCGCGCCAAAAACTGGGTTACCCCGGAGGGTTATCCCATCGAACTCAACACCATGCCCGGATTCGCCGGTTCGTCGGCCTACTATCTCCGCTACATGGATCCGCACAACGCCGATTGCCTGGTATCGCCCGAGGCTAACGGCTATTGGCGCAACGTCGACCTCTATGTAGGAGGCACCGAGCATGCCACCGGTCACCTCATTTACTCACGTTTCTGGAATAAATTCCTCTTCGACATAGGAGTTGTATGCGAGGAAGAGCCTTTCCGCAAGCTCGTCAACCAGGGCATGATACAGGGCCGAAGCAATTTCGTGTACCGCATAAAGAATACCAACACATTCGTAAGTCTCAATCAAAAAGACAAATACGATGTTACGCCTATACATGTCGACGTCAACATAGTGTCAAACGATGTGCTCGACACCGAGGCATTCCGCCGTTGGCGCCCCGATTATGCCACCGCCGAATTTATCACCGAGCCCGACGGACGCTATTTGTGCGGATATGCGGTTGAGAAAATGTCGAAGTCAATGTTCAATGTAGTCAACCCCGACGATATAGTGGAGCAGTACGGAGCCGACACTTTGCGCCTGTATGAGATGTTCCTCGGCCCGCTGCAGCAGAGCAAACCGTGGGATACCAACGGCATTGACGGCGTGAACCGTTTCATAAAGAAACTCTGGAGCCTCTTCTATAAAGATGGCAAATGGAGGGTGACCGACGACGCTCCCTCGGCAGAATCGCTCAAATCGCTTCACAAGCTCATCAAGAAGGTTACACAGGATATAGAAGGCTTCTCGTTCAACACCTCCGTGGCCGCCTTCATGATTTGCGTCAACGAGCTCACAGCACAGAAGTGTACCTCCATCGAGATACTCAAGCCTCTTATAATACTGCTCGCCCCCTTCGCACCCCATGTGGCGGAGCAACTGTGGCACGACATGAAGCAGCCCGGCTCGGTGTGCGACGCCCAATGGCCCGAGTTCAACGAGCAGTACCTTGTGGAGTCGACACAGCGCTACGCCGTATCGTTCAACGGCAAGCCGCGTTACAATATCGAAGTACCCGCAGGCACCGATCCCAAGGAGGTGGAGCGCATAGCCCTGGCCGATGCTGCCGCAGCACGCTGGATCGACGGCAAGACAATACGTAAGGTAATTGTGGTGCCCGGCAAGATTGTCAACGTGGTAGTGGCATAATATACGGGGCGCCCTTACGTTATTATATAGATAGTAAAGTATAGAAATGACGCCTCAACGCACCCTCGTTTTCGCCACTAACAATGAGCACAAGTTGCGCGAGATACGTGCCATAGCACCCGAAATGCACATACTCTCGCTGGCCGACATACAGTGCCATGCCGACATACCCGAAACAGCCTCCACATTTCAGGGCAACGCTCTGCTAAAGGCCAGATATGTAAAGCAGCATTACGGCTACGACTGCTTTGCCGACGACAGCGGCCTGATGGTCGATGCTCTTCACGGCGCTCCCGGTGTACACTCGGCACGCTATGCCGGCGAGGGGCACGACGGAGACGCCAATACCGCTCTGCTGCTGCGCAATATGCACGATGTGGCCGACCGCTCGGCACGCTTCGTTACCGTGATTGCGCTTATCGACTCCGAGGGAGAGCATCTTTTCGAAGGTTCTATTGAGGGTAGCATACTCACCGCGCCACGTGGCGACGGCGGCTTCGGCTACGACCCCGTATTCATCCCGCAGGGATATACAGAGAGCTTCGCCGAGATGTCATCCGAGCAAAAAAACCGGATAAGTCACCGCGCCATAGCCACCGAGCACCTTCTTCATTACCTCTCCAATCACTTCACATCCCAGTGCAAATGAAAACTCTCCGATACCTTTTTCTTATTCTTACGGCAGCCATCTGCACGGCCATAGTTCCGGCGCAGGAAATGGGCACCTGGAACCTCTACTCATCGTTTTGCGCCCCCACGCTCAAAACCATCGTCACACCTCGCCTCGTCTACTACATTTCGGGTGGCAACCTCTTCTCCTACGATCCGGATAATCAGGAGTCATTCCAGTATTCCACACACAATCTGCTTTCCGACCACAACATAGTCAACGCCTATTACAACCCCGACGGCAAATACCTGCTCATATTCTACGACACAGGCAATATTGACCTGCTCTACGACGACGGCAAAGTGCGGAACTTCTCCGACATAGCTGCCTCAGATATAGACAAGCCCATATCGCTCAATGATGTGCATTTCGATGGTTCCGACATGTATCTCGCCACCAATTTCGGACTCGTGCAATACGACGTTGACCGTGGCGAGGTGAAACAATCGGGTATCTTCCGCATGCCCGTATACGGTATCACAGCTCTGGGCAATCATCTGGTAATGAAGGTAGACGGTGCAATACGCTCCATCGAGAAAGGAAAGCGCTTCGCCTCTGTCGATGCCCTCACATTCCACTTCAACTACTCCGACAATCCAATTGAGCTCATCGGCCTCAACGACACCCAGTATCTTCTCTACTCCGCAAACGGCTTCTATGTGGTGATGCGCCATACAATCAATTTCGAAACAGGCCAGTGCGCCACCTACGACCCCCGCGCCCCGATATTCAAACACACCAAATCACCATACATGATACACGGAGCTGCCGGCGCCCTCTATTACTGGGCCGACGGCGTGCTATATACACTCGACGAAAATGTGATGGAAAAGAAGGTGGCCGATCTGCCCGACGATTTCCAGTCAATGAAGTTAGGCTTATGGAGCGGCATCGACAAGCTGTGGTCGCTCAGTCGCGACGGCATAGCGTGTCACGGTCTCGACGGCGAAGGCGGAGTCACCACCATCTCTGAGCGTTATCGTCCCAACGAACTTACCGTAAGAAAGATATGCTACTTCTTCCCCTCTGTCGACGGCCGCTATCTTTATATGCAGAATCAAGGCGCCACAGTGTATAAATTCGGCAACCCCGGCCGCGGACTCGATGTGGTGCAGAATGCCGCACGTATCACTCTTGCCGACGGTTCTCTTGCCGACTTCACCTGCTATCCCGTAGAAGCCAAAGTACCTATAATAAAAAGCGCACAGAAGTCACGCGGACTTTATCCGATAAGTCCCACTTCGCTCACTCCCGATTCCGACGACCCCGATGTGGCCTTCATATCCACAGCCGACGACGGCATTTACAAAGTGCGCGGCTCCGAGTTCCTGGGTCGGTTCGACGAGACCAACTCCCTGCTCAACCTTTACGACAACCGACTCATTGTATACTGTGTGTCAATCGACCCGCACGGCAACCTTTGGGCCGCCGTATTCAACGAAGACTGGCAGCGCAGCTGTATGATGGTGCTCCCGTCCGACAAGCGCCGACTTGACCCCGCACAGGTGAAACGCGAAGACTGGGTCGACATCGACCTCCCCTCCATCAACTACTGGGGCGGCCAGGATGTGCGCATACTCCATTGCAAAAAATCAAACCTCACAGCCGTAATCAATCACGTGGGCGAGGAGGTGATACTCCTTTACGACAACAACGGCACACCCTACGATTTCACCGACGACCGTTTCCGTTCGTTCGAGGAGGCCATCGTTGACCAGGACGGCAAAATATACACCCCACAGTTTACCCCCTGTGTGGCGGAAGACCTCGAAGGGCGCATCTGGCTCGGCACCGGCGAAGGCATATTTGAGATAGTCAACCCCCGCAACGCCATCAACTCCGACGAAAACCGAGTGACCCACCTCAAAGTGCCCCGCAACGACGGTACAAATGCCGCCGACTATCTGCTCGGCTCCGAGATGATAATGGATATAGCCGTCGACGTAGCCAACCGCAAATGGATAGCCACACAGTCGTCGGGCCTCTTCCTCGTTTCGCCCACCGGCAACGAGATTCTGGCCAATTTCAACGTTGACAACTCGCCGCTGCCCACCAATGAAATCAACGCCGTGTATGCCGACCCCTCCGGCTCCACCATATATGTAGGCACACCCCTGGGGCTGCTCACATATCACAGCGACGCCACCCCCGCACGCTCCGACTTCTCCGACATACTCGTCTATCCCAATCCCGTGCGCCCCGATTACACCGGCGATGTGTATATAAGCGGACTGATGGAAAACACCCTCGTGAAGATAGCCGACGCCTCGGGCGCCGTAGTGCATCAGGGTCAGTCGGAAGGCGGACTCTATGTGTGGGATGCCCGCACCTCCTCAGGTACCCGTGTCAAGTCGGGCGTATACTATGTGATGGTATCGTCGCGCTCAGGCGACGATAGCTCAGCAAAAGTAACCAAACTTATGATTATCAACTAATTGCTTTATTCGCTATGCAAAGCAGTCATTTGAGTTATATCTCCGATACCGACCGTTGCTACGGCGCCACAGGCATGTCGATAGCACTGGTGGTATTCGACGGTGAAGAGAAACTGGCCTCGGTCGACCTCGACCGTGAGCCTCAGGATATATTGCAGCTCACAGAAGAATCATTTTTCAGCGGCAACCCCTCCATGTCGGCCAAACACGCATGGCATCAGATACTCTCCAACTTCAACCTGCAGATGGCCATGATGATGGGCAACGTAATGTGTCGGCGGCTCGTGATGCAGCATGTAGATGTAGACCCCGACACTCGTTCGGCCCTCCTGTCGCTGCTCATATCCGAAGGATCCGACACCTGTTCGCTCGACGACGACGAGACAACCCGCCTCTTCAACAAAAACTACTCATACCTGCTGCGTGTATTCTCGCACTACGGCGTGCAGGCCATAGCGCGCGATTTCGCCGCCGAGCTCTCACAGCGCCGTCGCATGACCCAGGGCGATATCATTGAAAAGCTCCAGCCCCTTTCCCACCTGTAATTCGCGTATTACTTTTTTGGCACAAACCGCGACGCTACCCATCCTATCACGGCACCCACTGCCAGGATGAGCAGTGCCACCACAAGCACATCGGTAGCCTCCACCCGCACCGGGTAGGCCGTGATTGACAGCTCCGCCTCATTGCCCGCTATCTTTATAAATCCCCCTAATTGCTGCGCCATGCTGAGCGCCAGTCCCACTAAGATGCCTATGCCGCCCCCTATGGCCGACACAAGCCATCCCTCGTAGAAAAACACCGCACGCAGCTGCCCTTGCGTGGCTCCGAGATTGCGCATGGTGCGTATATTGTCGTCCTTTTCTATGATGAGTATCGACAGAGTGGAGATGATGTTAAACGACGCTATGATAAGTATGAAGGCCAGCATCACAAATGTAATCCATTTCTCCACCGCAATCATCTTAAACGACTCCTCCTCCTGCTCGAGGCGCGTCAGGGTAGTAAGCCGCCCTCCGGTGGCCCGGTGCACAGCCTCTATGGCGCTGCTCTCGCTCACGCCGGCGGCCGGAGTCATCTCTATGGCCGACGCCGCTCCGGGCATCTGCAGCAGCCGGCGTGCCATCTCTACAGGCACCACAATAGTGCTCGCGTCGTGGTCCGACTCCTCTATGCGATATACGCCGCTCACAGTAAGCGGCTCACTTACAAACGAGTTGGCCGCCGTTGCGGCACTTATCCGGCCTATGCGGCGAGGCACATACACATCGAGTATCGACATCAGCGACGGGCGGGCACCCGTCTCTAAGGCAGTGCCCACACTTATCACGCCGCAAGCCGATGAGTCGGCCTCGGCCACAGTATACGCACCGTCAATCACCGTGAGAGGCAGCTTGCTCACATCGCCATAGCCGGAGGGCACGCCGTGCATGGTTACAGCCATCTGCCGGCCGCCGTATATCACAAGAGCGTTTTCGCTCACGGTGGCCACCGCCCGCTCTATCTCCGGAAGCGCCTCGAGCGCCGCCGCCAGTGAGTCGGCATCTTCAATAATCTTGCCTTGACGGGGCAGAGACTTCAGCGGGGCGTCGACCAGCGACACCCTTTCCATAGCCACCTGCGAGAAACCGTTGAATACCGACAGCACACACACTATGGCCATAGTGGCCACAGCCACGCCGAGCATCGACACCACGGTGATGACGCCCACGGCATTGTGACTTTTCCGGCATATGAGATATCGCCAGGCTATGCGCAGAGCCGTATTCATTTATCGTCGGCTGCGGGGCGGGGCGAAAGCAGTGAGTCGATATTGTCGATATAGTCGAGCGAGTCATCGAGAAAAAACTGTAGCTCGGGAGTCTTGCGCAGCTGAGTTTTAACCACTTGTGCAAGCTCATAGCGTATGGTCTTGGCCGAGGCTTTCACGCTATCTATCACCGTCTGGGCCTGCGCGCTTGGAAATACCGACAGATACACTTTGGCCGACGACAGGTCGGGCGACACGCGCACTGTGCTCACACTCACCAGTGTGCCGCGCGTTTTGGCAGTCTGGCGGCGGAATATTTCGCTCAGCTCCTTCTGCAGAAGGCGCGAGATTTTTGCTTGACGGGTAGTTTCCATAACTTTATTATCGATTTTGGGTTCAGTGTTCTAACAAGCCGAGCCCTTACATTGTGCTTACAAAGGTACTATTTTTTTTAAAAGTATACTTTACGTATCTTTGTAGTATGAAAATAGCACTGATAGGATACGGCAAGATGGGCCGTGCCATAGAGCAGGCCGCCATAGCCCGCTCGCATAGCATTGTATGCAAGATTGATGCCGACAATACCGAGGCGTTCAGCTCCGATGCCTTCCGCTCGGCCGATGTGGCCATAGAGTTCTCCACCCCCTCTACC
The DNA here is from genome assembly GCA_017620715.1 of Muribaculaceae bacterium. Classification (GTDB taxonomy): domain Bacteria; phylum Bacteroidota; class Bacteroidia; order Bacteroidales; family Muribaculaceae; genus Paramuribaculum. The sequence goes on along the minus strand of JAGAUN010000082.1, from coordinate 4,991 downwards.
GCAGTCGAGAACTACCGTCTCGCCTTCGCCCAGGGGGTAAAAGTTGTATCGGGCACCACCGGCTGGACCGAGCAGATGCCCCTTGTGCGCGACCTCTGCAACCGATACGGCGCCACCTTCCTGTGGTCGTCAAACTACAGTATCGGAGTCAATATCTTCTTCGCTCTCAACCGTTACCTCGCCGAGCTGATGGCCAACTTCAGCCAGTATCAGCCGCAGATCGAAGAGGTGCACCACATACACAAGCTCGACCATCCCAGCGGCACAGCCATATCGCTTGCCAACGACCTCATTGACAGCATCCCCACCCTCAGAGAGTGGACCGAAGAGCCCGCTCCGCTCCCCGGTCAGCTCCCCATAGCCCACCGCCGCGAAGGCGAAGTGCCCGGCATACACACCGTCACCTGGCAGTCGCCCGTCGACACCATCTCCATCACCCACAGCGCCCGCTCACGCATGGGCTTCGCCGTAGGCGCCGTGATGGCCGCCGAGTGGGTAGCCACACAAAAGGGCTTCCTCACCATGCCCCAGTTCATGCACCATATAATATCCAACTCCAAACTCCTCGACATACTCAAATGACCCTCTCCTCAATCAAAGACCGCGCCCTCAAGGCCATCAGAGAAACACGCACATCGCGCTGGATACGCTTCGGCATCGTAGCCGCCCTGTTTATCTTCTGGGTGGCATGGGTAGGCTGCTGGTGGGCACTCATACTTCTGCCCCTGCTGTTCGACATTTACATCACCGGCTTCATACCCCTCACCTGGTGGAAAAAAAGCAAAAGCCCCGCGGTGCGCATGGTAATGAGCTGGGTCGACGCCATACTCTACGCCCTCATACTCGTATACTTCATCTTTACCTTCGTAGGTCAGAACTATCAGATACCCTCCGCATCGCTCGAGAAAACACTCCTCACCGGCGACTATCTGTGGGTCAACAAGATATCCTACGGCCCCCGCGTGCCCATCACCCCCATACACTTCCCCCTGGTGCAGAACACCCTACCCGTATTCAACACCAAGAGCTACACCGAGTGGCCCAAATGGCCCTACCACCGCCTCAAAGGCACATCGCAGATCGAAGCGGGCGACATAGTGGTGTTTAATTTCCCCGCCGGCGACACCGTGGCCACCAAAGTCACCAACCCCGACTACTATACTCTGGTGCGCATGTACGGCCGCGACGCCATAGCAGCCAACCCCCAACACTTCGGTGAGGTGGTATACCGCCCCGTCGACCGCCGCGAAAACTACGTCAAGCGCGCCGTAGGTTTGCCGGGCGACACCCTCAGCATACGCGACGGATATGTGTATATCAACTCCGACCGCCAGCCCTGGCCCAAAGAGGCACAGTTCAACTACATATTCCAGACCTCCTCGCCCATGACCGCGGCCGACTGGGAGCGCATCGAAGCAGCAAACCTCGACCGCACCTCCATAGCCCCCAACCTCTACCTCACCTCGCTCACCGACGAGCACCTCGCCACACTCAAGGCCATGCCCAAAGTCATAGCCGTGGAGCGCATGCCCGTCGACCCCGAGCGCGAAGACCTCTTCCCGCAGACCATAAGCGAGCAGTGGACTCACAACGACTACGGCCCCCTGTGGATACCCCGCCGCGGCGTCACCGTGCAGCTCACAGCCCAAAACTGGCCCCTGTATGAGCGCATCATACGCAACTACGAGGAGCATCCAGATGCCTACCTCGGCGCCGACGGCCGCGTGTATATCGACGGTCGCCCCGCATCGACCTACACCTTCGCCATGGATTATTACTTCATGATAGGCGACAACCGCGACAACTCCCTCGACTCACGATTCTGGGGATTCGTGCCCGAAGACCATATCGTAGGCAAGCCCATGCGCGTGCTCATCTCCTTCGACCCCGACAAGAGCATCTTCTCGGGTGGCATACGATGGAACCGCATATTCAAAAACGCCAACCCCGGATTCTGATGCGCCCCGGCACCTTCTCCATACTCCTGCCCCCCGCCTACCTCCCTCCCGTGGCCTACTACGTAGCCAAAGCCTGCGCCCGTGAGGCCACCGTGTGCTACGACATGCCCTTCAACAAGCGGCTCAAATCAGTGCACCGCACCACCATATCCGACGCCAACGGCATCATCTCCCTCACCATACCCATACAGAAACCCGCCACAACAGCCGGCACCCTCTGGAGCGACATACTCATCTCCGACCACAACCGCTGGTGGGACATTCACCTCACCGCCCTCAAATCGGCCTATGGCCGCACCCCCTTCTTCGAGTATTATCTCAACGACATCCTCCCCTTCTATAGCCCCGACGTAGCCGGCCAGCCCCTCACCCGATACCTCAGCCGCTACGACGCCCTGCTCACCCGCCTTCTGGGAGTCGATATAGTGCGCCGTCAGCTCGCCCCGAAGTCGCCCGACACCGGCCGCACTCTCCCCCTGCTCGACTATCGCCGCACCCCCATAGAGCCCGAGCAGACCGTGCCCTACTACCAGCAGCGCACCGCCGGCGCCACCTTCACCGACCATCTCTCAGCCGCCGACCTCCTCTTCAACATGGGCCCCGAGTCAATGCTCATCCTCGCCCACTCCCGCCTCTAAGGCACAATCCACAATCAAAGTATGGGGCGGGGGATACGGCGCGCAGCGCCTTCCCCCGAAAGCGTTCAAAGTCCGACCCGTCCAACGATACTACTAACCTTGCCACCGCACGAGGGTAAGCGCCTATAGGCGCTGTAACCCTCGCCCCATAATTGTGCATTGTCAATTTGTTTTGTATCTTTGCCAATCGCATTACCAATACATCACCACTATGCCACACACTCACGACTCCTCGGTGGCCGACCGCATCAGGTTTCTGATTGAGAAACTTCACCTCAACCAGACAAAGTTTGCCCGCCTCCTCAACCTCGACCCCGCCAATCTCTCAAAAGCCATAAATGGCAAATTGCCAATCACACAGGGCCTCGTCAACCGCATCGCGGCCGATTTCGGCGTGTCGAAACGCTGGCTGGCGCAGGGCGAGGGGTTACCATTCGAGAAGTCGCAGCCGGTGCCTCACGTGAGCCCCTCGCTCACCTCGGGCCGCGAAGTGCCCGTATACGATATCGATGTCACCGCCGGTTGCTCCGAGCTGTCGCGCGAGTTCACCACTGACCGTATCATCGGCTCCGTGATACTCCCCTCGGTGAAGCCGGGCAGCGTGATAGTGCGCGTGTCGGGCGACTCCATGCAACCCGACATTCTCGACGGCTCATACATAGCCGTACGCCCCGTCACCGACCCCGACTGTATTTTCTGGGGCCAGATCTACGTGGTGGTGATGGACGACTACCGTATGGTGAAGCGTGTGCGCCGCCACTCCAACCCCGGCATGCTCACCCTCACCAGCTCCAATCCCCTCTACGACCCCATCGACATACCACGCACCAAGGTGCGCAGCATGTATATAGTCGAAGCCATACTCAATCTCAAGCTGCAATGCTGATGCGCCGCCTCACCCTCATAGTCATATCGCTTGCGGCGATGCTCGGCGCCGTGGCGCAGACATCGACCTACGACGAATACAGCATCAAGGCACACCGCTATTTCGGGTTCGAGGAGTGGGCCACCGCCGGCGCCCTCTATTCGATACTCATATCGGAGCGCCCTGAAGCAGTCGACAACTATTCACACGCCATAGTAGCCGCCGGAATGCTCGGCGACACCCTGCAGCAGGTCAACATCACCCACCTGGCGCTGACCAACCGGCTCAATATCGACTCCCTCTTCACCTATACCGAGCGCACCAGCTTCGAGGTGGGGCAGACATCGCTCTACGAAGACTATCTGCTGCTTGTGCGCGCCGATACACCCTGGCTCGCCCGCGTAATCAACGGTTACCTCCTGCGCTATTACTCATACCGCGCCTACGGCCCCGGCATAGTGGAGTATTCCACCCGCATGCTCGAGGGTGCTCCGTTCGACGAGCGCTTCATGCTCTCGCTCGCACGCGGCTATCTGCTGTGCGGCGACACCTCCAGGGCCATCGATATCTATCTCAAGGTCATAGAGCTCAACCCCTCCAACTACCGCGCCCTGCTGTATGTGGGCAATTATTACCGGCAGTTTACCGACCCCGCCTCGCGCTCGGCAGCCCGCGCCTATCTGCAGGCCGCCTACCGTATCAACCCCACCCCTTATATAGAGGAAGCTCTTAGGCAATTGCAATAAATAATGCGTAACTTTGCAGCTCAATCACCAATCCACAATGAACGCCACCAATCACCAGCAGATACGCAACGCCATTACCGTATATGGCGCCTCGTCGGAAAACATACCCCGCTCGTTTAAAGACGCCGCTTTCGAGGTAGGGCGCCTCATAGCCCTGTCGGAGCATCCGCTCGTATGCGGCGGCGGCCGTGCCGGACTGATGCGCTGCGCCATAGAGGGCGCACACTCAGCCGGAGGCGTCACCATAGGAGTGCTTCCCGCCTTTATGGTGGCCAAAGAGTGGCAGCATCCGGCCCTCACCCAGATGATAGAGACCCCTGACATGCACACCCGCAAAGCCACCATGGCCTCCCTGTCGCAGGCCGCCATAGCCTGTCCGGGCGGCGTGGGCACCTTCGAGGAGCTGCTCGAAATCATCACCTGGCGCCAGCTCGGCCTGTATAAGGGCAATGTGGTGATACTCAACGTCGACGGTTACTACGACCCCCTCATAGCAATGCTGCGCGAGGCAGTGGCTGCCGGCTGCATGCGCCCAGAGTGCATGAATATATGCCGCATAGCCCGTCACGCCGACGAAGCCGTTGAGATGGCGCTCGCTCCGGCCGACACCACCGACTATTCACGCAAGATACATTAACCCCTCGCCTCAGCTGACCCCGATGCCCGTAGATACCCTGCATACCACCGCCGATACCTTGCCCGCGGCAGCTCCCGCCCACGTGGCCGACTCCACGGCCGGCGTGCCTGCAGCGCCCGATACGGCACAGGCAGGCTCGTGGGTACC
>JAGAUN010000081.1 GCA_017620715.1 Muribaculaceae bacterium | reverse complement strand
CGCAAATTCTTCTCCACCATCTACAATACCTACTCATTCTTCGCCCTCTACGCCAACGTAGACGGCTTCGACCCCAACGCACCGCAGATACCCGTGTCCGAGCGCCCCGAGATAGACCGCTGGATTATATCGCTGCTCAACACCCTCGTGCGCAATGTCGACGAGGCCCTCAACGATTACGAACCCACACGTGCGGCCCGCGAAATCAACGACTTCGTGACCGACAACCTCTCCAACTGGTATGTGCGCCTCAACCGCAAGCGCTTCTGGGGTAAAGAGATGGATTCCGACAAGCTCTCGGCCTATCAGACTCTCTACACCTGTCTGCGCACCGTGTCGCTTCTCATAGCGCCGTTTGCGCCATTCTTCGCCCACCGTCTGTACGACGACCTTACTCAGGGCACCACAGCCTCCGTGCATCTGGCCGACTTCCCCGTGGCCGACGCTTCGGTTATCGACCGTCCGCTCGAGGAGCGCATGCGCCTTGCCCAGACCATCACCTCAATGGTGCTGTCGCTGCGCCGCAAAGCCGACCTGAAAGTGCGTCAGCCCCTTCAGAAAATTATGGTACCGGCCGACGAAGAGCGCCGCGAGGCATTGCTGTCGATGCAAAACCTCATTCTGGCAGAGGTGAATGTGAAGGAATTAGATATAGTGACCGTTGACAGCGGACTCCTGGTGAAGCGTGTGAAGCCCGACTTCAAGAAGTTAGGCCCGAAATTCGGCAAACGTATGAAGCAGGTAGCCGCCGCGATAGCCGCGCTCGACCAGCCCTCGATTGCCCGACTCGAGAGCGAGGGCCGCATAGAGCTGATCATAGACGGCGAATCGCTTCAGATTGATGCTTCTGACGTGGATATCTTCTCGCAAGACATTCCCGGCTGGCTTGTGGCCAACGAAGGTACCGTGACCGTGGCTCTTGACATCACCCTTACCGACGAGCTCCGCAACGAAGGCCTTGCCCGTGAGATTGTGAACCGCGTGCAGAACATCCGCAAGAGCCGCGGCTACGAAATCACCGACAATATAATCCTCACCTTCGCTCCATCGGAGGCCATCGACAAAGTGGTGTCTCAGTTCGGCACCTACATCTCCACCCAGGTGCTCGCATCTGCCATACTCGTAGAGCCTCTGGCCGACGGCAACGCTGATGTGGAGACACTCGACATTGACTCCCTTAAAGTGCAGGTAGCTGTGACTCTCGCCTGAGTCACGGCACCTGTGTCCTACATACCACAACACACCAAGTATCACCTAAATACACATCCAAATGAGCGACAAAACACGCTATTCCGACGAGGAATTACAGGAGTTTAAGGAACTAATACTCGAGAAACTCGAGAAGGCCCGTCGCGACTATGATCTTCTCAAAGCCGACGTGACCAACAACGAGGGCAACGATATTGCCGACACATCGCCCACATTCAAAGTCCTTGAAGAGGGCGCCAGCACACTCGGCAAGGAGGAAGCCGGACGCCTGGCTCAGCGTCAGATGAAGTTTATACAGCATCTGCAGGCCGCCCTTGTGCGCATCGAGAACAAAACATACGGAATATGCCGCGAGACCGGCAAGCTCATTCCCAAAGAGCGTCTGCGCGCTGTGCCTCACGCCACTCTGGGTATCGACGCTAAAAATTCCGGAAAGCATTAATACACATGAAGATATCAAAAGGAGCACTCGCCGCGATAATCATAGCCGCGGTAATTATAATAGACCAGGCTATCAAAATATGGGTGAAAACCCATTTCTACCTCGGTGAGGAGTATACCGTGACATCGTGGTGCCGGTTGCTCTTTATCGAAAACAACGGTATGGCTTTCGGTATGGAGTTGGGCAGCAAGCTGTTTCTAACCGTATTCCGCATAGTGCTTGTAGTGGCGCTGAGCTGGTATATATGGAAGATACGCCACGCAGCCCGTGCCGCCTGCGGATACATTGTATGCCTTTCTCTGATTGTTGCGGGCGCTACCGGCAATATCATCGACTGCGTGTTTTACGGTGAGATTTTCAATAATCCGCTTCCGCCGGCCCTGGCCCAGATTTTTCCGCCCGACGGCGGTTATGCCCCGTGGTTTCACGGCAAAGTGGTAGATATGTTCTACTTCCCCCTCTTTAGCTTCACATGGCCCGACTGGATGCCCTGGGTAGGGGGAGAGGTATTTGAATTCTTCAAACCTATATTCAATTTTGCCGATGCCGCTATATCGGTAGGCATTCTTGCGCTGATATTCTTCTATCACAAGTATATAGCAACTCCCGAGGCCCTTTCGCAGCCCGAACCGCAACCCTCCGACGCCGTCCATGAAGAGTAACCGCCGCACATATCGGTTTCTTTTGCCCGTGTGGGTGCTCGCACTTGCCGTGCTGGGCTGTACGGGTGTGCCCGACAGTGTGATTCAGCCTCACGATATGGCCAAGCTGCTTGCCGATATTCACATCGGCGAGGCTGTGGTTGAGACCAATACGGCCTCGTTCAGCTCCGATTCGGCCAAATATCGCCTCAAGCTCGCTATTTATGCCAAGCATGGCGTGACCCAGGCTATGGTCGATTCGTCACTGCAATGGTATGGCTACCATATGGATAAGTATGTGGAGGTTTACGACGAGGTGGCCTCGCTGCTCGAAGAGCGGTTGCTCATAGCCGAAGATCAGGCCGGCGTGGCAGGACGCACATTGCAGCACTCGCTTGCAATGGAGGGCGACTCGGTAGATGTGTGGCCCGGAGTGCGCGTTCGGCGCTTTGCCTCGTCTATGCCCTCGCAAGCCATGTCGTTCGGCTTCAATTCCGACCCCAACTGGGAGCGGGGCGACATATACACCTTCCGCGGCAAGATGCTTCATAATGATTCGCGCGCAATGCTCAGCATGGCTATGGATTATACCGACGGCACCGTTGAGTATGTATCGAAGCCGCTTATAGGCGACGGCTGGCATGAAGTGCGCATAGCCGCCGACTCGTCGCGACTGCTGCGCGATGTATACGGCACCCTCTCTTTCGAGCCTCAGCCCGGGCATGTCACTTTTATTGATTCGGTATCGCTCACACGCACACGCCTCAAACCCGACAAGCACTGGGTAAGGGACGATATGCTGAAACTTTCGCCCAAGCCTCATGTCAGATAGCATTGCGGCTCACTGCATTGTATACAACGGTATCCGTCACCGCCTTTCGGTGGCCAGTCTCGACGCCCGGGGCCGTATAGTCATATCACCCCTGACAGAGGAGAGGCCCAATACCCGGTTTGTCAACGGCGCTGTGTCAGTAAAGGTGGAGAATGGCGTTATTTGTGCGACGCCCTGTAGTATAGAATAAAAGCTACTATTGTGTAGATGAAGTTGGGAATCCACATGGCTACAAGCGGCGATGTATAGCCCGACACGGCAAATGTGGATGTCACCGTCATAAATAGTATGTAGCTGAAACTCAGCACCAGACCAATGCCTATATTGATGCCCATGCCACCCTTGACCTTGTGGGCCGACAGAGCCATGCCTATCACGGTGAGGATAAAGGCGGCGGCCGTCATGGCATAGCGGCGGTGGTATTCTATCTCAAACGATTTGATATTGGCCACGCCTCGCTCTTTCTGATGATTTATATATGCCTGCAAGTCAGGCGTGTCCATCTTCTCGTGATCGTTTTTGGAGATGAGGAAGTCGCGAGGCTCTATAGGTATTATGG
>JAGAUN010000080.1 GCA_017620715.1 Muribaculaceae bacterium | reverse complement strand
CCCCTTCAGGCCTGATAGCCGGTATCGGCGAGAATCTTTATAATGCCTCGGCCCGGGAAATGTATCCTTTGCTCACTGCCCTGCGCGAGATGCCTGAGGTGGAGAAATGCTACACATTCGGTGCTACCCTGCATATTGTGGCCCGGCCGGAATTCAACCCTGAAGCCACGATGTGCCGTCTAAGCGGCATGGGATTGACCGATGTAAAGATATATCCTACAAAAGGCGATATAGAAGATCTGTTTATAAAACTGGCGGATAATGAATGAAAAATTTGCAATTTCAGTCAGAAACCTGGTAAAACGGTTCGGCAACTTCACGGCTGTAGACAATCTCAGTTTCGATGTGGCCCGTGGAGAGATTTTCGGATTCCTCGGTGCAAACGGAGCGGGTAAAACCACCGCCATGCGTATGCTTTGCGGATTGAGTTATCCCACTTCCGGTTCGGGAACCGTAGCCGGATTCGATATAATGAGTCAGGCCGAGTATATAAAGCGCCATATCGGATACACGAGCCAGAAGTTCTCTTTATACGAAGAACTTACGGTAAGCGAAAATCTCACCCTATTTTCGACTATATACGGAATGTCAGACATTGAGATAAAAAAGAAATCAGAAGAGATATTCATGACATTGGAAATGGCGGATATGAGGAATACGCTTGTAAAAGACATTCCTACAGGGTGGAAACAGAAGCTCGCTTTTTCGGCAGCCACCATGCACAGCCCGGATATTGTGTTTCTCGATGAGCCTACCGGTGGAGTCGACCCGGTGACACGACGCCGCTTCTGGGAACTGATATATGAGGCATCATCGAGGGGCATGACGATATTCGTGACCACCCATTATCTTGACGAGGCGGAATACTGCAACCGCATATCCATTATGGTTGACGGACGGATAAAGGCATTGGACAGCCCGGAGAATCTGAAAAAAGAATATAACTGCGCCACGATGGACGAGGTGTTTCGCATTGTGGCAAAAGATGCAAAGAGAGGAGATTAACGCCATGTCGGTATTTCTATCAATGATCAAGAAGGAGACGTTGCACCTTACGCGCGATTCCCGCACTATGACAGTTGTTCTGGTGATGCCAATTGTACTGCTGCTCCTGTTCGGATTCGCAATATCAACGGAGGTCAACAACATCAATATCGTTGCCGTGGTGAATAAACATGATGACACTTCACGCAATCTGATTGAAAAACTGCGGATAAATTCTTATTTCACCTTCAAAGGGATTGTGGCTTTTGAAGAAGTGGAGCCAATGCTACGCCGGGGCGAGGCTGATGCAGCCGTGATTCTTAAAAGCGAAAACGGCAATACAGCCTATCAGATAATCTCCGATGCCTCCAACACAAGCATGGCGCAGACGGCGACAGGATATGTGGAGAGTGTGCTCACCGACGGCACAAAGCCTCCTGTGCTTATGCGCACTCTCTACAACCCACAGTTGAAAAGCGCATATAATTTCGTTCCGGGCATAATGGGAATGATATTCATACTGATATGCGCCATGATGACTTCCGTATCGATAGTAAGCGAAAAAGAGACCGGAACGATGAATTTGCTTCTTGTGTCACCCGCCAAACCGCGCACCATCATACTCGGAAAATTAGTACCTTATTTCATATTGTCGTGCATCATACTGACACTGACGCTCATCATAGCTTATGCAGTTCTTGGGTTGCCGGTGTCACTCAACATCCTCAATGTGATATGGGTGTCGCTGATATACATAATTCTTGCACTTGCACTCGGCCTGTTAATATCCACCCTTGCAAATACGCAGGTTACGGCATTGCTCGTTTCGGGCGTGTTGTTTATGCTTCCTGTCGTGATGCTTTCAGGCATGATATTTCCGATTGAGGATATGCCGGTGGTTTTACAGTGGTTCTCATGTATCATTCCGGCACGATGGTACGTGTCGGCAATGCGCACCCTGATGGTGCAGCAGCTTCCGGCCTCGTTTGTAATGACACAGGTTGCCGTGCTTTCAGCGATGACTGTGGCTGTATTGATTTTCGCAATCAAAAAGTTCAACACCAAGCATTAACACGTGATGAAACTACGGATTCTTAAAATATTGCTCAAAAAGGAGATACTGCTGATGAAGCGTAATCCCTTCATTCCACGTGTGATAGTGGCTTTGCCGCTTATGGCCATGCTTGTGCTTCCACTGGTAGCCAATCTCGATGTGAAGAATGTGAGTGTAGCGGTTGTTGACAATGACCGCTCGGAACTGTCGCGCCGGATTGTAGCCGATATGGATGCCTCGGAATATCTTTCAGTGCAGTCATGCGATTTTATTTACGATGAGGCGCTGAAGAGCATTGAAAATGGCGATGCGGATGCCATACTGATTATACCTGCCGATTATTCCGACCGGCTGACAAAGGGCGAAAATCCTCAGATGTCGCTCGATGCCAACGGGGTCAACGCGTCAAAGGGAATGCTTGGCTCCAGGTATGCGGCTCAGTCCGCAACCTCCACAGTGTCGCAATGGTTGTCTGAAACGGGTGTAAATAGACCGGCTCCACAGGTCAATGTACTCAATTTATATAATCCGACGCTCAATTTCCGCAACTATATGATACCGGCACTGATGGTAGTGCTGATAATAATCATCTGCGGGTTTCTGCCTACGCTCAATCTTGTAAACGAAAAGGAAACCGGGACAATTGAAGCTATGAACGTGACACCGGTGGGAAGACTGACCTTCGTGCTGTCGAAACTTATACCCTATTGGATTGTCGGATTATTGGTTGTCTCAGTCGGAATGCTTATCGGATGGCTTGTATATGGACTTGTTCCGGCAGGCAACATCGGCAGTATCTATCTCGCCGCCATACTGTTCAGTCTTGTGATGTCGGGGCTGGGAGTTACAATCGCCAACAAATCTGCTACTATTCTTCAAAGCATCTTCGTGATGTTCGCCTTCATAATGATATTCCAGCTCATGGGCGGACTTTTCACACCAATAGCCTCTATGCCGCAGTGGGCGCAAGACATAACTTATGCCGTGCCGCCACGCTTCTTCATCGAGATAATGCGTGCGGTATATCTCAAGGGAGCGAGCATCGCTGACCTCTCGACGCAATATCTTGCTCTGACCGGATTCGCCATATTATTCTGCGGATTGTCGGCATTCACCTATAAAAAAAGAAGTTAACATTCTCGACAAAACCACAATTTGGCACAGTGGTCAAAGCTCGGAATATATGGCATGGTTTCTTTCGAGCCATTCGGTGCGCACGGCATCGGGTAGATGTTTTACTGAGAAATCGGAAAAAGTAACGTTAAAGCCGTCACCGTCAGGAGATACTCGCCAAGCTACAGGTAAAAAACTCCGTGGAGGCTTGCCACATTGCTAAGACAATGAAGATAATATGAACGGTAGGCTTCTCGTATCACAAGGCGACATTTACCTGCTGCAGGCTGCCGAAGCAGACTGATGTTTTAACGGATTGTTTACGAAGTTATAGCGCAGTTATCTGAGTTCATAGCAGAGATGGCGCAGTGTCCACCACGGATGGTGTAATAGCATCCTCGGGCCCGCATACTTCATCACTTCGCGTATTTGCAGCCGATATTGAAGATTGTAGCAGTGAATCTCGCATTTACGGCAACTTCGTTTGGCATTGCCTTTGGCGCAATGTTCCAGACGATTGTGGGCGTATCGCAACAACGCGCTGCAGTCGCCGCACAATCGGTCGGAACCGCAACTGTGGTGACAACGGCAATACATTGCAATCATCTCCCGCACCACCCTCTTTTCAAAAGCAATACGTTGCATACGATTGCAAAGTTATGAAATCATTTGCAATTTAGAAGCTGAGCCTGAAGCCGCCCATTGCGGTGAAGCCGGGCATTTCGTATCCGCGATTGATGGTATATCGCGCATCGGTGATGTTTTCCAGACGGGTAAACAGCGACAGGTATCGGCATACATGCCAAGTGACTTTGAGGTTGAGCAGGGCGTAGCTCTGATGGCGGATGTTGTCGGCTACGTACAGGCTGCCTATGCCCTTGAGGTCGGCTCCGATATTGAGAAAACGCCACGGATGCCACTCCACGCCAAGATAATACTGGTTTTTGGGCGCTCCGGTAAGATTTCGGAGCGATGTATGGAGGAAGCTGTATGTTGCGCTGAGCCACAGATTATCGAGGGGGTGGCTTTGAGCCGACAGCTCTATGCCTTTGTTGATGAATCGGCCTGTATTCTGATTCTTTTGGTCAACGGTCTGAATCATATTGTATCCCTTACTGTAATAGCCGGTGATTTCGGCGGATAAATAGCGGGAAAAGGATTTGCGCACCGATATTTCGTAGTTGATCATCTTTTCGGGTTGCAAATCGGGATTGGCCATGCGGTATAGATAAAGTTCGCGGAATGAGGGATTGCGATATCCCATTGCGAGATTTCCTTTTACCGTAAAGTCGTGGCCGGGATTAAGAGAGAAACCGAACTGCGGAATGAGTTGCGTATCGAATTTATCGCTGTTGGCTACACGCAGACCTCCATTTACGTTTACTGCGCCACCGATGAACTCTTGCGAGAGGGTGAGATAGGGCGAATATTCTGTGATGGTTTTACGCGGGATGGTGCTGAGTGAGCCTTCGGTATGGCTGTTGCCGCCGGAGACGGGGATGCGGCCGGAGTAGGTGTCGAAATCAAAACCGAGGGTTGCCGATGCTCCATGCCAAGGAGAGAAATTCTGATAGAGGATTATGCCGAGCCGGTTGTCGGTGCTGTGAAAGTGCCGCGGGTCGTCGACAAAATGGTTGCCGTAGTTGTAATAGATGCGGGCTGAACCCGATACAGCGCCGTAAGTGTTGCTGACGGTGGCTGCAGCTTCACCGCGTATTATGTTCTGACGATAGATGTCGGTCGAGGCCGGATTGGAGAGGGTTGGATAAATAGGGTCGTTGCCCCGGAAATTCATAAGCGTATAGTCGAGGTATGCACGCCAGTGCTCCGAGAAGTCGTACCCGATTTTGGCGTAGCCGTCGGCCTGACGGAAGTCGAAGTTGTCGACATTACCGTCGGTACGGTTGTATGAGAGGGATACGAGTGATGAGAATTTGCCATAGCGCACGGTGTTGGTGAGTGACGAGAGCCAGGTGTTGTAGGAGCCGTATTGCGACCGGAGCGTGGTGTGCACGCCATCAGCCGCGGTATTTTTGGTTATCACGTTAATGGTGCCGGCCATTGCGTTTGAGCCGTACAGCACTGACCCCGGGCCGCGCAAGACTTCTACGCGCTCAACATATTCTTTGTCGTAGAAGTCGGCAATATGGTGCGAATATATTCCGGCAAACTGCGGCTGACCATCGACCATCATAAGCACAGCGCTCGCCCTGTCGCCCCCTACACCGCGCAGCTTAATATGACCGGAACCGCCATTGCTTACCCCGAAGCCGAATATACTGCGCTGAGTCACGAATAGGCTGGGTACCATTCCGGATATGGCCGATAGTATCTGTGTCTGTCCGGTAGCTTCAAGCTGGCGGTTGTTGATTACCGATACTGTATAGGGGAGCAGTTTGGCCGGAACAGTTTGGTTTGTGCCGGTTACGACCACTTCATCGAGAGAATGAAGAGTATCACTGATTTCGGCTCCCGAAAGATGGGGAGCCGAAACAGTCATAGCACAAAGAATTACTTTCGTAATGGTTTGATGCTTCATTACATTAAACTATAATAGAAGGGTGAAATGGATTAATGAGCAGGTGTAATGTCAACAATCACGTAGTTGGTGGTACCGAGCCCAATCTGCTCGGCATAATCTACTATATGAGTGCCGTGACGGCTGTTGATTCGCTCAATGAGGGGGTTGCTGTCGTCGCCTTCGGTAGATTGATGGTTGAAAACGAGGTCGAGGCATGCTTTGTCGAGTGCAACCGGGTCGAGTGAGGCAAGTATGCCGATATTTTTCATGCGGGGCGCGTCGGGATGACCGTTGCAATCGCAATCAACTGACATATTGTTCATCACATTTATGTAAATAATTCCTTTTTTGGCCTTAAAGTAATTGTGAACGGATTGTGCTGCTCCGGCCATAGCCTCAAGGAAACCGTCTTGTCCGTTGGTAGGGGTTTCAAATGCCGAGGCGGCGTTGGCAAATCGGCCGGCTGTGTGTATCAAGCCCTTGCCATCGGCCGAAGCTACTCCGATGCTTTGATTCTTGAGCACACCGCCAAAACCGCCCATGGCATGACCTTTGAAATGTGCAAGATTGACCATGAAATCGTAGTTGGCCAGGTGAGAGCCTACCATATTGTTGGCAAAATAAGTGGTGTCTTGCATTGGGAGGAGCATGCTCCCCTCTTCGTCCATGATGTCGACGGGTGCAATAGCCGTATAACCACGCTCCGCTATGGCCTTACGGTGATTCTCTGTTGTGGAACGATTGCCTCCGTAGGCGGTATTGCACTCTACGAGTGTGCCTCCTACCGCTTTAACCAAATCGGCAATAAGTTCGGGGCGAAGGTGATTGCTCTGCTCCGATTCGCCAGTGCTGATTTTGACTGCGACATTGCCCGATGGTGTAACGCCGAGTGCTTTATATATCTCGACGAGTGACTGTGGGGTGATTTCTGATGTGAAATAGACTGTGGCGGGTTCGGTGGCCGATTGGGCGCAGGCACCGAAAGCTATTGTGGCCAGAAATAGAAGATGGATGAATGTTTTGCGTATCATAATAAATTGGTTTTTAGAATTGTTTGGGGATTTGTTTGCAAAGATGATAAAAATTTAAGATTAAGCAGATACCGAAAGTACGGAATTAATTACCAAAATTGTTGATAAGGAAAATATCAATGCACGATGCGGGATTGATGAAGGGAATGGCACGGGGGAAGGCGATGGTGGATATATCCCCTGCCCCCCATATTAAACTGCAAAGCAACACCTTCGGCGTTGAGCTTTTGTGTGACGTGGTGCCCCACATAGCCGCGTGCGCGTCAATGTGGGGTTAGGTGCAAAGCAACCGCTTTCAGCGGTTTACTTGTGCTATATGGCTGGGTATCAGTCTATATGGGGCGAGGGCTATAGCGCCCGCAGGGCGCTTACCCTCGTGTGCATTCGGGGGAAGGCGCTGCGCGCTGCGTTCCCTGCTACATGTTTTTGAGGGTGAGTTACGGGGGAAGGCGCTGCGCGCCGAATCCCCCGCCCCATAATTAAATTGTTATGGTAAGGATGTCATGGTGCTCGTGACAGGCCGGGTGGGTTCGTGGAACCTCGGGGGCGGTGCCTGACTACCGCATGGTCGCGACGGGGTTGTGATGTATGCTCAGCCAGT
>JAGAUN010000079.1 GCA_017620715.1 Muribaculaceae bacterium | reverse complement strand
GAGTCGTTGAAGTAAGCGGGGACGGTGATTACGGCTTCCGATACCGACTGGCCGAGGTAGTCTTCGGCGGTCTTCTTCATTTTCTGAAGTATCATGGCCGAGATTTCCTGGGGGGTGTATTCACGGCCGTCGATGTCGACGCGCGGGGTGTTGTTGGCGCCGCATACCACTTTATAAGGCACGCGCTCTATCTCGCGCTGCACCTGATCGCAGGTTTCGCCCATGAATCTCTTTATTGAGTAGATGGTGCGTTTGGGGTTGGTGATGGCCTGACGTTTGGCCGGCTCGCCTACTTTGCGCTCGCCGCCGTCAACAAATGCCACTATCGAGGGGGTTGTGTTACGTCCTTCACTGTTGGGTATTACCACGGGGTCGTTGCCTTCAAGTACGGCAACGCATGAATTGGTTGTTCCAAGGTCGATGCCTATAATTTTTCCCATAATAAATAAAGTTTATATTGTTATATTTTGAATTTTGATTTTATCGCTATTGGTGGTTGTGTCATATTGAAAAACAAATTTTGTGCCAAAAAGGTTGCAGGGGGGCGCCGGGTGACACATTCTGCCGTTTTGGCAGTATTGGTGTCGGGCAAGCGGCTTAATTAATTTTTATGCATAAACGTTAAAAAATACATTATTTGAGAATTTTGCGTATATTTGCCGCTGTGCTCCAACCATATAACAATCAGCAGGAAATCACAAGCGTATACTACTATATACCTTAATATATAATAAACCAGTCTTTACAAGCATTTCGCTCCTGATTTGCCAATGAAAAACGGCAGCCGCTCAAAAGACGAGCAATTTGAGCAGCTTTACATAGCTCACTTTCCGAAGGTCAAAAATTTTGCTTCGGCCTTGACAAAGTCGTCGCTCGAAGCCGACGATATTGCCCAGTGTGTGTTTCTCAAACTCTGGAGCAAGCCTGAGTTGTGGCACAATACCGACTGCGATATTGATTCGTATCTCTACGCCATGACCCGCAACGAGATTTTTGCCACCTTCCGCCACAGGGCCGTTGAGCGGGAGTTTGCCGACCATGCTGCGGGCTCGGCTCTCTTAGAGGAGCTGTGCGAGGAGGCGGGGGCGCTCAAGGGCATCTATTACCGCGAGTTGCTGCTGTTGGTTGAGATGGCGCTTACGCGCATGCCGGCGGCTCGCAGCCGCGCTTTCCGCATGAGCCGGTTTGAGGAGAAGAGCAACAAGGAGATTGCCCAGGAGCTGCAATTGCCACTGCGCACAGTTGAAGACCATATATACAGGACACTCAAGGAGCTTCGCCAATTGTTAAAGATTGTTATTTTTATATTGTTACTTCCGTAGTCGGGCCCACTTGAGCATATAATATTTGCACGGGCATCGAAATTTTAACCAAAAATTTCTTTAGCAGTGGTGCCCCGCACAACCAATCGTCAATATAAAAAAGCATAAGGTTAGTGAATTACATCAAAAGAGTGATCGAGACATACTTCGGTCATGATTATCCGGAAGAAACGCGCCGACGGTTTGAGTCATGGCTCACCGACGAAAGCCACGCCGCTGAAAAAGAGAGCGAGCTGAGCAGTCAATGGGAGCTTACTGATAATTCTGACTCAGACGACTTCAGCGCCTCTTTCGAAAAAATGCGCAACAGTACGGGCATAGGCCTGCGGCAACGCATGCGTACTATGCGCAGACGATTGATTGGTTGGCAAGTTGCAGCCTCGGTGTTGGTGGCTCTGCTGTGCACTGGCGCGTATTTCACATATACCGCTTCGCAGAGCACCCCCGAGATGCTGCAGGTTGCGGCGCTCACCGGCGATATGCAGCAGGTCACGCTGCCCGACGGCACCGAGGTAATAATCAACTCGCAGTCAACACTGCTCTACCCCGAAAAATTCGAAGGCCCGCGGCGCGACGTTTATCTCACCGGACAGGCCGAGTTTAAGGTAGCCAAAGACCCCGAGCATCCGTTTACGGTCAATACGGGCGACTTCGACGTTACCGCCCTCGGCACCGACTTCACCGTATCGGCCTATGCCGACGACGATGAGGTATCAGCCTATCTCATAGAGGGTAAGGTAAAGGTAAGTTTCGACAATCACACACAATACGCCATACTGCGTCCGGGCGAGTTGCTCGCTTACAACCGTGCCACCCACAGCCACTCGCACTCCACTCCCGAACAGGATGTGGCCGATGCCTGGACCTCGGGCAAGCTCGTGTTCCGCTCACGCACACCCAAAGAGATATTCAATGTGCTTGAGCGCCACTATCCGGTTTCATTTGTCTACGACCCCGGAGCACTGGTTGCCGACCGCTTCACAGTACGCTTCGACGCCGACACCGATATACAGGAAATCACCAAGGTGCTCACCCAACTCATGGGCTTCCGCAAATGCAGCATAGAGAAAGGCCGCTGCTACTTCTACAACTGACCGCCGCATCAGTCACCTTAATCGCACATACAGAGATATTAACCATATATAGCCATGAAAACCCCTCTTATCAGCCTATGTCGAAAAAATATCCGGCGAGAACTGCTACTCTCACCGGATATGAAATCGTTTTAAATCGGTGTCGCATATATTATCCCTACGCCGACAGCATTGAAGCACCTACATTCTGCTTCTAAAAAACCTAAATCTATCTTAGTAAGAATAATAAACCAATAAAAACGCAGCTACAAATGTATGAATTTTTAGCCAAAAAATCGTTTATGCGCCGAGGCCTCATCATGATTTTGTGTTGCCTTGCGCTTTCGATTTCAACATTCGCACAGAGCTCCGGAGCTAAAATCACTATCAAAACCGACCGGATATCTGTAATTGATGCGCTTAAAGAGGTTGAACGCCAATCAAATATGTCGGTTGGCTACAACGAGACCAATCTCTCTAACGTAAAGCCTGTGAGCCTCTCGCTCGAAAAGGCATCTGTGGAAACAGCCCTCAACGAAATTCTCAAAAATTCGGGCTACACCTACCGCATCGACGGTAAGTACATCATTATCGTGGCCGGCGGCAATACCGCTCCCAAAGCTAAGCCCAGCCGCAAAATCACAGGCCAGATATTAGACAACGAAGGCGAGCCTCTGGTTGGGGCAAGCGTGCAGGTGGCCGGCACCTCGATAGGTTGCTCAACCGACATCGACGGCAACTTCACTCTCGATGTACCCGAAGGCTCCACTCTCACAGTGAGCTATCTCGGCTTCAACCCCACCACTCTTAAGGTAGGGTCGGCGTCGAGCTACTCGGTAGCCCTCAAGCCCAACACCAACCTTCTGTCAGACGTAGTGGTCACCGCCCTCGGCATCAAGAAAGAGGCCAAGGCCCTTACCTACAACGTACAGGAAATCGGTGCCGACGCCGTGACCTCCGTAAAGGACGCCAACTTCATCAACTCCCTCGCAGGCAAAGTGGCCGGTGTCAACATCAACCAGTCGAGTGCCGGTATAGGCGGCGGCTCGAAAGTGGTGCTCCGCGGTACCAAATCAATCTACGGCAACAATAATGCCCTCTATGTAATAGACGGTATACCTATGCCCTCGCTCGAAACAACTCAGAGTAAAGACAACTTTACCGGTATGGGACAGTCGGGCGACGGTGTATCGATGCTCAACCCCGAGGATATCGAATCAATGTCGGTGCTCTCAGGTGCAGCTGCATCGGCTCTTTACGGCAGCGATGCAGCCAATGGTGTCATAATGATTACCACCAAGAAAGGTCAGGAAGGCCGCGTGCGCATAAGCTACAGCAACTCAACCCAGTTTATGCACGCCATAGCCACTCCCGACTTCCAGAATACTTACGGAGCGGCCACCGGCGAGTTCAAGAGCTGGGGCTCACGTCTTGCCGTACCGAGCAGCTACGATCCCACCGACTTCTTCCGCCGCGGCTACAACGAGACCAACGCTCTGACCCTCACCGCCGGCAACTCTGTAAACCAGACATTCGTGTCGATGGCTGCCACCAACGCCGAAGGTATCATTGAAAACAACACCTTCAAGCGTTACAACTTCACCGTACGCAACACCACCGAGCTCATCAAAGACAAACTCCGTCTCGATGTATCGGCACAGTATATGAGCATACGCGAGCGCAACATGGTGGCCCACGGCCAGTACATGAACCCCATCGTGGCCACGTACCTCATGTCGCCCTCCTACTCGCTCGACACCTACAAGGTATTTGAGATGCACGACCCCTCGCGCAACCTCTCGACACAGTTCTGGCCCTGGGGCAACCAGGGTATTGCCATGCAGAACCCCTACTGGATTATCAACCGCGACAACTTCATCAACCACAAGAGCCGCTATATGCTCACCGGCGGTCTTTACTGGGATAATGTGGTGAAGGGTCTCAATCTGTCGGCACGCGCCAAAGTCGACAATACCAATGCCATCTTTGAGAAAGAGTACAGCGCCACTACCGACGCTATCTTCGCCGAAGCCAACGGCGCTTACTTCAAGGGCGACGCCACCACCCGTCAGATCTACGCCGACGTGATGGCCAACTACACCAACCGCTGGGGCGACTTCGACCTCACCGCAGTGCTCGGTGCCTCGATCAACGACCTTAAGTACAACTACTTCTACTATGGCGGCGACCTCAACTCGGTAGCCAACCACTTCACATGGCTCAACGTCAACCCCACCGGCACGCACACTCAGCGCGACCAGGACGGTTATCACGCTCAGACGCAGTCAATCTACGCTACCGCACAGCTTGGCTTCCGCTCATGGGCATATCTCGACCTTGCCGGACGTATAGACTGGAGCTCGGCTCTGGCCTGGACCAAATCGAGCTCTGTAGCTTATCCTTCGGTAGGCTTGTCGTTTATCCTCACCGACATGATACCCGCCATGCGCTCCAATGTGCTTTCGTTCCTGAAGGTACGCGGCTCATACTCCGAGGTAGGTAACGCACCCACACGCTTCATTGCCTATCAGACATATCCTTACGAATCAGGCACACCTACCACATCGACCTCTTATCCCAACAACGACATCCAGCCCGAACGCACCAAAGCGTGGGAAGTAGGTGTTTCGGCCCGCTTCTGGATGGACAAGATCAACTTCAACCTCTCGCTCTACAAGACCTCGACCTACAATCAGCTCTTCCACCCGACTCTTTCGGCAGCCTCAGGTTACAAGAACATCTACATCAACGGCGGCCAGATCGACAACAAAGGTATCGAGCTCTCGCTTGGCATCAAGCAGCCTCTCGGCCCGGTTGAATGGACTTCGAACTTCACCTATACCCTCAACCGCAACAAGGTAGTGAAGCTGTTGAGCCCCACCACTCTTGCCAACGGCCTTACCGTAGAGCAGTCGATAGTTGACATCGCCAAGTTCGATAACGTGCTCTCACGTCTTACCGAGGGCGGCTCTGTAGGCGACCTCTACGTTACTACTCTTGCACGCGATTATCACGGCCACATCATTGTCAACGACCAGGATCTCACCGTGTCGCGCGACGAGAAAGCCGGCCCCAACGGCGACGGCTGGATCTATGCCGGCAATGCCGAGCCCAAATACACTATGGGCTGGCGTAACGACTTCTACTGGAACGGATTCAACCTCGGGTTCCTCATCAACGCCCGTATAGGCGGCCGCGTAGTGTCAATGACCCAGGCCTATATGGACGCTTACGGCACATCGGCCACCTCGGCTGCCATACGCGATGCCGGCGGCGCCACCATCAACGGTGTGTTCATACCCGGCTCAGCCCAGAAGTATTGCGAATATGTGGGCAACAACATCGGTGAAAACTACATCTACTCAGCCACCAACGTACGTCTGGCCGAGCTCACATTCGGCTACGACATACCCATGCACCGCTGGGTGAAATGGATGAACTCCATCAACGTTTCCTTCGTAGGCCGCAACCTCTGCTACTTCTACAAAAAGGCTCCTTACGATCCCGAGCTCACCGCGTCGACCAACATGGGCTTCTCCGGTATGGACTACTTCATGCTCCCGGCCATGCGCACCCTCGGTTTCTCTATTAAAGTCAACCTTTAATTCTATCCGAAAACATGAAACGTAATTCCAGAATATCAGCTTTGGTCGGTTGCGCCCTGATGGTGAGCGGAGCATGCTTCACCTCCTGCACCGACTCATTCGAAAGCATGAACATAAACCCCAACGAAGTGACTCCGGGCATGATGGAGCAGGACAACCTCAAGACCGGTGCTTACTTCTCGCAGATGCAGCGCGCCGTATTCGTTGTAGGTAAAGACAAAGGCGGATCATACCAGATTCACCAGATGCTCAACGGCGACAACTATGCCGGCTACTTCGCCAACATCAAAGACAGCTACAACATAGGCAACCGGCACCACGACCACTATGCTATGGTGAGCCACTGGTACGACACTCCCTTCAACGATACCTACCCCGACGTAATGCAGCCGTGGTACAAAATCTACGAAGAGACCGACGAAAACTCCGTTGACCGCGCTCTGGCCACCGTAGTAAAGGTAATGGCCATGCACCGTATGACCGACAAATACGGCCCCATACCCTACACCAAATTCGGTACAGCCATCAATCTGCCCTACGACTCACAGGAAGATGTATACCACGCATTCTTCACCGAGCTGGAGCAGGCCATCGATGTGCTCAATACCTATAACTCCGCTTCCAACAAGCCTTACATGGCCCGCTACGACTATGTATACTCGGGTAATGTGGTACGCTGGGCACGCCTGGCCAACACATTGCGTCTGCGTCTTGCAATGCGCGTGAGCTATGTTGACGAAGCTCTTGCCCGCGCCGAGATACAGAAGTGTCTCGACAACCCCGCAGGCTTCATGACCGGTGTGGCCGACGATGCCAATCTGCATCAGGGCAACGGTCTCACCTTCACCAACCCCATCTACGAGGTGACACAGGGCTTCAACGACATGCGTATGTCGGCCACAATCGACTGCTACCTCAACGGACTCAACGACCCCCGTCTGCCCCGCTACTTCCTCGAAGCCACCAACGGCGGCTATCACGGAATACGCAACGGCATGACTTCGGGTTTCGCTTCGATGCCTAACGCAGCCTCTGTGGCCAATTTCAATTCCGACAGCGACCTTCCCTGGATGCATGCAGCCGAAACCTACTTCCTGCTTGCCGAAGCCAAGCTCCGCTTCAATCTCGGCAGCGACGATGTGCAGACACTGTATGAAAAAGGCGTGCGCCTCTCGTTTGAATCGGCCGGCGTAGCTTCGGCTGCCGATGCCTACCTCGCCGACAGCGACTCAAAGGCTCCCGACACCTGGACCAACCCTGTGGACAACCGCAACGTAAACGTAAAATCGATGCTCACACAGCTTAGCCCCGCATGGGACGATGCCGCCTCGACCGACGTCAAGCTCCAGCGCATCATGCTCCAGAAATGGATTGCCCTCTACCCCGACGGCTGCGAGGCCTGGGCCGAAATGCGCCGCACCGGCTATCCCGGCTGGGTCACCATCAACACCTACAGCTATGCCTCGGGCGTTCAGAGCAACGACATCATACGTCGTATCCAGTTCCCCTCGACCGAGTTTGAAAACAACACCAAGAATGTTCAGGAAGCAGTCACCATGCTTGGCGGAACAGACAATGCCGGCACACATCTGTGGTGGGATTGCAAATAATGTATCACCTTTATATATCAGTATTTCATGAAAATGCTTAAATATATCGTTCCTGCTTTCGCCGGTCTGTCGCTGCTCACGGCCTGCAACGACGACATCGAAAACATACCTATGCAGGAATTCAACGATCCGTATACATACTCGGAGCTCTACTATCAGAACCTCCGCGACTTCAAGGCCACCAAGCACGAAATTTCGTTCGGCTGGTTTGCCGACTACGGCACACCCTCGTCGATGGGCCGCAGCTTCCTCGGCCTGCCCGACTCGCTCGATATCTGCTCGCTCTGGGGCGGTATACCCTCCGATCCCAAGGTGCTTGAGGATATGCGATTCGTTCAGAAGAAGAAAGGCACCAAGATGCTCGTGGTTGCCATCACACGTATAGCTGCAGAGCTCGACCACCTGCCCCACAAGCAGGCTTATCTCGAGGCAATAAAACTCTCCGGCGACGAACGTCAGGAAGCTATGGAAAAAGTGCTCGAGATGTATGCCGAGTATTTCGTAGATCAGGTATTTCTCAATGATCTCGACGGCTTCGATGCCGACAACGAGCCTGAAGGCGACCCCAACTCGGGCAGCAACTTCACTCACTTCTACAAACACCTTGCCCTGTATATGGGCCCCAACCCCGACCAGACCAAAGAGGAGCGCCTGGCCCTGATACGCGAGCGCTATGGCGACGAGATGGCAGCCAAGCCCGGTATCTGCGACAAGCTCCTTTGTGTTGACGGCGGTGGTCCGAGCGATGTAGAGCCCTACTCCAACTACTGGTTCCGTCAGGATTACGGAGGCGGTTCGAGCTTCTCAAGCGGATGGCCCTACAGCAAGCAGGTGTTCTGCTGCAACGTCGGCGACAACTGGGGCACTCCCCTCACCGAGATGTACCGCCAGGCCCGCGCCAAAGCTCCCGACGGCGGTCTTAAAGGCGGTTTCGGCGCATTCTACATACACCGCAACTACCGAATCACAGCCATCAACATCGAGCCCTACTGGCACTTCCGTCAGTGTATCCAGATTCAGAATCCAGCAATCTATTAATCCTTGCCGAACATGAAAACATTAAAATCAATATACTTTGCCACTGCAGTGGCTTTGTGCGCGGCACCCGTAATTACCGGTTGTGACGACGACGAGACATACGATTTTCCCGGCACCGACAAGGCTCTCGTATACGATTTCGGCAGCAATGCCTCATACGATTTGCTTGTATCGCCGATACTCGTATCATCGTCGGTAGATTTCAATAAGAAAGCCCAGGTGAACCGCCCGGTATCAAGCCCGGCTAAAGTTACCTACGGTGTTGACAATTCACTCGTGGCCGAATACAACGATGCCAACAGCACCGAGTATCTGGCAGTGCCTGAAGGAATCCTCCTGATTGAGAATCCCACCCTTACCATACCGGCGGGGGCTAACGAATCGGAAGATGCCTTCAATCTCAAGCTCGACGAGACCAAACTCACCGACCTCGACCCCGACGCCACCTACCTCGTGCCCGTGAAAGTGCTCGCTTGCGAGGGCTGCGACATGAGTGTGAGCGCCAACAAACCCAGCTATCTGATACTCAACATCTCTACCGATGTAATCGTAAGATCGACCGATGTATCTAACGCCGGCGTTGAATGCACTGACTTCACCGGCTGGTCGGCCTCATGTTCACTGCCTGACTACGACATGTCGGTAATACTCGACGGCGATGCAAAAACCTCCGTTCAGATAAACGAAGAGCAGGCCTTCGACGTAACAATCGACATGGGCAAAGAGCGCCGTTTCCAGGCTCTGCGCGGTAAAATATCAGAAAATTACTGGGGCGATTACTGGTACGACAACGGCTCTTTCCCCCAGGGCACCAAGATAAGCATATCGACCAACGGAACCGACTGGCTTGAACTGGGCACCAACCCCAACGGCTCGTCATGGTCAGCTGCCGAATATATAGTATTCGCAGGCCCGGTTACCGCACGTTACATCAAACTTGGCATACCCGTGGTAAGCTCTTACTATGGTGACAGCGTCGAGTTCTACTGCGGATACTTCTCTATTTACGAAAAATAATAAGCAACCCCGATTATCATGAAGAAATATATTTTTGGCACTCTTGCCGCTACCATGATGCTTACCAGCTCATGCAGCGACCACAATGAATATTCCGATGTGGTGTACCTGACCGGTACCCTCACATCAAGCAATATCCGTGTGGCTGTCGACGGCGAGTCGGAAACAGTGTTTACCGTTTCATCATCGGCCAAAGCCGCTTCCGATATGCAGGTTATCATAGCACCTGCTCCCGAACTGCTCGACGCCTACAACAAGGCCAACGGCCGCGACTTTCAGGCTCCCCCGGCCGATGCGTACGCTATGGACAACGGTACCGTAACCATCAAGGCCGGCAGCAGCCAGTCATCGCAAGCCACTCTCGTGGCCAACAGCGAGCGCCTGGCCGAAGGTGTGAGCTACTGTCTGCCCGTGACCATCAAGGAGGTTAAGGGTGGTACTCTCGGCGTAATGGAATCATCGCGTACAGCCTACGTACAGTTTACCAAAGTAATCAATATCAAGGCTGCAAGCCTCGGTCGCCGCGGCGGTTTCAACATACCTAACTTCTATGCTAAAAACAACGACAACTCCCCCGTGAAGGCCCTGAGCCAGATGACACTCGAGATGAAGGTGCTCCCCGTATCATTCCCCAACACTCCGCGAAACGCAAACGGTATCAGCTCGCTCTGCGGCTGCGAGGAAAACTTCCTCTTCCGCTTCGGCGACGGTGCCGGTCTGGCCACCAACATACTCCAGCTTGCACCCGGTAAGATAGGCAACGACCTCGATAACCCCGACAAGAACACCAACTACGGCTTCACCGTGGGCGACACTCCCTTCGAGACAGGCCACTGGCTGCACTTCGCCGCCGTATACGACGGCTCATCGCTCAAAATCTATCTCGACGGCGAGCAGATATACAGCGTTACCACCAAGGGCGGCGTAGTGAACCTCTCGAAAGCATACGACGGCCACACCTGGGAGGACGGCTTCTCAATAGGCCGCTCTGTAGGTCAGCAGCGTATGTTCGACGGATACGTGAGCGAATGCCGCGTATGGGGCGTAGCCCGTACTCTTGACCAGCTCCAGGCCGGTATCTGCTACGTTGACCCGACATCGGAAGGCCTCATCGGCTACTGGCGCTTCAACGGCGAGACCCAGGACGGCGGTACGGTACGCGACGAGACCGGCCACGGCAACGATGCCGTACCGTTCGGTACCGTAACCTACGTCGAAAATCAGAAATGTCCTTATTGATACTCAGTTCCAATAGAGTCTTCTATACATTTACCGGAAAAAGGCCGCTGTGAAGCGGCCTTTTCTTGTATATGAGAGGGTGTGCGCAATCACGGAGTGTGCTCAATTTGGAGCAGAGTGCGTTTGGCATCGAGACCACCCGCATAACCGGTCATCGCACCGCCGGCTCCTATTACCCGGTGACACGGCACGAAAACCGACAGAGAGTTCGCACCTACGGCCCGGGCCACGGCACGTACCGCCTCGGGACGCCCGATTAGCCGCGCAAGATCTGTATATGAAACGGTGGTTCCGTAAGGAATTTCGAGCAATCGGGCCCAGACGCTTTTCTGAAAATCGGTACCGGCAAGCAGCAACGGCATATCGAATACGCGGCGCCTGCGTGCAAAAAACTCGTCGAGTTGCCCGGCAGCCCTCAGCAAAATATCTGAGGGTGTCTGCTGAAACTCCGCCCGCAGCGTTTTTTGCAGTCGGCGGCACACTTGGCTGTGATGCGGCTCAACCGGCCAGTCGGCCATGCAGAGCCGTGAGCCGAGCGCCCCGAGCAATATCGTGCCACAGGGGCTATGATACGGCAGTATGTGTATTACCTTAGTCATAGTGATTGCTTGCGCAGAAGGCGCCAGCCTTCGCGCACCCATACTACCGACGATGAGAGGGTTACAATGAGTATAAGATCAAGGGCTCCCGAGGGATTGAAACTCCAATCGGCGCTATGCAGCATCGGCTCGACGTTAAAAAACTCGTATCCCACCTCGGTGATTAACAATTGCCCTGCTACAATAACCCATACTATAGACCAGAAGCCGCGGCTCATACGCACCGAAAAGAGACTCTTGCGGGTGTCGAAACAACGGGCGTCGAACATATACCAGAAGTGAGTCCATACAAAAATCGAGAAGAGCAGCGTGGCCTCGTAGGCACTCATGGGCGAATAAGAGCCGATGCCGGCATGGAGCATCTGAGGCAGAGAGGTCACTTCGGCATGGTTGAATAGCCAGTAGAAACCGAATGTAATGGCAAAAAAGAGCACACCCACCGCCATCAGTTCGCCAAGCATGGGGCGCGTGAGTATCGAGGCAAAGCGGTTGCGTGGCTTATCGTGCATCACCGCGGCCGTGGGGGGCAACGATGCCAGGGCCATGGCACCGAATGTATCCATTATGAGATTGACCCACAGCATCTGGGTGACGGTGAGGGGCGATTCGGTGCCGATAAAGGCGCCGCACACCACCAAAAGGCACGCTGCCACATTGACCGTGAGCTGAAAGAGCAGAAAACGCTGTATATTCTTGTAGAGCGAGCGGCCCCACATCACGGCGCGGCCTATCGAGGAGAAGGAGTTGTCAATGATGGTGATATCGGAAGCCTCCTTGGCCACCGAGGTGCCGTCGCCCATCGAGAG
>JAGAUN010000011.1 GCA_017620715.1 Muribaculaceae bacterium | reverse complement strand
TACCGGTAACCCCATATCAACATCAACCGACCTTCTTCCTCTAATCACTGAAGGCATACAGCGACGCAAAGGAAAGCAAATCAGCATAATCGATCTATCTACGATAGAAACTGCCGCAGCTTCTACTTTCGTGATATGTCAGGGCACCAGTAATACACACGTAGCATCAATAGCCGACAGCATACGGGAATATCTGCTCGAAGAAGCCAACATAAAGCCCTATAATTACAGCGGTTACGAAAACGCTCAATGGATAGTGATTGACTACGGACATACACTTGTGCATATTTTCACAGCTCCCGAACGTGAACGCTACAACCTCGAGGAGCTTTGGAGCGACGCAACCATTTCAGAGATTCCCGACTTAGACTGATACATCTCTTTTTCAATACAATACCTCTCTTTTCATTTAAACAGACACCCTCCTCATATAATCATGAAGAATCTCAAGCCAAACAAAAATAGTAATCCTAATCCTCCGCGTCCGGGTGCCCCCAAATTCGGCTTCAGTATATACTGGATGTATTTCATCATAATAGCCATACTGCTCGGTCTGGTTTATTTCGACAACTCTTCACAGAGCAGGGAGGTAGATTTCACACAGTTCAAACAGATAGTTACGCAGGGCGGAGTTAAGAAAATTACCATATACAGTCGTAAGAACGAGGCCGAAGCGCTTCTTGACGATTCGGCTGCAAACAGACTCGGATTCCAGAATCCCCAGAACAAAGCCGTGGTCATAGCAAAAATTCCCTCGGGCGACAAGATGGATAATCTCACCGACGAGTGGACCAAAGCCGGATACTTCAAAGGTTCGGTAGCCTACGAAAACGGCAGCGATTTCTCATCATATCTCTGGTCATTCGGCCCCATTGTACTGCTCATAGTATTCTGGATATGGATGATGCGCCGCATGTCGGGACGCGACAGTTCGGGAGGCGGAGTGTTTAGCGTCGGCAAATCGAAGGCTAAGATATTCGACAAAGACAATTCAACCAACGTTACGTTTAAAGATGTAGCCGGACTTTCGGAAGCCAAAACCGAAATCGAGGAGATTGTAGAATTCCTCAAAAATCCGGGACGATATACAAATCTCGGCGGCAAAATTCCTAAAGGCGCTCTGCTTGTAGGCCCTCCCGGAACCGGTAAGACCCTGCTTGCCAAGGCTGTGGCCGGCGAAGCAAATGTACCCTTCTTCTCACTTTCGGGTAGCGACTTCGTAGAGATGTTTGTGGGCGTAGGCGCCTCACGTGTACGCGATTTGTTCCGTCAGGCCAAGGAAAAAGCACCTTGCATTGTGTTTATCGACGAAATAGATGCCGTGGGACGCGCCCGTGGCCGCAACCCCAACATGGGCTCGAACGACGAACGCGAAAACACCCTCAATCAGCTCCTTACCGAGATGGACGGTTTCGGTACCAACTCAGGCGTGATAGTGCTCGCCGCAACCAACCGTGCCGATATTCTTGACAAAGCCCTTCTGCGCGCAGGCCGATTCGACCGTCAGATATATGTAGACCTTCCCGACCTCAACGACCGCGTGGCCATATTCAATGTGCATCTGCGCAAAATCAAGACCGATGATACCGTTGATGTTGATTTGCTGGCACGCCAGACTCCGGGCTTCTCGGGCGCCGACATTGCCAACGTTTGCAACGAGGCCGCGCTAATCGCCGCCCGCCACAACAAAGACTCAGTCGGCCGTCAGGACTTTATCGATGCCATTGACCGTATAATCGGCGGTCTCGAAAAGCGCAACAAAATCACAACGGCCGAAGAAAAGCACGCCATAGCCGTACACGAAGCCGGACACGCTACCGTATCGTGGCATCTGCGTTACGCCAATCCCCTTATCAAAGTCACCATTGTGCCCCGTGGCAAAGCTCTCGGAGCTGCCTGGTATTTGCCTGAGGAGCGCCAGATAACACCCGCGCAGGCGCTTCTCGACGAGATGTGCGCCACCCTTGGCGGACGCGCGGCAGAGGAACTGTTCCTGGGCCGAATATCCACCGGCGCGGCCAACGACCTTGAGCGCGTCACAAAACAGGCTTATGCCATGGTAATTTATTATGGCATGAGCGAAAAGCTCCCCAACCTCAGCTACTACGACTCCACCGGCCAGGATTACGGCTTCTCCAAGCCCTACAGCGATGACCGTGCCCGCCTTATCGACGAAGAGGTTTCGCGCATTATCAACGAGCAGTATCAGCGTGCCAAAGATATCCTCAGCCAGTATGCCGAAGGACACGGCAATTTGGCTCAAATACTTATCGACCGTGAAGTTATCTTCACTGAAGATGTCGAGAAAATTTTCGGCAAGCGACAGTGGGCTTCGCGAACCGAAGAGATACTCTCGCACACCGAAGGCAACGAAACCTCGCGCCCTGAGAGCGATGACAATAGCTCATCAGACAATGCCGACGCTTCTATCGACGGCGAGTCTGTTCCCGCCTTACCGGCGACTCCTCCCCCACTCCCGGAAGAACCGACATCAGAAACCGATAAAAAATAGCGTATGAGTCAACAGGTTTGGTGGACCGCTCCGGCGCTGAGCGAAAACGGTAATCGCATAATGGTGAGTGGCCGGAAAGATATCGAACGCTTTCGTGAAAATCCGCGTTTCAGCATTCGTGTGGAGATAAGCTGGCCTTACACTCCCGACGCACAGGGTTTCCCCGATGAGATGACTTCAGAATTGATGGAACAGGCTCACGAAGCCCTCGAAGCGACTTTTGCCAAAGACCCGGTGGCCGTACTCACCGGCGTGTTTACAGGCGACGGCCGGCGCGATTGGGTATTCTACACGCTCAGCACCAATATCTTCGGCCGCAAACTCAACGAAGCTCTTGCCCATCTGCCATTGCTGCCTCTGGAAATAAAAGCCGAGAACGACCCCGAATGGGAGGCATACTCCGAGATGGCGGACGCCGAAATAAAAATCGACTGAAAACTTTAATTGTCAAAGTTTGTGCATACCGTAGGTATTGCGTAAATTTGGCGAAGAAAAATCATTATAGACAATTTCATCAATGGAAGTAAAAGGAAAAATCATACTTGCCCTGCCTGAACAGACAGGCGTATCGA
Source organism: Muribaculaceae bacterium (assembly GCA_017620715.1). Taxonomy (GTDB): domain Bacteria; phylum Bacteroidota; class Bacteroidia; order Bacteroidales; family Muribaculaceae; genus Paramuribaculum. Next base: position 9,693 of record JAGAUN010000011.1, on the reverse strand, counting down.
AGAGCGGCAACAACTGGAAGAAACGCGAATACGTGCTTGAGACTATGGAAACATACCCCAAGAAAGTGCATTTCGACCTTTTCGGTGACCGTGCCGACCAATATCCCATCAATGTAGGTGAAGTCATCACTCTCAGCTTCGACATAGAGAGCCGCGAATACAACGGCCGCTGGTATACAGGCATACGCGGTTGGAAGGTAGAGAAGGAGAACGCTCAGCCCCAGGCACCCGCACCCGGCACCGTACCTCCCCCCCCTGCCGTGGATCCCTTTGCAGCCCTCGGCGGCTCCGACGAAGATATTCCTTTCTGACGCACCATAATTCAGCAACCTTATACAATGGGAACCCGGCCTTGCGGAAAATATCCGCAATGCAGGGTTTTCGATGTTTTATACCATGAAACTGATTTACACATTATTAGTAGCGGCCGCAGGTTTGTTACCCTTGCATCCGTCAGCACAAACATCCTCACCATACTCACCGTCGCCCGAAATCATTGAGGCGCAGAATGAGTTTGCGGCCAACCGTTTCGGAATATTCATCCACTGGGGCATATACAGTATGTTCGGCCAGGGTGAATGGTATCTCAACTATGGGCCGAAAGCCGACGAATATGCCAAAGCGGCATCCGGATTCTACCCGGCCAATTTCAATGCCGACGCTTGGGTAAAAGCCATCAAAGAGGCCGGCGCCAAATATATCTGTTTCACCTCGCGCCATCACGACGGCTTCTCAATGTGGCACACAGCCCAATCGCCATACAATATTGTAGATGCTACACCCTGGAAACGCGACGTGATTAAAGAGCTCAGCCAAGCCTGTGAGCGTCACGGCATAAAGCTGCATCTATATTATTCGCACATCGACTGGACTCGTCCCGATTACCCGAGCGGACGCACCGGACTCACAACCGGCCGTAACCCCGCCGATGCCGACTGGCCCACATACTACAGTTTCATGAACCGCCAACTCACCGAACTGCTCACCCAATATGGCCCTATCGGCGCAATATGGTTCGACGGATTGTGGGATCATGATGCCGATTCTATTCCGTTCGATTGGCAGCTCGATGAGCAGTACGAACTCATACACCGTCTCCAGCCATCCTGCCTGATTGGCAACAATCACCACCTCACACCGTTTGAGGGCGAAAATATCCAGATTTTCGAACGCGACCTGCCGGGCGAAAACAAAGCAGGCCTTTCCGGCCAGTCAATTGCACCACTCCCGTTGGAAACTTGCGAGACCATGAACGGCATGTGGGGATATAAAGTTATCGACCAGAATTATAAAGATGTCGATACTCTGGTGCATCTCATAGTGAAAGCTGCCGGCAAAGGTGCTAATCTGCTGCTCAACATCGGCCCGCAACCCGACGGTTCACTCCCGGCGGCCGCCTTAGACCGTTTGCGAGGCATAGGCGACTGGATGCGCACTTACGGCTCCACCGTTTACGCCACAACAGGGGGCGAATTTCCTGTACAGCCCTGGGGAACGGTGACACGCAGTGGCAACACACTCTACGTGCATGTGCTCGACCCGCAGGCCTCTACGGTAAGCCTGCCGCACCGCTACCCTGTCACCAAAGCCACACACTTCATCAGCGGCGACAAAATCAAATTTCGTCTTCGCCACGATACAACCGAAATAGATGTGCCCGCCGCAACAGGTGAGACTGACCGCGTTATACAACTCACACTTAAGCCATGACAAGCAAGTTGGAAGTATGCTGCGCCGACATTGAGAGTGTGATGGCAGCAAATGCAGGCGGTGCCGACCGGATAGAGTTATGCACGGCACTCGAGGTTGGAGGCTTGACCCCCTCCATAGCTCTTATTACTACAGCTTTACAACACTCTAAAATACCCGTGCGTGTGCTTATACGCGCTCGCCCCGGCAATTTCACATACTCTCCGCTCGAGCTTCAGGTTATGTGCCGCGATATCGCCACATGCAGGTCACTCGGAGTCGACGGGGTTGTAATCGGTGCCCTTACCCCCGGCGGGGCCATCGATACCGATGCGTGCAAATCCATGATTGAGGAAGCCGGCGGAATGTCTGTAACCTTTCACCGTGCTTTCGACGAATGCACCGACGCCCACGAAGCGCTCGACAAAATCATTGCCATAGGCTGCGACACACTTCTCACCTCGGGCCAAAAGGCCACTGCCTTAGAGGGATTACCGCTTATTTCCGAGCTTGTACACCAAAGCAACGGTCGCATCCACATCATGGCCGGCAGCGGCGTGAATCCAGCCAATGCAGCCGAAATACTCAATACAAGCGGATGCCCGTGGATACATGGTTCGGCGAGAAACGGAGCATTTACCTCATCTCAAATCGTATCACAACTCTCAAAACTTGTACATGCATAAATTTGCAGCCATAATAGCGGGTATAGCCGTTCTGGCATCTCCCTATATCAAGGCGTCGACCCCGGATTTTGTCGGCGATTATATCAAACGCGCCAAACAGCTTCCGTCCGAGGTTCTCTCGGCTGTAGCGGCCGACTCCCTTACCAATGATGAACGGATGGCCATGATGATGCTCTACGCATACATGCCCCAAAGCGACGTGGTCAATCGCACGCCGCAATTCTATCTTACTCAAGCTGTTCGGCCGGCATTGACCGCCAGGGCCACAACCGCGTGGGGGCATAAGGTACCCGACCTGCTTTTCTATCATTACGTGCTGCCGCTGCGAGTCAACAATGAGGCTCTCGACGCTCACCGCACATCCTTTTTCGAAGAACTTTTGCCCCGCATAGCGCACCTCGACTCCATGAAGAGCGTGGTACTCGAAATCAACCATTGGTGTCACGAAAAGGCATCATACCGACCATCTGACGGACGTACCCACTCCCCCCTGCAAACCCTCTCGTCGGCCATCGGTCGCTGCGGCGAGGAATCGACGTTTGCGGTTGCGGCTCTGCGCGCCGCAGGTATTCCGGCACGTCAGGTATACACTCCGCGCTGGGCTCATACCGACGACAACCATGCCTGGGTGGAGGCATGGGCCGACGGGCAGTGGCACTTTCTCGGAGCATGTGAGCCTGAGCCTGTACTTGACCTCGCGTGGTTCAATCAGCCCGCCTCACGCGGAATGCTTATGCATGCACGCACCTTCGGGCGCTACTCGGGCCCGGGCGAGGTGCTCGCCCGACAGAACGGCAATACCGACCTGAATGTAACAGCCAATTACGCAGCCACCGATACAGTCACGGTGCTCGTCACCGATGCCGCAGGGTGCCCGGTTGAGTCAGCCGAAGTCTCCTTCCGTATATACAACTACGCAGAGTATTACCCCATTGCCACAAAATATACCGATAGCAACGGACGCGCAACACTCATAGCCGGTCATGGCGACCTTCTCGTATGGGCCCGTACCCAGCAAAACGGACAGGCTGCAATGGCTTTATCAAAGGCCGACAAATCAACGCGTAACATCACGCTCTCTTTGTCAGCGTCGCCATTGGCCAACTGCAATTTCACCATCACTCCGCCGCCCGACAAAGGCGCTTGCACTCCCCCGGTAACGGCAGCGCAGGCGGCTCTCAACGCCGAACGTCTGCGACTCGAAGATTCGGTGCGCATGGCCTACATAGCAACGTGGCCCGACTCGGCACGAACCAAAGAAATCGCATCCGCGCTCCAACTTCCGTATCACGACCTATGGCCATTGATAACCGATGCCCGCGGTAATCATGCCGTAATCATCGACTTCCTGACCGAGACCCCACCTATCCGACGTCCGCTTGCCATGGCTTTACTCAAATCACTGACGGCTAAAGACCTATCCGATATACCAGCAGAAGTGCTTCGCGACGCCCTGCAACATGCGCCCTCGCCATACCCCTCGCTTCCCGAAGCCGACTACGGAACAAGCCAGCTGTCGCCTCGCATAGGCTTGGAGGAACTCACACCTTACCGCCAGTTTTTCGAAAAGACGTTTACCTCGGAAATCCGCAAAGCCTTTAAAGAAACTCCGGCTGCATGGGTTGACTGGGTGCGCAGCAATATCGCCGACACCCTCCAATGGTATCCCGAGCAAGCCACAATGTGCCCCCAGGGAGTTTATACCAAACGATCAGCCTCGCCCCTATCGCGCGACATATTTTTTGTAGCCGGAGCACGTAGTTTCGGCATACCTGCCCGACTCGACCCCATCACCTCCATTCCGCAATATTTCCACTCCGGGAAATGGAATGATGTGCTTTTTGCTCAAAAGACTGGCAGCGACACCGACGATACGCGAGGCTATTTGATGCTCACTTATTCACTTGAAGGTAACTCGTCAATCACGGACCCGAAGTATTACACACACTTCACTATATCGAAAATCGTCGACGGCGCTCCCTCGCTGCTCTCTTATCCCGATTTCTGTAGTGTCTCCGAGCAGTTTTCAACACCCGCGCCACTGTCGGCCGGACGCTATATGCTCACTTCCGGACGCCGACTTGCCGACGGCAGCGTGCTTTCACGCCTGCTCTTTTTCGACATCGCCCCCTCCGACACCACACACGTGCAACTCACAATAGATGCTGACACAACGCAGCTCCAGGTCATCGGAACCCTTGATGCCGAGATTCTCTACCTTCCCGAAAACGCCTCGGCCGAGCAATCACTGCTATCTACGGCAGGGCGCGGATACTATGTGCTCGGGCTTCTCGACCCGGATACGGAGCCGTCGCATCATGCGGTAAATGATTTGTGTGCGGCCGCCGATGAGCTGGATTCCTTGTCGCGTTGTATTTTCTTGATATACAGGAACGACACCGACATTCCGAAAATCAATCCACAACTGCCGCGCAGCGTCGTGATAGGGAGTGACCCCGACGGAAAGATAGAGCAGACACTCTTCGACGGACTCTACATCGATGCATCGCCCGCAATGCGCCCGGTGTTTATCGTAGCTGATTCGTTTGGCCGCATAGTCTACCTCTGTCAAGGGTATCAGATAGGCCTCGGCACACGTCTGGTAGAAATACTCCGCTCACTTCAGCCATAAGAACCCGTACCCCTATATCAGGGAACGAGGTCTAAGATTTTTATGTACTGCGATATGTGATAATTTGCAAAATAATGTTACCTTTGTAATGTCGACAACACACATTAGAGAAAACACCAACGTTATCACACGCAAATGGCCGATAATGCGTTAGCAATCAGCGTATTCCAACGCGAAATAAATTCCCTTACGCGCGCACTCACGTGCGTGAGCGGGGATTTTGCCGCTCTATCGGCCTTAGACTCAATCACCAAGGCCATTACCGACACTATTACACAGGGGAAGAAAATTTTAGTAATGGGCAATGGCGGTTTTGCTGCCGTAGGACAGCACTTCATCTCGGAACTGATGGGGAGGTATACCGAACGACGAGCGCCCATAGCCGCCATTTCACTCGACAGCAATCCGGCGCTTATCACCTGCATAGCCAACGACTTCGGCTACGAACGCATATACTCCCGTCAGATTCAAGCTATTGCCGAAAAGGGCGACATAATCTTGGCGCTCACTGCCTCAGGCCGTTCAAAAAACATTCTCGAAGCGGCCAATACCGCCCGCAACAAGGGTGTACGCTTCTTCGCCATCACAGGGTCGCGCCCCGATGCCACACTTAGCCAAATGGCCGAATGTTGCATAGCTTTGCCGTCTGACAAAGCTGCTCATGTGCAGGATACAGCCATGTGTCTGCTTCATGCCATGTGTATGGCTATCGAGGAATCTATACCGGCCAACAACGGCAGCATCTGGCAGACAGTCATGCAGACAGCATCCGACAACGGTGCCGACACCCTGCTGCTCGACCGCGACGGAGTGATAAACACACTTCTTCCCAACCAATATGTCACCACCCCCGATATGCTTCATATCGAAAATGGGTTCCTAACTGCGAGCAAAGCACTGGCCGAAGCCTTCAGCCGCATCATCATTGTTAGCAATCAGGCCTGCGTGGGCAAAGGCATTGTGAGCGAAAAGATGCTTGCGTGCATACATCAACGGCTTACAGAGATGGTAGAGCGCGCCGGAGGCCGCATCGACGCCATCTATTACGCCCCCGATGCCGGCGAATCATCACGCCGCAAACCCGCCACCGGAATGGCACTTGACATCGAAGCTGATTTCCCCGGCATCGATTTTACCAAGGCTGTAATGGTAGGCGACAGCTACAGCGATCAATTATTTGCCGAACGAATCGGCGCAACCTATATCGACGTCAACGCCAATGAAACACTTTGAGCAGCAGCACATCATAGTGGCAGGCGATTTGATGCTCGACCATTACACCTACGGCAACACACAGCGTGTTTCGCCTGAGGCGCCCTGTTTGGTGCTCAGTCGCACATCCGAGCAATACAGCCTCGGCGGCGCAACCAATGTGGCCCGCTATCTCAACGCTTTCGGCGCCCGTGTGAGCCTGTTCGGACTTGCCGGCAATGACCCAGCGGGCATCCGTCTCAAATCATGTCTGGCCGAATCGGGCATCAATGCGACCATTCTCCCCGCACCTTACACAACCGAGAAGCACCGTATCATAGCTGCACCGGGGCGGCAACTGCTCCGCGTTGACAATGATTCCAACGCTACCCTCTCACCCGATGATATTAAGACGCTGGTTGAAACAATTGCCAAAGCGCACCCCGCGGCTGTAATTCTGTCGGACTACAACAAGGGGATGCTCTCGGCATCGGCCTGCCGCGCTATTCTCGACGGCTGTTTACGCGAAAATATTCCTACCATCGTAGATATCAAAGCTCTCCCGTTTGACAAATACCACAGCGCCACAATCGTGAAAGGCAATCGGCCTGAAATGATGTCGCTTGCCCACACCTACGGCCTTGCAACCGATTCCATTCCCCGTCTGCTTGCCGAGATTTCACGCATACTCGATTGCAAGTATACCGTTATGACCGATGGAGCCGACGGCATACACATCGATTCGCCCGAGGGATACACGCATTGCACTGCCATGCCGGCCAAAGTGTGTGATGTAACCGGAGCCGGCGATATCGTAACGGCATTTCTTGCCCTATCCCTCATGCCCGCAGGAGTCTCAATCACCGAGGCCGCCGAAGTAGCCGCCGAAGTAGCCGCCATTAAAATCTCAACGCCCGGCACGGATGTTGTGACGCCCATGCAGCTGCGCGCCCGCGACAAGATTCTGTCAGCCGTAGAGGAGCTGCCCTCCCACGCCCTGCGGGGCGTCACCGTGTTTACTAACGGATGTTTCGACATACTTCATCCCGGCCACATAGAGCTTCTTCGCCGGGCCCGCAGCTATGGCGACACTCTCGTGGTAGGTCTCAACACCGACGCTTCAGTGCGCCGCCTCAAAGGCGACGGGCGCCCTGTCAATAATCTCCGGCATCGCGCTCAGATGCTCGCCGCACTGCAGTATGTCGACTATGTGATACCGTTTGCCGACGACACCCCCTCGCGCCTCATACGCAGCCTCAACCCCGATGTATTGGTAAAGGGGGGCGATTATACCCCCGAAACCATTGTAGGAGCCGACTATGTATTGTCGCATGGCGGCCGTGTGGCTGTAGTACCGCTTGTACCCGGCGAATCCTCAACCGCAATAATCAATGCCTGCCGACTATGAATACCGATGAGCGCATATTAGTGACCGGAGCGGCCGGATTTATCGGCTCCAATCTGCTGGCACGTCTCGAAGCCGACGGGTTTACCAACATTGTGGCTTGCGATTACCTCGGCAGCGACAATATCAAGTGGCGCAACGTGGCCAAACGGTCGCAGGTGGAATTCACTTCGCCCGACTCACTTTTATCGGACCTCAGGCAACGACGATTCGATGCCATCATACACCTCGGCGCCATCTCATCGACCACGGCTACTGACGCTGATGAGATTCTGGCCGTAAACTACAGGCTGCCAATAGATTTGCACGAGTATTGCCGTATACATGGCAAACGCTTCATATACGCATCATCGGCAGCCACATACGGCAATGGCGAAGCCGGATTTGACGACCGTTGCGACATGGAATACCTATCCTCGCTCTGCCCGCTCAATCTTTATGGCTGGAGCAAAAACCTGTTCGATAAGTATCTGTCGCGAAGAGGAGCGTTCACATCCAAGGCGGAAGCATCCGTAGCCGGACTGAAATTTTTCAACGTATACGGGCCCAACGAATACCACAAGGGCACTCAGAAAAGCGTGATACCGAGCTTCTATTGGCAGGCCACGAACACTGACAAGATTGACCTGTTTCGCAGCAATACGCCATCAGTACCCGACGGCGAGCAGAAGCGCGACTTTGTAAACGTGACCGATTGTGTGGATGTGATAGTATGGATGCTTCACCACACGGAGGCCCGCGGCCTCTTCAACGTAGGCACAGGCCAACCTGTATCGTTTGCCCGCGTTGCCGCAATTACGGCACAGGCAGCCGGCTCGGACGCCGCGATAAACTTCATCGACATGCCCGAGTCTATAAGGCTGCAATATCAGAACTACACCTGCGCCGACATAACCCGCTTGCGCAGCGTAGGATACGACCGACAATTCACCGATGCCCAAGAGGGTATCACCGAATATATAACTCATTACCTGTCGCAACCCGACAAATTCAAGTAAAAAACAAAAAACAAACAAATTACAATAATAAACCAGAATGAGCCGAATAACTTTTAATGTAGCCGCAAAATGCGACAAAGCCGGACGAAGCCAAAACCAAGACAACTTTTGGGTTTGCCCCGACCTTGAGCACCCTCTCTCCACCGCCGGCACAGGCAACGACACCGATGTTGAGCTTTCTCCCCGTGGCGCGCTCTTAGTAGTAGCCGACGGCATGGGAGGCATGAACTCCGGTGAGGTTGCCTCTCAATATGTAATCGACGGCATCAAAAAACGATTTTCCGACATCCCCGCAGATGTGTTTGCTTCCGATGACACTATTATCCGCTTCCTGACCCAGACCATAGCCGAAGCCGACAATTCGATAAAGCAGTACGCCGTAGCCCACCGCGAGTCGGAAGGCATGGGCGCCACAGTGGCGCTGGTATGGATGCTGGGCGAAAAAGCCTATTGTGCCTGGTGCGGCGACTCACGCATATACTGTTACAACCCCCAAAACTCTTTGGTACGTCTCTCGCACGACCACTCTTTTGTGCAGCGACTCGTTGACGAGGGCAAGATTTCTGCCGACGAGGCTTTCGACCATCCCGACAGCAATATCATCACCCGCTCGCTCGGCGACAGCGGAGAGCCCGCCAAGCCCGAAACACGCATATATCCGCTTCATCGCCGCGACGTGCTGCTGCTTTGCAGCGACGGTCTATGCGGACTTATCAACGACTCTCAGATTGAAGGCATACTGGCCGAAAACTGTACCTCGTCGCAAGATGCTCTTCGCGCCCTCTGGAATGCCGGCGAGAAAGCACACTGGACCGACAATACCACTATCGAAGTAGCTTGCGTGACCGAAGGCGGAGTAACCCCAGCCCGCAACGGCGAGGGATATCCCGCTCCCACGCCTCCGGCTCAGTCTGCTACGCCCGCACAGGGCAGTACGGCAAGGAAGCCGGGCGCTGCAACCGACAGAGCCGGCAGCACTCCCGCTCCCGGTATATGGCAGAAGTATAAATCGTTTTTCCTCGTAGGTATATTCATGGCCGTAGCAGCCGCCGCAATCGTATGGTTTATGCTACCGTCCTCATCGCCGCAATC
>JAGAUN010000078.1 GCA_017620715.1 Muribaculaceae bacterium | reverse complement strand
TGCATTGTGCATTGTGCATTGTGCATTCCTGTATGCGCTCAACGCATACATAACTTTGATGAGGTTGTTGTGTCGGCAAAGAGGCCGATGAAGGAGATCGGGGCACAGATTACGTCTTTTGACTCGTTGGCTCTGAAGGAGAATATTGCGCTGTCGATGGCTGATGTGCTGGCATATAATTCGTCGGTGTTTGTAAAAAGCTACGGCAGGGCCACGCTGTCGACGGTGGCTTTTCGCGGTACGTCGGCGAGCCATACACAGGTAACGTGGAACGGTATGCGTATCAACAATCCGATGCTCGGCATGACAGATTTCTCTACCATTCCGTCGTATTTCATCGACAAGGCTTCTCTGCTGCACGGCACCTCGTCGGTCAATGACGCCGGCGGCGGTCTGGGTGGCAGTGTGCGTCTCGGTACTCTGCCGGATGCCCCCGACGGGTGGAATCTACAGTATGTGCAAGGCATAGGCTCGTTTAAGACATTCGATGAGTTTGCCCGTATCACCTTCCACAATGACCGTTGGACAGCCTCCACGAGGTTAGTATATTCGTCGTCGGCCAATGATTTCAAGTATGTGAATCGCGACAAGAAGGTGAATATCTACGACGACAATCACAATATCATAGGTCAGTACCACCCTACGGAGCGAAACCGCTCGGGTGCGTTCAAGGATTTTCATCTGCTCGAAGAGGTGTATTTTGTTCCCCGCCGAGGCGACCGTATTGGCTTGAATGCCTGGTATGTCAACTCTAACCGCGAGTTGCCTATGCTCACCACCGATTATGGTGAGGAGCGTAATTTCGAGAACCGCCAACGAGAGCATACGCTGCGTGCCATACTGTCGTGGGATCACACCCGCAGCAACTGGGTGACGGGGATGAAGGCCGGATATATACACACGTCGATGGCCTACGACTATAGGCGCGAGATAGCTGACGACAACTGGGCGTATATGACCCGCTCACGCAGCCGGGTGAATACTTTCTATGCCCAGGCCAATGGCGAGTATACGCCTGCCGAGCGCTGGTATCTTACCGCCAACGTAGCTGCTCATCAGCACTTTGTGCGCAGCGCCGACCGCAATATAATACTTCAGGACGGCGATCGCGCCGTGGTGGGCTACGACAAGGGACGCATAGAGCTGTCGGGCTCTTTGTCGGCCAAATGGCAGCCGACCGACAGGATAGGAATGTCGGTGGTGTTGCGCCAGGAGATGTTCGGCCATAAATGGGCACCGGTGATTCCGGCACTGTTTGTCGACGGGTTGCTGTCGCGTGCGGGCAATGTGATGTTTAAGGCTTCGGTATCGCGCAACTATCGTTTCCCAACGCTCAACGACCTGTATTTTCTGCCCGGCGGCAATCCGAATCTCAGTAGCGAGCATGGATTGTCGTACGATGCCGGCATGAGTTTTGCCACGGGTAAAGCGGGCGTTTTTTCAATAGATGGCGAGGTAAGCTGGTTTGACTCGCATATCGACGACTGGATAATGTGGCTTCCCACCACCAAGGGCTTTTTCTCGCCGCGCAATGTGAAGAAGGTACGTGCCTACGGCGTGGAGCTTAAACTCAATGCGGCGGTTGAGCCGTCGAAGGGCTGGCTGCTGGAGCTCAACGGCTCGTACTCGTGGACGCCGTCGATAAACCGTGGCGAGAAAATGTCGGCGGCCGACCAGTCGGTAGGAAAGCAGTTGCCATACGTGCCGCGGCATTCGGCCTCGCTTACCGGGCGCATCTCGTGGCGCTCATGGAGTTTTCTCTACAAGTGGTGCTACTACTCCCAAAGATTTACGATGTCGAGCAACGACTACAGCCTGTCGGGGCGTCTCCCGCAATATTTCATGAGCAATATCTCGCTTGAGAAGAGCCTGAATTTCAAGCCCGTTGATCTACAGTTGAAACTGGCGGTGAATAACCTGTTCAACGAGGAATATCTGTCTGTATTGTCTCGCCCGATGCCCGGCATTAATTTCGAGTTTTTTGTGAGCATCACTCCAAAGTTCGGAAAACGCAAGTCAAACGAAACCGTCGATTGACACTTGTTTTAGCTATTTTTGTTGTCGCTTTCCCACCTCTCCCTTTGTTCGTACCAGCCCCCCCGGAATAAGTCAATTGTCGAAACTTGCCGATATCGGCAAGTTTTTGTATCTTTACCTAACTTTTAATCAAACATTTGCCGGTAAATGGAGTATATTTCAGTTAAAGAATGGGCAGAGATGCATGGTGTTTCGGCGCGTACAGCCCGAAACTATTGTGCCCAAAACAAAATCCCCGGAGCATTTCTTGTAGGGAAGACGTGGAACATACCCGCTGAAGCCCAACCACCCAGACATGCAAAGAATTCATCGGGATCCCATTTGTTGACAGTGCTAAGGGAGCAAAAGGCCGGTAAAACAAAAGGTGGTATCTATCATCGTGTTCAAATCGACCTGACTTATAACTCCAATCATATCGAGGGCAGTAGACTCACTCATGACCAGACACGTTATATATTCGAGACAAATACTATCGGACTTACTGACGGTGCAGTGAACGTAGACGACATCATAGAAACCACAAATCATTTCCGAGCCATCGACTATATCATTGACTACACAGACGGGAAACCCACAGAGGCATTTATAAAGCATCTTCATTTTTTGCTTAAATCAGGAACTTCCGATGAGCGGAAAGACTGGTTTAGAGTCGGAGATTACAAGAAATTGCCAAACGAGGTGGGAGGAAACGACACGGTAGATTCAGACAAGGTACACAAGGCTATAAAGGCACTTCTGAAAGAGTATAACGACAAAAAACGCCATTCACTGGAGGATATTATCGATTTCCATCAACGGTTTGAAGCAATCCATCCTTTTCAGGACGGTAACGGTAGAGTAGGCAGATTGATAATGTTTCGGGAATGTCTTCGTTGTGGCCTTGTGCCATTTATCATAACAGATGAACTAAAGATGTTCTATTACAATGGACTCCGCAACTGGTCGCAAATCAAAGGTTATCTTATAGACACCTGCCTGTGTGCTCAGGACAACTTCAAAACATTACTCGATAAATTCAGAATCAAATACACCGATTAGAACCATACACAAGCTATGAAATCAAAAGCAAATATCGGCATTACGCTCGTCATTGTCTTTATCGTCACACTGATAGTCGGCATTATGTTGCATCTCAAAGGCCACGGAATAATTATACAGCCGCGTGGCGTATTGAAAACAGTCCATTGGATATTCGGATATGCCATGACAGTGCTTATTTTTGTTCATTGGCGACAGTTTCATAAAATGCTGAAGGCTTTTAGAAAGAAATTCAGGTGGTTCTATGTTGACACGGTGCTGCTGATTATCCTCTTCATAGCTACATTCCTTACGGGAACGGTAAAATTGTTTTCTTCGGTAAAAATTCCGCATCTCGGATTATGGCATTACTGGATGGGCTTGGCTATGAGCATCGCCGCAGTAGTGCACCTGATACGTGCGCTTCCGGCATGGAACAGAATGAGGCGCTGCGCCCGCTCGTGACACAACGCCTCAGGAAATAGATGAAAAAAACTGTGACTTATTTTTGAATAAGTCCGAGTTGCAGAAGCGGCAGCGTGCCCGCGGTCGCCACTCCGGCTGAGCGCGATGTACGTGTGTAATACATCACCCCATGTATGGTTGCGCCGGTATCCTCATCAATCATATCAGCTGTCAGCGTCATGGTTGAGCCCGATATGCGCACCACAAAATCCACGCCGCTGTACTCGGCAAATCCGTGCCATTGCATACGATTGCCGTTGAGCGAGATGCGATAGCCGTTGATGTACGAACCACTGATATCAAGCTCAAGATCCATATAGTTTTTACCCTCCTCAGCAGCTAATCTGTCTATCTCCTCACGTGTCATCGTGATAGATTGACCCATAACTGATGCCTCAGATTTGGTACACGACCAGTGACCTTGCATGCGTTCGAGGAGTTCCGACGAATCAGGTTCGTCTTCGTCATCGCTGCCACAGGCTGTGAATGCCGTGGTGAGAATGGCCAACATCAAGGCGCATAATATAGAATAGTATTTTTTCATGTCAGTATGTTCTTAAGAATTTCAGTTGAGCAGGAAGTTCATGCTCCATACGTTGTACCATCCCTCTTCGTTGCCACGGCTCGATATGAAAAATATGCGTTTGCCGTCGGCGCCCCATTGTGGACAAAAGTCAGCTTCGGGGTGGTATGTGAGCTGGGTGAGGTTGCTGCCGTCGGTGCGCACGGCGAATATGTCGAGATTCTGTTCGCCGGAGATGCCCGATTTTGCGTTGCCCTGCACAAGGAGCCAGCGTCCGTCGGGACTGAGCACGGGATTGGTAAAGCCATGGTTTACATTGCTCAGCACGAGGCTTTCGGTACCGTTCACATAGTTTACCTTCCATATCTCGCTGCGGCCCTGCGAAGAGTTGCGCACGCAATAGAAAGCATTCTCCTCACCGGGTATCAGGCACGGGTTATAGCCCTGCGTGCATGAGCCGAGCTGACCGCTTTCTAGGTCGAGCATCCATATCGAAGGGCCATAGTTCGACTGCCAGCGGGTGAAATAGAGTTTTTTGCCGTCGGGAGAAATCACAGGAAAGGAGTCGTCGACATTACCCGTGGTGTGCTGCGACATAAGTGAGCCTCCTTCGGCGGGTACAGAGCAGATGTAATAGTTTGGACGATTGTTGTCGGAGAAATACAGCTTACCGTCTTTGCCCCAGCAGAAGCCACCGAGTACATTGCGGAATGTGCGCTGTGTCACCGTGCCCTGACCTGATGCGTTTTTCACCATCACGTTGTTGGCATTATTGGCCCTCTGTATATAGGCTATCTTGCTGCCGTCGGGCGACACGGCCAGGTTGGGGTACGTTGTCCACTGAAATGCGGCCTCGCCACAGAATCCGCTCACACGTTTCTGTGCATAAAAGTAGTCGTCGGTGCCCATTTTGCTTGATGAGCCTCCTATTACATTGCCACTGGCTTCATCGGTGATTTTCACGAGGTTGAGGCCGCGCTCTTCGGGGGCGGTCAACTCCATATACACCACTTTCTTCTTCGAGGAGCAACCTGAAAGAAGCAACATGCAGCAAAAGCCTGCTGCGAGCATTCGTTTGATTTCCATTGTCTTGTAATTTTGTGATTTATAATTATGGTACGTTAAAGTCATTGATTGGCACGGGTACCGTCTTTGTCGGGCCCGGGAGCCTGCTGATTCGGTATTGCCTGCTGGGCCGCCTCGTAAATAGACATGTTAAGAGCCCCGCAGCCGGTGTACACAGCGCCTATGGCAATGCACAGACACCAGATTTTAACCCTGTTGGAGATTGTTTTTGTTTTCATAGGCTCCTTAATTTAATTAATTGCATTGTCGGTAGCGGTAACATCGGTCATTGCCATATCGGTATTGCCGCCTGGCTCTGTCATGCCTGCATCTTTACTCGGATAGTCGGGAATAGAGGGAACATTCGATTGGGTGTCGCACGCGGCGGCAGCGATGTAGAACGCAGCTACCACCACTGCGGTCATGACTGTCTTAATGATAGTTTTTGTTTGCATATAGGTATAGTTATTTGATTGGTTAATGTCATATAAATCACTGATGCTCCGGTGTAAGCGGCTACGTCGAGCCAGTCGGCGGTGCCCGGCAACAACCCGGTATACTGCAGTGCCTCGGATGCTATGGCGCAGATGGTGAGACTCCATGCCAGTATGCGGCACACGGCTGAATGGCCAAGCCAGATGGCATGAACGGTGCACAGCAGCGAGAGGAGCCACATGCCGTCGGGCAGATTATAGGCTACCCAGTGTGGAAGTGTGAAGTCGGCCAAGAGCGCCCTGATATGGGTAAGCCGGCCGAAAAGCGGCTCTGAAACACGCCTAAGCGCGCCAAACATCACCATCTCCGTGCTGCGGAAAAGCCAGTATACGGTTGCCCCGGCAATAAACGACAATGCCGACACGGCCCAAAGACCCGGTGCCTTCATCGCGATGTTGCCGGGAGCGGTTTCATCACAGCCATAAAAGATAAGAACAGTTTTTGCATAGTACCTAAGTGTGTACAAATGCCTCTGGACATCCCCTCAGATGCGGGTTCTACAAATAAAAAGCGTGAGATGTCTGTATCTGTTGCCCGTCCCACACCTTGAGGCCTTCGCAATGCCCGAATTCGTTGAACGAGCAACCGTCGCAGAAGCCTCACGCAAATATGTAGAACGGGCCCGGTTGCCACACTCACGTGTGGTTGCCGCGGCTCAGAGTCTGCATATCCACTAAGACATCTACCGTTGCCTGATTCCGACGAATTCTGAAAGTTGCGAAGTTTCAAGGTGTCGTGAACCTGCGCGGATAAACGCTTTTCTAAACAAAATGTCTGCATCCCGCCCGCATAGCCCCATATCGGCTTCTGCGTGCGATATGCTTTGCAAATATAAAACTTTTTTTAATCTCTTTTACAATCCGTTGTATTTTTAACGAATAGATTTATACGCAGATAGCATGTGTGTGCACGCTAATGCTTATATTTGCATTATGACTGACCGCGAACACGTAAAACTCACAATATACAATGCAGATGCCGAAAGCTCGCTTCCGCTTCCGTACGCCGACGCGGGCATACGCGCGGGCTTCCCGTCGCCTGCGCAAGACTATATCGACTCGGGCGATGGGCTCTCTATCCAATAAAGAATCGTTTCTTTCCGGTATAATTAAATCTTGTGGCTGTCAGTATTTTGTGCTAATTTTGCAATACTATGGATGATATTACCATCAACAACGAACCCCGAATTGTCGGTGTCAAAGATTTTAGAATTGACGCCGACTATGCCGCTTGGCTCTTGGAAATCAAGCGACGCTATATTTCGGCCCAAATCAAGGCTTCCATTAAGGTCAACATAGAAAAACTACGTTTTAACTGGAGCGTAGGTCGTGACCTTGTGATGCGTAAGGCTGAAGAACGATGGGGAAGTGGAGTTGTAGAGCAACTTAGTCTCGACTTGAAAGATGCCTTCCCACAAGAGAAAGGGTTCAGTAGCAGAAATGTGTGGCGAATGAAGCAGTGGTATCTGTTTTTCTCTACAACAGAGGCTAATGAAAAACTGTCACAACTTGTGGCAGAATTGCAAGAGGTTGAATCTCCGTATCTTATAAATGTGCCACAGGTTGTGGCAGTTTTAAATGATGAGCCGTGTTTCCCGATAGTGCTTGGAATGATTCCATGGGGACATCAAACAGATATCGTTTCCAAAAGTAAGTCTGTCGATGAGGCCATATTCTATTTGCGGGAATGTATATTAGGTGGCTGGAGCCGTCAGACATTGGATAATTCGTTTAAGGCCAACCTATATAAATCACATGGGAGAGCAATCAGTAACTTTCCTGAATATCTTCCGGAGGCTCAGAGCCGCATGGCACAGGAAATCACAAAAGACAACTATGACTTTGGATTTATAACCGTTCCGGTCAATTATAAGGAGGAACAGCTTGAGGCGGCTCTCGAACAGAATATCACTCGTTTCCTTCTTGAACTCGGCACCGGTTTTGCGTTTGTAGGCAGGCAGAAAGAACTTATTGTAGGCAACCGTATCCGCAAAATAGATATGTTATTCTATCATATCCGTCTGAAAGCGTATATCGTTGTTGAGCTAAAGGTTAAACCATTTGACCCTGAGTATGCCGGGAAACTCAATTACTATGTAAATGCTGTTGATGAATTGCTGAAAGGCCCGGATGATAACCCGACAATAGGGCTTTTGATATGCAGCGACAAAGACGAGACCGAAGTGCGATGGGTGTTTAAGGGCATACAGACTCCGATGGGCGTTGCTTCTTACGACAATGTCAAGATTGCTACTTCAAATCTGCTTCCGTCGGCCGAAGAGCTACAAGCTCGAGTACGCTTAGTGGAATCAGAGATGAATGATAAGCCGACTAAAGTTTGATGTGTGAAATCGTTACTATTTATTGATTTGGATTATGGATATAACATCTGACAACATCAATGATATAAAAGGACGCGCCATCAAACCGTGGGAGTCTTGTGGCCTGAATGCAGAAGATTGTGTACAGATTTCAGCGGATAATCTGATTAATATTACAAGTAAACTGGATACTTTCATACCCGACAACAATCTGACAGTGTGGGGGGTGGTAGCTTATACCATAAAGGCCAATCGCCGCTGGTGGTGTCGGTTTTGAGACTGATAAATCTGATATATGAAAGGGCTGGCTGATTGCAACAACTTCTTTGTGTCGTGCGAGCGGGTGTTTCAACCCGCGTTGCAGGGGCGCCCCGTGATAGTGCTTTCCAATAACGACGGTTGCGCCGTGGCCCTTTCAAATGAAGCCAAATCGCTGGGATTCAAGCGCGGTGACCCATATTTCAAAATCAAGGATGAATGCAGCCGCCACAATGTGGCGGTGCTCTCGGGCAATCACCGGCTCTACAGCGATATGTCGGCGCGTGTTATGAACACTCTGCGCTCCCTGTCGTCGGGCGACATAGAGGTATACTCCATTGATGAAGCCTTCCTTTCCCTCGACCCCGAGGTGGGCGACCTGAGCGAATATGGCCGCTATGTGGTCGACACCGTGCGTCGGCACACCGGAATACCCATATCGCTCGGCATAGCCCGCACCAAGACCCTCGCCAAAATAGCCGCCCGCTTTGCCAAGAAATATGCCGGATATGCCGGCGCCTGTCTGATGGATACCCCGGAGAAAGAGAGCAAAGCATTGTCGATGACCCCTATAGGCGATGTGTGGGGCGTGGGGCGCCGTCACCGCCAGAAGCTGCTCGACCGCGGTATACTTACCGCATCTAATTTTGCGGCCCTTGACCCCGAGCATGTAAAGCGCATGATGAACGTAACCGGTCTGCGCACCTGGCAGGAACTCCACGGCACTCCGGTTATCGAGCAGGAGCTCACACCACCCGAGCGCCAGACCATCACGGCCTCACGTTCTTTTGCCCGCGACATCCACAGTTTCGAGGAGATACGCCAGGCCCTGTGCACATTCGCCTCTATCACCGCACGCAAATTGCGCGAGCGCCATCTGCTTACCGCCGAGATTACGGTGTTTATATGCACTAACCGCTTTCACGAGCACGACCCCCAGTATTTCAACGGCATCACGGTGCGTCTGCCCGATGCCACCGACTATACCCCCGCAATAGCCGACGCCGCAGTCGAGGCCATGCAGCGCATCTACCGCGACGGCTACGGCTACAAGAAGGCGGGAATCACATTGAGTCGTCTGTGCGATGTGCGCAGTCGTCAGCTTAATCTGTTCACTGATAGTAATCTTGATGAGAAACGGCGCCGGGTGATGGAGGCGGTTGACCGCATCAATTCCTCCTCGGATTCTGCAACCAACCGCGTGCACATAGCCTCGATGGGCGCCGGACTCGACGACATGGTACGCCGCGAGCACGACTCGCGCCTATATACCACACGCCTTGTCGACATTATAGAGGTCAACACCGAACATTCGTAGCCTCCACTTTGTTGGGATATATAGCAATATACTATTATACCCCAATTTCTTTTACCTTATAATATATATGGAACAGAAAAGCATCAAAGGCACCCAGACCGAGAAAAATCTGCTTGCTGCCTTTGCCGGCGAAAGCCAGGCACGTTCGCGTTATACCCTCTTTGCCCGCCGCGCAATGGAGGAAGGTTACAATCAGATAGCCGATATATTTTTGGAGACCGCCGAAAACGAGCTGTCGCACGCATCGCTCTTCTTCAATTTCCTCGAAGGGGGCACCGTAGAGATTACCGCAGGCTATCCCGCCGGCGTAGTAGGCGATACCAAAACCAACCTTGCCGAGGCTGCTGCCGGAGAGCGCGAAGAATGGAGCGACCTCTATACCAATTTTGCTTCTACCGCCGAGGCCGAAGGCTTCAGCCGTGTAGCCGCCACCTTCCGTATGGTTGCCAAAGTGGAAGTAGAGCACGAGAAACGCTACGTGCGTCTGCTTGAGCGTCTCGAAACCGGCACCGAATTTAAGCAGGAGGAGTCCACCGAATGGATTTGCACTGTGTGCGGCTACGTGCACACCGGCAAAGCCGCTCCCGGCAAATGCCCCGTATGCGGCAATCCGCAGGCAGTGTTCGAGCGCAAGCCCGACAACTATTAATCACCCCATCTGCACACATACCCCTAACACAAAACAGGGAGGCCGCACCCGACCTCCCTGCTTTGTGTGGTATCCCTAAAAAATGAGATGCACTTCTTCACAGAAGCGCACCTCCCTCATAACCAAAATTCAAGTATATATAATTTGTCTAACAAAACATCTTGCGGATAGGTCTCTTATTCGATTGTGGTACTGGAAGCAGAGACTGTTTCCTAAGAATATCATGAAAGTCAATCGGCGTGGATGCGGCATTGCCTCGGAGAGTATCTCAAACCTTCCGGGCTACGATGGCATGGCGGCTTCGAACACGTCGGAGCGGTGGCCTTGTAACATTGTTGTATTAAGAGAGGTGAATATCCCTGCTTATACTTTTTCATCGCGGCCCCAAAGGTTTAAAAAGGGCTTTGCTTTTTCCACAATGCAAAATTACTCATAAATATTTGTATTACAATACTATAAACGCAAAAAGAATTTAAAATTTCTAAATTCGGTTTTTAACACTTAACTTTGACTTCGTAAATCTTACCCACCAGCCCTATGACCCCGTCACAGCCCGTGTCACTCATCGGCATGACCAAAGCCGATCTCGAAAAAGTTGTTTCCGACTGCTCGCTGCCGCGTTTCGCCGCCGGCCAGATAGCACGATGGATATATCTCAAACGAGTCACCTCAATCGACGAGATGACCGACATATCGCTTGCCGGGCGCGAACGTCTTAAGCTCAGCTATCAGGTAGGGCGCGAGGCACCGCTGCTGCGCACACTCTCATCCGACGGCACCGCCAAATACCTATTCCGCGGCGTGGATGGCCGCAACATAGAGGCGGTAATGATACCCGATGCCAACCGTGCCACACTCTGCGTGAGTTCACAGGCAGGTTGCCGTATGGGCTGCAAGTTCTGCCTCACCGGCCGGGGAGGCTTCAACGGCAACCTTACTGCCGCCGACATCATCAACCAGGTGCTGAGCATTGAAGAATCGGAACAGCTCACCAACTTGGTATTCATGGGTATGGGCGAGCCCACCGACAATGTGGAGGCTGTGATGAAAGCTATCGAAATACTCACATCGCCGTGGGGCTTGGCGTGGAGCCCGCGTCGCATTACCCTTTCGAGCATAGGCCGCATCGACATACTGCGCAGCATCATAGAGCATACACAGGTGCATATAGCCATAAGCGTGCACTCACCCTTCCCGGCCGAACGTGCTGAAATAATGCCCGTTGAAAAGGCATATCCCGTACGGGAGGTGATGGAGATGTTGCGCGGCTACGACTGGAAGCATCAGCGGCGCCTTTCGGCCGAATATATCATGTGGCGCGGCGTCAACGACTCCATGCACCATGCCGAAGCGCTCGCACGTCTGCTCAAAGGCACCTCATGCCGGGTAAACCTTATAAGGTATCACAGCATCGACGGTTTCGACCATCAGTCGTCCGACCGCAGGGTGATGGAGGCATTCCGCGACCGCCTCAACGAGCTTGGTGTAACCGCCACCATACGTGCCTCGCGCGGCGAAGACATCATGGCCGCCTGCGGCCAGCTCGCCGGCTCCAAAACGGAGAGGGGTTGAGGGGAGAGGTCAGCGCGAGAGGTTGTCGAGTACGCGCTGGAGGGTGTTGACTACTTCCGAGGTGGGATACCAGGGATTGAGGGCGCCGCTGCGTATTGGTATCAGGGCGCGTTCAAGCTGCTCGAGACGGTCGGTGTCGCCGGCACGCATAAATTCGTTGCGCAGCATTGCAATCTTCTCGCTCATCTGTATGCCCTCGAGCAGTCGCTCATAGCGTACCGACGAACGTCCGTCGGGATACACGAAGTAAGTGTCGCCGGGGGCGAACATGTGGAAGCGGGTATCTTCGAGCGGATTGTCGGTCCAGTTCATATATGACCAGTGCAGATAACCGTCGTGACCGGTAGCGGTGGCATAGACAGGCAGGTAAGCGCCGTCGGCCGGGTCGCTGTTGGTAAACTGGCTCGGCGCGGGAGTGGCGCAACAGGTATACATCAGAGTCACCATGTTGCGCTCATTGCGGCGGTCTATCACATCGGCGGGGAAGAAATCACCTTTTATAAGGGTGTAGCTGTAGAGCGAGTCGATGAGTTCGGGGTGATAGCTGCCGGCAAGACCCATGCGCAGTTCAGGCGCCGCCTCTTTGGCCACGGCATAGGCCGCGAGCATATCGTCGATGCCGCGCTCATCCATAAATATCAACGTCTTGTCAATGAGACCGCGCTGTTTCTGATGGTCGGCAAAGTCGCGCAGAAAAGTCGACCACAACTGATTGTAGGCTTCCGAGCCGGGCTTGGCCTCAAGAGTAGCGTACCGGCCGGTGGTGGCGTCGATATATCGGTATTCGGGTTGCCACGGCACCATGGTAAAGCAATCTATGTGCGTGTCAATGCCGTGTGCCGCCATATAGTCGACCCAGCGGTCAAGTATCTCGTAATCAAATTTCCAGGTGCCGTCGGCCAGTCGGGTGGTGCGCACCATCGGCTCAAACTTGTCGTTTGACTGCTCACCCCACGGCTCGTAGAAGAGTATCGCCGAAACGGTATTCTGCCCCAGACGGGCCAGCATGTCTACGTAAGGTTCCATCAGGCGGAAGTGCTCGTCGCTCCACGGCTCCACGCCATAGTAGCGCGACACACTGTAGGGCTGCTGCCAGAGGTCGAGATAGAAACTATAGTCACGCGGGGCAGGCAGGGTATGCGAAAGCACCTCTATTGTGGCTTTGAGCACACCGAGCGACTTCTGCTTCTTGCCCTGACGTACATTCAGGGTGAGGGTGTAGCTGCCGGGAGCAAGATCGCGGGGCACCTCAACGCTTACCCATACGGGGCGGACCGAATTGGGAGCCATAGCGGCTATAGTGGTGCCGGGGATATCTATCATGTCGGGGAGGGTATGCACCGGCAAGGTGTCGGAGGGGTAGCCGCACGCTTTCCAGTCGCTCGAGAGCACATATCGCATAAACGAGGCCTTTACGGCTCCGGGGGCAGCATCGCGCCCGGATTTATCGAGACCGCTTACCTCGACACTCAGATTCGTAAGCTCAACAGGCGAAGCTATTAGCGCTTCGAGACCTATGCGCTCGCCGCGCCATGCCGTTACTGTGGTGTCGGTAACACTCATGCAGGGAGGCGTTGACATCTGGCGGTAGGCTATATCTTTCGATACCCAGCCCACAGCCGGAGTTTTTACGGAGGGCCATCCGGATACATCTACCTTCATAGTATCGGTGGGCTCGGTATACGCACGTACATCGGCTGCAGCCGAAGCATTAATCAACAGACATATAGCTGTAATAAGAGTGGAGGTATAGTTCATCGCGGTAAGATTAATTTTTATGCAAAAATAGGATTTTTTTGGGATTTTAGCTAAGTTTGTAGCATTATGCGCATAGTGATACAACGTGTAACGAACGCTTCGGTTGCAATCTCGGGCCGTACGCACAGCTCTATCGGGCGGGGCTTGATGGTGCTGGTGGGTGTCGAGAAGGGCGACTCGTCCGACGATGCCCGTTGGCTTGCCGACAAAACTGTGGCACTGCGCATATTCGACGACGAGGCCGGAGTGATGAACCGCTCCGTGACCGACGTCGGCGGCGAGGTACTGGCCGTAAGCCAGTTTACTCTCACAGCATCGACCCGCAAAGGCAACCGCCCCAGTTATATCCGTGCCGCATCGGGCGCCGAGGGGCAGCCCCTGTACGAGCTTTATTGCAGCCTGCTTGAGCAGCGGCTCAACGCGCCGGTGTCGCGAGGCGTATTTGGCGCCGATATGCAGGTGGAGTTAGTCAACGACGGGCCTGTGACCATCATAATCGATTCACGACTTAAAGAGTAGAAATGGATATAACCACGCCCGGCACACTCTCGCTCGACGAGCTGCAGCATATTGTACATGAGTGGATTACCACTCACGGCGTGCGCTATTTTTCGCCACTTACCAACATGGCCATACTGGCTGAAGAAACCGGAGAGGTGGCCCGGGTCATTGCGCGTATCGATGGGGAGCAGTCGGCCAAGCCCGGTGAGACACTCGATCTTGCCGACGAACTCGCCGACGTGATATGGGTAGTGGCCGCCTTAGCCAATCAGCATGACATAAACCTGCGGGAGGCCGTCATGAACAATTTGCGCAAGAAAACCATTAGAGACAAAGAGCGGCACCGCAACAACCCCAAACTCTCCGACGGCCGTGCGCCGCAACACTGACGAATATTAACCACAATATAAATATACCATAACCATGGCAGACAAATATCACGACACAGTAGCCAAAAGCAAAGTAACCACCGACGACGCCCATGTGAAAGAACGCGTTGCCAAAATACTGGCCGACGAACTCGAGGCCAACCGCACTCCGCAGACACTGCGTCTGCTCTTCAACTGCATCGACCTTACCACACTCAAGTCGACCGACTCACCCGTATCAGTAGCCGCCTTTACCGAGCGTGTCAACGATTTCGAGTCGGAGCACCCCGATCTTCCCAACGTGGCCGCCATATGCGTGTACCCCAACTTCGCCCCGGTGGTACGCACGGTGCTCGACGTGTCGGAAGTCAATATTGCCTGCGTGGCCGGAGCATTCCCCTCGTCGCAGACATTCCCTGAAGTAAAGGTTGCCGAAGTGGCGCTGGCCGTTGATGGAGGCGCCGACGAAATCGATATCGTGCTCAATGTGGGCAATTTCCTCGACGGTGACTGGGAGGAGGTATGCGACGAAATCGAAGAGCTCAAGGCTACCTGCCGCGACGCCCACCTCAAAGTGATACTCGAGACCGGAGCACTCGGCACTGCCGAAAACGTACGTGCCGCTTCAATCCTGGCCATGTATTCGGGAGCCGATTTCATCAAGACATCAACCGGCAAGGAATATCCCGGCGCATCGCTCGAGGCTGCCTACGTAATGGCACACTGCATCAAGGAATACTACGAGGCTACCGGCAAGAAAATAGGCTTCAAACCCGCCGGCGGCGTTTCCACCACCGACGAAGCCCTCGGCTATTACACCATAGTGAAACATGTGCTGGGCGAAGAATGGCTCGATAATGAGTACTTCCGTATCGGAGCAAGCCGTCTGGCCAATAACCTCCTCTCCGACATACTCGGTACTCCCACTAAATTCTTTTGATTGACATGCATTACTGGCTCGCCACTTCCGACCATGAGAAAATCGGTCCGTTAACACTCGAGCAGTTGTGCGCCTCACCTCATTTCAACCCCGACGCCCTTGTGTGGCGCGCGGGGTTGACGAGTTGGGTTGCGGCTTCGCAACTTCCCGAGGTAGCCTGTTCGCTGGGTATAGCCGCGCCTGTTACGGCGGTGCCGGTTACAGCCTCTGTGGAGCAGTATGATACCATGCCCGAGCGGCCCCGCACCTATCTGGGATGGGCCATTGCGGCAGTGGTGCTTTGCTGCATGATACCCGCCATTGTATCGGTGGTATACGCCACTCTTGTAAGCTCGCGCTACGTAGAGGGCGACTATGAGGGGGCGCGCCATGCCTCAGCCATGGCCGAGATGTGGCTGATAGTGTCGATAGTGTTCGGCATCGTCGAGCTTCCTTTCTATATAGTTCTCAACCTCTTTTCATGACGGGGCGTAAGCGCCGCCGTCATCTCGTTGCCGTACTCTTCGCAGTAGGGGCGGCTATATGCATACTCTACGCCCTGGTGCCGCTGCAGTGGGAATGGTTGCCGCAATGCCCACTGCGTCGGCTTACAGGTTATCTCTGCCCGGGTTGCGGAAGTCAGACAGCCCTGCAGCAACTTCTGCGCGGCAACATCTCCGCGGCCTGGCACGCAAATGCTTTTATATTCATAGCATTTCCGGCCATAGTGCTCACCATATATGCCGACTATGCCCAAAAACAACATCGCCGGCTGGCGGCAGTGCTGCTCCATCCGGCGACTATAGCAATATGGTTAGTGGTTATTTTGCTTTGGACAGTAGTGCGCAATCTTTCATAGCCTTCAATACCTGCATTACGGCGCGGTAAAGCGGAAGTCCGGCGGCACGGGCTATTTCCTTGCAGCTATAACCCGAGATGTGCATCACGAAAGTGCTGCGGCGCGGCTCCTCGATACTCCCTAAAGCCTCGGAGAGAGCGGCTGTTGACCACACACCCTCGGGGCGGTCGGTAGCGGCGGCCTCAATCTCATCGATATGGTACCAGCGGTGGGTATTGTCGTATACCTTCACCTGAGGCACTGCGGCGCAATAGTTTTCCTTGAATATGCCGCGCATGATGGTGAGCACCCATCCTTTGAAATTCGATTCGCCGTTGTAGCGGTCGGCGCAATCCAAGGCGCGACGGTTGGTATCGGCGAGCAGGTCGTAAGCACGGTCGGTATTATGCGTGAGCGTGTAGGCAAAACTCAAAAGATTGGGCCGGATTTCACTGAGGCGGGATTGGATATTGAGGGTACGCATAATAGTAATTTCTTTAGGAGGTGGTCAATGAGATTGATTTGATATTGCAAAGGTAAGGAGTATCAACGCTAATCAAGAAATATTTCGTTAAAGGATATTAAATTCGTTACATAGGTGTTACAGTGAGAATTGCATGCCTGATATCATGGGTGTTACACAAATGTGAAAATAATGTTAATATAATATTGCAGAAATCAATTGCTAAATTGTAACTTTGCAACGGAAGCCGGAGTGCCATTGCGCCGACGGCGTGCCACCACCATAACATTACCCACCCAGGTATGGAATATAGCTTTTTAGACCTTTTATGTTTGTTAGGTGCCGTAGGTCTGTTTCTTTACGGCATGAAAGTGATGAGTGAGGGATTGCAGAAGGCCGCGGGCGACCGCCTGCGCAACATTCTGTCGGCGATGACACGCAACCGGTTTACCGGCACTCTTACGGGATTTTCGATTACCGCACTGATACAAAGCTCGTCAGCCTCTACCGTAATGGTGGTGAGCTTCGTCAATGCCGGACTCATGACCCTTGCCCAGTCAATGGCCGTGATAATGGGTGCCAACGTCGGCACCACCTTTACGGCGTGGGTTATAGCGCTGTTCGGCTTCAAGGTCGATATGTCGCTTTTCGTATTGCCTCTGATTGGATTAGCTATTCCCGCACTCTTCTCTAAAAAGAGCCGCACCAAGTCGATAGGCGAGTTCCTGGTAGGTTTCGCCTTCCTCTTCATGAGTCTCGACCTCATAAGCCAGTATGTACCCGACCTGCAGCGCAACCCCGAGATGTTTGCGTTTCTGCAGCAGTATACCGACATGGGCTTCGGCTCGGTGGCCATATTCCTTATAGTAGGCATTGTGGTCACAATGGTCATACAGTCGTCGGCCGCTACATTCGCCATCACCTTGATAATGTGCAGCAAAGGATGGATTGATTTCAACCTTGCCTGCGCCCTGGTGCTCGGCAGCAACATAGGCACCACCATAACCCCGCTGCTCGCCTCTATGAGCGGTAACGTGGCGGCAAAACGCACCGCCATGGGGCACCTGCTCTTCAACGTATTGGGTTGTCTGTGGGTGCTCTGCATATTCAATCCCTTCGTGGAGCTCTCCACCTGGACCACCGAAGCTATCGGTGCCGGTAACCCCGAAGCGCTGTCGGGTTTCGTAAACCATCTGCAGGCTACCGACCCCTCGGTCTACGACCACCTCTTCGACAATTCACTTCCCGCCGGCCATCCGGCCGTGAAGCAGATTGGCCAGATGCAGGTGAGCGTATCGTTCGGTCTATCCATATTCCACACGCTCTTCAATCTCATCAATCTTTCCATAATGATATGGTGTACAAATATATACGTAAAGATTGTGGAGCGTCTGGTACCTGCCAAGCATCACGACGACGAGGAATTCCAGCTCAAGTATATATCAAGCGGCATACTCAATGCCTCGGAGCTCAACCTCGTGCAGGCCGAGAAAGAGATTTCGGTATATGCCGAGCGCGTGGAGCGCATGCTCGATATGGCGCAGCGGCTTGTCAAGCTCAACGCCGACACGAAAGATTTCACCGAACTATACTCGCGTCTGGAGAAATATGAGGATATATCAGACCGCATGGAGATAGAGATAGCCAACTTCCTCAACAAGTGTTCGGAAGGACGTCTCTCCAACGAAGGCAAGCTCAAAATAGCCGGCATGCTGCGCATGGTGAGCGAAATAGAGAGTATAGCCGACTGCTGTCTGGGCGCCGGCAAGATACTGTTGCGCAAGGCACAGAGCCAGGCACGGTTCAACGACGAGATTCAGGCCAACATCGACACCATGTTCGGTTTCGTGAGAAGCGCCATGCTCAATATGCTCAAACTGTTGCGCGATGTGGAGCACGCTCCCGAAAACGACATCATCACCTCGTATAATAAGGAGCGTGAAATCAACAACTACCGCAACCAGTTGCGTTCGGCCAATATAGAGAATATCAACCAGCGCCGCTACGAGTATCAGGCCGGCATTTACTACATGGATCTGATTTCCGACCTCGAAAAGACCGGCGATTACATAATCAATGTAGTAGACGCCGTCCGCGACCAGATACGCCATACCCCTGTATAAGCGTCTGCAACGTGCGGCACCGATATACCGTTATTAAATTTTTATAACAAAACGGCTACAAATCGTAGACAAAAGTGGATAAAACGCGGGTAGATGATTATTTTTGTGAGAACGCAACAAAGAGTTGCGTGTCGTCATATTTGCCTTTCTATCCATTGCCATCACAAAAATGTCTGTATTAAACGCTCCTACCAGCAATAACAATGCATCTATATTAATCGTCGACAAGGACACTATGTCGAGCGAATTGTTGCAGTTCCGTCTGGAATCGGAAGGCTTTGCAGTCACACTGTCGACCGACGGTAAGAAAGCTCTCGGCACCGACCTGAGTTCCTTTACCCTCGTAGTAGTCGACCTTATGGGAACTGACTTCGACGGCATACAGTTTACCCGAATCCTCAAGCGCAACCCCGACACATACCACATACCGGTGATAATACTCTCGTCAAAGTCCACCGAAGATAGCATTGTGGATGCTCTCGACTCAGGCGCCGACGACTATCTGAGCAAACCTTACTCGACCCGCGAGCTCATCGCTCGCATACGCTCGGTGATACGCCGCAAGCGCATGATGAGCTCCCGCAAGGCCGACAAGGTGGTGCGCTCAGGCTCTCTCGTGCTCGACATCGGAGCAGGCACTGTGACAATCGACGGTCAGCGAGTGATGCTCACACGCACCGAATACCTCATACTGGCATTCTTCATGCGCAACCGCAATAACTTCTTCGAGCGCGTGGCCATACGCAACGAAGCCTGGGAAAACGACTCTGAGGTATCAGACCGCGCTGTCGACACCAACATATCTCGTCTGCGCAAAAAACTCGGCGAACACGGACGCCATATCATAAACCGACAGGGCTTCGGCTATGGGTTCGTTGACTGATGCACTCCCCACTTCACCATTTCCCGAAATGCTCGACGCCGGATGCGACGAGGCCGGCCGCGGCTGTCTTGCCGGCCCGGTATTTGCCGCAGCCGTAATACTTCCGCCGCCTTTCAGCAATCCGCTTGTCAACGATTCGAAAAAGCTCACCGCCAACCGCCGCATGCAGTTGCGCGAAATCATTGAGCAAAACGCCATAGCGTGGGCTGTGGCACAAGTCGACCCTGCCGAAATAGACCGCATAAACATACTCAATGCATCCATACTGGCCATGCATCGCGCCATCGATATGCTCGACGTGCGTCCCGAGCATATCAGCGTCGACGGCAACCGCTTCAAGCCATACGGCCCGGTGCCGCACAATGTATACGTAAAGGGCGATGCACGCTTCGCCAATATAGCGGCGGCATCTATTCTGGCCAAAACCTACCGCGACGAGTATATGGAGCGACTGCATGAGCAGTATCCGGCATACAGCTGGAAAGCCAACAAAGGCTACCCCACGGCAGCCCATCGCGAGGCGATACGGAAGTTCGGCCCCACAGAGCACCACCGCATGTCGTTCACTCTCATAGACACTCAGCTCACCCTCTTTTAAACGACAGCACATATTTCCCCAAGACAATGAGAAGCATACACCTGTTATCACTTATAGTCGCCATGATTATGTCGGCAGCCTGCGGCCATAGCCGCGCCGCCGAGCAGACAGTGGCTTCGGCCGACTCCACGGCATGCGATGCCGCCGATACAGTAAAGGCCGAGGTCGATACCACCTTTACCATCACACTCGCTTTTACGGGCGATATCATGATGGGTACAACCTGGCCCGACTCGATACACGGATCTGGACTTCCGGTCGACGACGGCCGCCATATCTTCGACGATGTGAAGCCGATACTGAGCCGCGTAGACGTGGCATGCGGCAACCTCGAGGGCAGTTTCCTCACAGGTCCCGGCAAACGGCGCCCTATGGGCAATCCGAAATATTACTTTGTGTTCCGCATGCCTCCGCGCTACGTCAATCATCTGCTCGATGCCGGATATGATTTCGTAGGTATTGCCAACAATCATATCAACGATTTCGGAGAGCCCGGCCGACAGTCGACTATGCGCACTCTGAGCGAAGCCTCGCTCCCGTTTGCCGGACTTAAGGGCAAATGCGAGATTGCTTACCTCCGGAGCAAAGGGAAGCTGATAGCTATAACACAGTTCGGGCACGGTGCCAACAATCTCGATGTGACCGACCTCGACGAACTGCGACGCGTGGTAAAGACAATGCGCGACACTGCCGATATAGTGATAGTGTCGTTTCACGGCGGTGCCGAAGGCACCTCATATCTGCATGTGCCGCACAAGCCCGAGACCTATGTGGGTGAAGCGCGAGGCAATGTTGAGGAGTTTGCTCACACGGCCATCGACGCCGGAGCCGACGTGGTATACGGTCACGGCCCGCACGTGCCCCGCGCGGCCGAGCTATACAAAGGGCACATCATATTCTACAGCATGGGCAACTTCTGCACTCCGCGCCGCATGGGTCTGCGTGGAGCTACAGGTTACGCTC
>JAGAUN010000077.1 GCA_017620715.1 Muribaculaceae bacterium | reverse complement strand
GCTACGCTGCGGTCGGTGGAGATGCTGCGGTAGCCGGTGGTGACGTGGCCCACAACGTTGCCCTCGCTGTCGACTACCTCGTAGCCGTGGCGCGGTATGGCACGGCCCTGCAGCTCGAGGCCCACGAGTTTGCGGGGAGCTCCTTCGGCTTTCTGGCGCTCGATGGCGTCGCGGCCTAAGAAGCGGGGTTTGGCCAGTTTCACGAACATGCTCAGACATGCTTCGACGGGGGTGATGGTGTCGCTCAACTCATTGCCATACAGGGGGAGCCCCACTTCGAAGCGCAGAGTGTCGCGGCACCCGAGTCCGCAGGGTGCTACACGCTCCGATTGCATCAGCGCATCCCAGTAAGAGGTGATGGCTGATTCGGGGCCATATATCTCGAAGCCGTCTTCGCCGGTGTAGCCGGTGCGGCTTACCAGGATATGTTGTCCGTCGAGCATCTCCTCGCGGAAAGTGTAGAATTTGAGGTCGGATACGTTGATGCCGAGCACTTCGGAGAGAATCTTTTCGCTGTCGGGGCCCTGCACGGCTATCTCGGCGAGTTGGTCGGAGAGATTGTCGACCGTCACGTCGAATCCATCGGCGTGGCCCTGAATCCACGCCACATCTTTGGCAATATTGGAGGCGTTGATTACCAACAGAAAAGAGTCGGCGGCGCGTTTATATACGAGCAGGTCGTCGACCACACCGCCGGCATCGTTGAGCATCATGCCGTAGAATACCTGGCCCACGGGGGCGTCGGTGATATCGTTGGAGAAGATGTAGTTGACGAAGGCTTCGGATGCGGCGCCGGAGATGTTGACCTCGCCCATGTGGCTTACGTCGAATACACCGCAGGCGGTGCGCACGGCGTTGTGTTCCTCTTCGATTGAGGTGTATTGGATGGGCATGTCGTAACCGGCGAAGGGGCTCATGAGAGCGCCCGCCTCGATGTGGCGGCTGTGCAGCGGTGTTGTCAGAAGATTATCCATGGTATATCAGGGTATTACAAGGTTTATAAAGTCGGTTTTGCGGAGGCCGCTGATCACGGCGCCTGTGTCGACCTGCGCGAGTGCCCCGGTTACTGCGGCGCGTGTGTGGGGTATGCCCTTGAGCCGGTCGAGGAGTTCGCGGTCGAGGCCGTCGAGCAAGAAGAAGTCGCCGCCTAAGTTGATGTATGAGATGCATCCCGAGGGGTCGATATCGAGCTGTATGAGAAACTCGCCGGCGCCGTCGATGTGTGCGCGTCGCTCTATGGCGGGACGGTTGCGCCGTGGGCCGTATATCCACTCGTCGGCAAAATATGGCTCGGCTATGCGCTCAATGGCGGCTATGTCGTTGCTGTTGAGCTGCAGTGGAGGCTCGTGACACAGGGTGCGCCGCATGTAGTCGATGAAATCGGTTATGGTAATGTCGAGATGGCTTGATATGGTGGTGATATGCGCGGGTACCGACGATACGCCCTTGGAGCGCAGTTTGGCACGCGAGGGGGTGATGGCGCGGGCTATGTGCTGCATGTCGGCCTCGTAGAGCATTGTGCCGTGCACTATGGATGCCTGGGGAGTTTGGAAGAATGCGTTGCCCGACACTTTCAGGCCGTCAATCTCGATGTCGTTGCGGCCTGATACATGCGCGTTCAGTCCGAGGTTGGCAAGTGCCTGTGCCACAGCGGATGTGTAGCTCTCGAATACTGTTGCCAGAGTGGATTGGCTGCCCGGTACGATGCAGCTTATCATGATGTTGCCGAGGTCGGCGTATACGCATCCGCCTCCGCTTTTGCGCCGATAGAACTGTATGCCGTTTTGGCGGCAGTATTCCATGTCGACTTCGGCGTACGCGTCCTGGTTGCGTCCGAAAATCACCGTTGGCTCTACCCGCCACATCCACAGCAGGCGGGAGCGGAGCGGATTGCGTGCGTCGGCCCCCCGCCCGGCCAGATACTCCTCCATGGCAAGGTAGAAGGGTAGCGGTCGTGGCTGAGCAGAGTATGGCAAATCTACGTAACGCATGACATTGGCAAAGGTAACTAACTAAAGTAGATTTTAAAAGAAAAAAATCGCAGAATATTTTTGTGTGATTAGAGAGCAAATTGCTAAATTCGCAAAAAATAAACGCTACCAAGCAAGCTACACATTATTATTATATATGATTTACAAATTTCGCTTAGTATCTGACGAAGTCGATAATTTCCGCCGTGAAATCGACATTGATGCCGATGCCTCCTTTTTGTCGTTGCGCAATGCCATTTGTGATTCGGTAGGCTACGATAAGTCGCAAATGAACTCTTTTTTTGTGTGCGAAGATGGCTGGGAGAAAGGCAAAGAGATAACACTTGAGGATATGGGCTCCGACTCGTCGGAAGATGTGTATCTGATGGACGATACTGTGATTTCAGATTTTATCGAGGATGAGGGTCAGCGCATGATTTTTGTGTTTGACTATCTCACCGACCGCAGTTTCTTCATGGAGCTGAAGAAGGCCATACCCGGGCGCACGCTTCAAGACCCTGTGTGCTCGCTTGCCATGGGTCAGGCACCGGCTCAGTTTGTTGATCTCGATGAGTTTGAGGCCAAAATCGATACGAAGGCGGTATCGGCCGATATCGATGAGGATTTCTACGGCTCTGACCAGTTCAGCGACGATGAATTCGATGCCGAAGGCTTCGACGAGATGAACTTCGAAGATTGATGGGCAGGCTTCTGGCTATCGACTACGGCCGACGCCGATGCGGCATAGCGGTGACCGATTCGCTCCGCATCGTGGCCACCGCCCTCGAAACATTGCCTACACAGCAGCTCTTCGACTTTCTGCGCAAATATCTGGCCTCTAACGAGGTTGACTATATAGTGATGGGTAAGCCCACCGATATGGCGGGGCGCCCGTCGGAATCGATGCGGTATATAGAGCCGGCTGTGGCCCGGCTGCGCAAGGAGTTTCCGCAGACGCCGGTGTATTTCTACGACGAGCGTTTTACCTCTACCATTGCGCACCGGTCGATGATAGACAGCGGAATGACGCGCACGCAGCGGCGCAACCGCGAGGCCGTAGACCGCATGGCCGCCACCATAATACTCAACGATTTTCTGCAAAGCAAATTTTACCAAACACTCCCATGAATCTACCTATATATCTTTACGGCAACCCGGTGTTGCGCCGAAAGGCCGATGAACTCACTCCCGATTACGATGGGCTGCAGCAGCTTGTGGCCGATATGTATGAGACTATGTACAACAGCGAGGGTGTGGGCCTTGCCGCTCCCCAGATAGGACGCTCCATACGCCTTGTGGTGATTGACGCGACTCCGTTTGCCGATAGTTTCCCGGAGTGCGACGGGCGCAAACTCACGCTTATCAACCCGGTGATAGAGGTGCTCGACGGCCCCGTGCTGAGCCGCTCGGAGGGTTGTCTGAGTCTGCCCGGCATGTCGGAGAATGTGCCGCGCGTGGAGCATATCCTTCTGAAGTGGGTAGATGAGAATTTCGAGCCTCACAGCGAGGAGATAAGCGGTTTTCTGGCGCGCATAGTGCAGCACGAGTGCGACCATCTTGAGGGGAGGATGTATATTGACCACGCGTCACCCATCCGCAAGCAGCTTATGAAGGGGAAGCTCAACAAGATATTGCAGGGCAAAATGGCGTGCGACTATCCGGTGCGCTATCCGCGCCGCTGATCCGGCTTGCCATAATGGCGGCATGTGATATATGGTGGAGTCCCAGACCGTATGGGGCGAGGGTTATAGCGCCCGCAGGGGAGCAGCCCTACATCGTGTGGTATTACGGGGGAAGGCGGCCGATGGCCGCTGTATCCCCCGCCCCATAACTCCGATGCACAATTGTTATCGTGTGAGGGTAGAGGCGATGATTTGGTGCGATTGGTCGGCAAGGTGCTGCAAGCTGTGGTCTGCACCCTCTTCCGGCTCAATGGCAGGGTGTATGGTGAGGGTGATGTGTCCCCAGTGAGGGAGGCGCTTGGTGCGTGGAAGCACTTCGAACGAGCCTTGTATGGTGATGGGCACCACGGGGAGGCTGAACTCGCGGGCGAGTACGAATGCGCCGCGCTTGAAGGGACGCATATTGCCGGTGAAGGTGCGGGCTCCTTCGGGAAACACTACTATAGACATGCCGTGCGAGAGTACGCTCTCGGCGTGCTCCATGGTGGCGCGGGTGGCCGCGGGCGAGGAGTTGTCGACGTATATATGTTTGGCTATCTTGCAGGTATAGCCCACAAAGGGTATGGAGCGGAGGCCGCGTTTCATCATCCAGCGGAAGTTGTGGTTGAGATAGCCGTAGATGCTGAAGATGTCGTAGGCGCCCTGGTGATTGGCCACGAAGACGTAGCTGCGGCCGGGCGAGATGTTTTGGCGCCCGTGTACCGTGACACGTACTAAGGTGAGCGCGCAGAATATCCTGGCCCATATCTTGGCGGGGTAGTAGCCCCACCAATATCCGCCGCCGAGCATGCATCCGGCAAGTGTAAACACTACCGCAAGCAGGGTGGCTGCTATCATGAGCGGCATCATTATCAAAAACTGGTAAATACGGTAAAGGATGAGCATGGCGGCCGATAAGGTTAATTTGATGCGCAAATTTAGCCAATAATAGGTGATAGAAGCAAAAAAATCCGTATCTTTGCGTGCAATAAATTTTACCCATCTCGTTATGTCGTTTATTGCAGATAAAGTAAAGATGGACGGTCTCACGTTTGACGATGTGCTCCTGATACCGGCCTATTCGGAGGTGCTTCCGAGAAATGTAAAGTTACAAACCAAGTTTTCGCGCAACATCACCCTGCAGGTGCCTATAGTGTCGGCGGCCATGGATACCGTGACCGAGTCGGCGCTGGCCATTGCCATAGCGCGCGAAGGCGGTATCGGGGTGATACACAAAAACATGAGTATAGCCGAGCAGGCACGCCAGGTGCATGCCGTGAAGCGTGCCGAAAACGGTATGATATACGACCCCGTGACTATACGCCGCGGCTCTACTGTGGCCGATGCGCTGCGCATGATGGAGGAGTATCATATAGGTGGTATTCCGGTGGTTGACGACCGGAAGCATCTTGTAGGTATTGTTACCAACCGCGACCTGCGCTTCGAGCGCAATCTGCAGCGGCCTGTCGATGAGGTGATGACCTCCGAGGGGCTGGTGACCACCACGCAATCGACCGACCTGGAGGAGGCGGCCGATATTCTGCAGCGCCATAAGATAGAGAAGCTCCCCGTGGTAAACGCCGAGGGTAAGCTCATTGGTCTTGTGACCTACAAGGATATAACCAAAGCCAAGGATAAACCCAATGCCTGCAAGGATTCGCGCGGACGTCTGCGTGTGGCTGCCGGCATCGGCGTCACGGCCGACTCGATGGAGCGTGCCGACGCTCTGGTTGAGGCCGGGGTTGACGCTATTGTGATTGACACGGCCCACGGCCATTCGAAAGGGGTGGTTGAGGTGCTGAAGGCTGTCAAGGCCAAGTATCCCCACATTGATGTGGTGGTGGGCAACATAGCTACCGGCGAGGCTGCCCGCTATCTGGTGGATAATGGCGCCGACGGCGTGAAGGTGGGCATAGGCCCCGGCTCGATATGTACTACCCGCGTGATAGCCGGTGTGGGCGTGCCGCAGCTCTCGGCTGTGTATGATGTGGCCAAGGCTCTTCAGGGTACCGGCGTGCCCCTTATTGCCGATGGCGGTATACGCTATTCGGGCGATATAGTAAAAGCCCTTGCAGCAGGTGCTTACAGTGTGATGCTCGGCGGTATGCTGGCGGGCGTGGAGGAGTCGCCCGGCGACACCATCATATATAACGGCCGTAAGTATAAGGCCTATCGTGGCATGGGTTCGCTCGAAGCGATGGAGAAGGGTTCGAAAGACCGTTATTTCCAGGCCAACGAGACCGATGTGAAGAAGCTCGTGCCCGAAGGTATTGCGGCCCGTGTGCCCTACAAGGGCAATCTCTACGAGGTTGTGTATCAGATGTTGGGCGGCTTGCGCTCGGGCATGGGATACTGTGGCGCGGCCGACATAGAGCAGCTTCACAATGCCAAGTTTACCCGCATAACCAATGCCGGTGTGGCTGAGAGTCATCCGCACGATGTGGCGATTACGAGTGAGGCGCCGAATTATAGTAGCTCAAATAGGTGAGGCCCGGCCATTCTTATAATAAACGGGGGAGGTAATAAATGATTACCTCCCTTCGTTATATAGTTATGAAACGCATATTACTCTCCATGCTCGGGGCAATCGCCGTGATTGCTTCGGTGAGCGTCAGGGCTGACAATCAGGTGGTGATGACCGTGGGTGATACTCCGGTGACCCTGAGTGAATTCCAATATTTCTATCACAAGAATCAATCGCAAGAAGATACCGCTTCGACAATTGACCGGTATGCGTTGCTTTTTGCCGATTTCAAGCGTAAGGTGCTTGAGGCCAAGGCTTGCGGTCTGGATACAATAAGCTCATATCTGGCAGACATGCAACGCTACGGTCGTGAATTGGCGCAGCCGTATGTGTGGGATAATGAGTTGGCCGACAGTCTTATGCGTGTGGCCTATTCGCATTTTGCAGAGAATGTGGAGGTGAGTCACATATTGATAAGTGTAAATCCCTCATCGGGCCCCGCTCGCGCGGTGGCGTTGGCCGACAGTCTCTACCATCTGGCTATGGCCGGCAGCGATTTTTCGGAGCTCGCCCGCAAATATTCGGCGCAGCACGACGACGGCTATCTCGGGTTCGTGTCGGGCGGTACGGTGCCCTATTCACTCGAACAGGCTATTTTTGACACTCCCGTGGGGGAGTGCGCGGTGGCAGCATCGGCCTACGGATATCATCTGATTAAGGTGTTGAGCCGCCGTCCCGACAAGGGTCGAGTGAAGGTGCGACACCTGTTGCTCCTTACGCCTAAGGATGATGATGCCAGGCGCGAGGAGGTAGCGGCGCGCGCCGACTCGCTTTATCGCGTGGCCATTGCTTCGCCTGATGATTTCGATACGCTTGCCGGGCAGTATACCGAGGACCCTTCGGGCAAAAATACCGGAGGTAATCTCGACTGGTTTGGTGCCGGAAGAATGGTGTATGAGTTTGAAAAAGCCGCTTTTGAGCTTGCCGACGGTGAGATTTCGCGTCCGGTGCTGACGCCTTACGGCTACCACATCATAAAGCGCGAGGCATGGCTTCCTACGCCTGACTTTGAGGAGATACAACCCGAGATAAAGAATATGATTATGGCCGACGAGCGCCAGAGCATGATACGGCGCCGCGCCATTGAACGGATGTGGGAGCCTGCCGGCGTGGAGGTGGTTGAAGATGTGTACGGCCATGTAAAGCAGCTTATTACAGCCGCCGGCGGTTTTACGGCCGATGTGCAGGAAGAGCTGTTGGCCGACACTTCGGTTGTGGCACGCATATCATCGCAAAAGGTTGTCGTAAACGAAGTGGTGCGTATGCTCGGCAATGCTTCGCCCGATAATGCCGATACTGCCTGTGGGGCGTTTACCGACATGATGCAGCAATTTATCAATCTCAGCGTAGCTGACTGGATGGTAGCTACTTTGCCAGAGCGCGAGCCCGACTATGCCAACCTCTACAACGAGTATTCAGACGGGATGCTCCTCTACGAGATATGCCAGCGTGAGATTTGGGGCAAGCCTCAGAGCGACCCCGCGGGACTGGAGGCATATTTCCAGGCCAACCGCGACCGCTATACCTGGGATACAGAGCATTACCGCGGTATGGTGGTGATGGCTGTTAATGACTCGATAGCCGATGCCGCACTGGCCTATCTGTCGACACTTCCCGACACGGTCAGCTCATATCGCACCGAACTGCGCAAACGCTTCCTGACCAATGCCAATGTGGAGCATGTGGTAGCTGCCAAGGCTGACAATCAGGTAGTTGATTATATAGCATTCAACGGCCCCGTGCCGACAAAAGTGTCGAACCGCTGGGTCGCGTTCCGGCCGTTTCGCGGCGAAGTGGTGAGCGCCCCAACCTGTGCCACCGATGTGCGCGGGCGTGTGAGCGTAGACTATCAGGAATATCTCGAGGAGCGGTTTATGGAGTATTTGCGCAAGAAGTACCCGGCCCGCATCAATTATGAGTTGCTCCACACGCTCTGAAATTTTCACATATATTAAATAGAGGCAAAGGTAAAAATTCGTATTTTTGTACGTTTATTTACCAAGCACACTATTACCTTACAGTGAAACCAATCAGAATTATCCTCGCAACCCTCTATGCCTTAATGTCTTTGTCGGTTGCCGCACAGAGCAATGTGGCCGAAGAAGTGGCATGGGTGGTGGGCGACCAACCCATTTGGAAATCGGAAATAGAAGAGCAGTACAACAATATGCAATATGAGCGCGTGTCGCTCGACGGCGATCCCTACTGCATTATACCCGAGCAGCTTGCCATAGAGAAACTCTATCTGCATCAGGCCGATATCGACACTATCACAGTGCCCGACGCTTCGGTAATGGCAGAGGTAGAGGCCCGTCTGAATTTCTATATCACCCAGCTCGGCTCGCGTGAGAAGGTGGAACAGTACTTCCGCAAATCATTTCCCGAGATGCGCGAGGCCATGATAGATATGGTGCGCAACAACTACCGTATACGTCAGGTACAGACCGAACTAACGAAGGATATCAAGGCTACCCCCTCGGATGTGCGCCGCTATTTTGCATCGCTTCCGGCTGACAGCGTGCCCTTTGTGCCGATGCAGGTTGAGGTGCAGATACTGACCCTGAACCCCGTGATACCGCAGTCGGAAATCGATGATGTGAAGGCGCGTCTGCGTGACTACACCGAGCGTGTGAACAGCGGTGAGTCGGAGTTTTCGACGCTTGCCATTCTCTACTCCGAGGACAAAGAGTCGGGTATGCGCGGCGGAGAAGTCGGCTTTTTGGGCCGCGGACATCTCGAGCCCGAGTATGCTGCCGTGGCATTCAACCTCAACGACCCCAAGAAGGTGTCGAAGATAGTTGAAACCCAATACGGATACCATATAATACAGCTGATAGAGAAGCGCGGCGACCGCATCAATACCCGCCATATATTGTTACGCCCCCGAGTGTCGGACAACGACCTCATAGCAGCGGTAAACAATCTCGACTCCGTTCGCACCCAGATGGTTGACAGTGCCAGGTATACCTTCGAGGAGGCCGTGGCATATTTCTCGCAGGACAAGGATACCCGCAACAACCGCGGCCGTATGGTCAACGAAGCCACCGGAACCTCGTTTTTCGAAATGTCGCAGTTGCCCCAGGAGGTGGCCAAGGTAGTGGCCGGAATGCAGGTAGGAGATATATCTAAACCGTTTGTGATGATTGACCCCAAGCTCAACCGCGAGGTTGTGGCAATAGTGCGCCTCACCAACCGCATAGAGGGCCATCAGGCCAATATAGCCGACGACTATCAGACAATCAAGAACATGTATGAGAACGCCGAGCGTCAGGCCATGCTCAAGCGTTGGCTCGAAAAGAAAATAGCCGAGACATACGTGCGTATCGAACCGTCGTGGCGCAATTGCGAGTTCCGCCACGAGGGCTGGATTAAAGACTCGTCGAAAGTGTCGGGCGAGGCAGCCGATTGATAAAATCATCTCATAGAGCGTAGATGCAACACCGTTGGGCCAAGATATTTGCATTGCTGTGCGTGGCGCTGGTATGCTTGCCGTCGGCCTTTGTAGCCGGTCTGGCACCGGCCGACCGTAATCAGCCGTCGGTGCGTCCGGCCAACCGCAAGCGTGTGATAAAACCGTCGATTCCGCTTGCCAACCGCGCCGAGGCCGACAAGGTGTTTCTCGAGTATGCCGACTCGTTGAGTTTCCGCGCCAATCCCATGATGCCCGCATCGGAGCAATATCAGGTGCTTACGGGCAATGTGCGCCTTCGCAAAGGCGGAATGTTTATGTTTTGCGACAGCGCCTATTTCTATGAGCACACCAATTCGGTGAAGGCTTTCGGCAATGTGCGCATGGAGCAGGGCGATACCCTTTTTGTCAATGCCGATCTGCTCGATTACGACGGAATAGATGAGGAGGCCGTGCTCTTTGCCGACCCCGGCAAGAAGGTGCGCCTGCGCAACCGCGACGTGACTCTAACGACCGATGTATTTCACTACGACATGCGCAACAATGTGGGCTATTATGATGTGGGTGGCGAGCTTACCGACCCCAAAAACAAACTCACCTCGTGGGAGGGAGAGTATTATCCCGACACCAAAGATGCCTACTTCAGATATGATGTGCAGCTCACTGCACGTCAGAAAAATGATGTGACCCGCATATTGTCCGACTCGCTCGACTATAATACCAACACCCATATAGCCAAGCTGATAAGTCCGAGTCAGATAATAAATTCCGACGGCGTGATAAACACCACCCGCGGCGACTACAACACCAATACCGGCGTGGCCGACCTATATGCCCGCTCTACCGTGCATACCACACGCGGCAATACCCTTACGGGCGATACCCTTTTTTACGACCGCAAGCTGGGCTACGGCGAGGCCTTCGGAGCTATGGTGCTCACCGACTCGGCACGCCAGAGTTCGCTCTTCGGCGATTACGGTTATTACAATGAGGTGCGCGACAGCGCTTTTGTCACCGGCCACGCCCTCGGCAAAGAGTATTCAAAAGGTGATACCCTGTATCTGCATGGCGACACCATCACGGCATATCTCGACCTGGCCGACAGTACTCATGTGACCAATGCCTTCCACCGTGTGCGTTTCTATCGCTCCGATATACAGGGGCTCTGCGACTCGCTGAGCATCACAGAGCGTGACTCGATACTCAATCTCTACCGCGCTCCGGTGATATGGAGTGGCAAGCGACAGATATTCGGCAATGTGATTTATGTGCATTTGGCCGATTCTACTGTTGACTGGGCGCGATTGCCACAAAACGGTATCTGTGGCGAACATATCGACGAGGATTGCTATAATCAGCTGAGCGGCAAGGATATGACGGCATGGTTTGCCGATTCTACAATACGCCGGTTGTATGTCGACGGCAATGTGCAACTCATCACCTTCCCG
Source organism: Muribaculaceae bacterium (assembly GCA_017620715.1). GTDB lineage: Bacteria > Bacteroidota > Bacteroidia > Bacteroidales > Muribaculaceae > Paramuribaculum. The sequence continues at coordinate 9,067 of JAGAUN010000077.1, read as the reverse complement.
ATGGAGTCAGATTCCACATATAATAAATATGCGTATCTGGAGTCGAGCTACATGGATGCCTATTTTGCCGCCGATTCAGTGGAGCGCATACATTTCTGGCCCGAAACCACTTCCAAAATCACACCGCTGTATCTGGCCAAGCGAAACTCTTATTTTCTGCCTAAGTTCAAGTGGTATACCGATTTGCGGCCTCAGGTGCCCGGCGATGTGTTTGTGGTATCGCAGGAGATGATTGACCTTATCAATTCGGCCGAGCCTATTATTCAGGTCGAGAAGAAACCCAACGAGCCGGCCGCGGCCGGTGCCGAGCCGCAGCGCAAGCCATCGGCCCGACGCAATAATAATCCGCGCAGGCCGCACCCCGACGCACCCGATCGCGAACGCGTCACACCCGTGGCGGACGAAGCGCATGGCGACGAACTGCCCGCACCGGTACCCGAGCAAGAGCCCGATGGCGAGGAGGTGAGCGATGAGTGACATAATACGTCTGCTCCCCGACTCTGTGGCCAATCAGATTGCGGCCGGAGAGGTGATACAGCGGCCCGCGTCGGTAATCAAGGAGCTCGTGGAGAATGCTGTTGACGCCGGTGCTACCGAGATACAGGTGATAGTACAGGATGCCGGGCGTACGCTGATACAGGTGGTTGACAACGGTTGCGGTATGTCGGAGACTGACGCGCGTATGGCGTTTGAGCGCCACGCCACCTCGAAGATATCCAAGGCAGCCGATCTGTTCAGTCTGCACACTATGGGTTTCAGAGGCGAGGCATTGGCTTCGATATGCGCTGTGGCCCAGGTGAATGTGCGAAGCCGCATGAAGGGTGCCGAGATAGGCACGCGTATAGAAATAAACGGCTCCAAAGTGGAATCGCAGGAACCTTTTGCGTGCGCTGAGGGCACCAACATGATGGTGAAAAATCTTTTTTTCAATGTGCCCGCCCGCCGCAAGTTCCTCAAGAAAGACTCGGTGGAGCTGAGCAATATAGTGAAAGAGTTTGAGCGCATGGCACTTGTGAATCCCTCGATTGACCTTACGCTCATAAGTAACGATACCACGTTGCACCGGCTTTTGCCCGGCTCGTTCAAGCAGCGTATATCCGACCTCTTCGGCGGCACGGTAGCGAAGCACCTTCTGCCGGTATCCACCTCGACGTCGATTGTTTCCATCGAGGGATTTGTGGTGGAGCCGCAGGGCGCGCGTCACCGCAATCCGCTCCAATATTTCACCGTCAACGGGCGCCACATGCGTCACCCTTATTTTCATAAGGCTGTGACAATGTGCTACGAGAGGCTTATCGCTTCCGACATGCAGCCGCAGTATTTCCTGAATTTTACCGTTGACCCCGCCACAATCGATGTCAATATCCATCCCACCAAAAACGAGATAAAATTTGAGGATGAAAACGGTATATGGCAGATACTCAATGCCGCCGTGCGCGAATCGCTGGGCCGCTTCAATGCCGGGCCCGGTATGGATTTCGACACGCCGGCCGGATTTGAGATACCTGTTTTCAAACCCGATGCCTCGGCCAACCCCGAGGTGACAATTGATACCTCGTATAATCCGTTTGCTCCGAGCGGCACACCCGCTCCGGCACCGCGCAAACCGTCGGTGACGAGCAACTGGGAGCAACTCTATCAGGGATTCATGAGCGATATGGGGCAACGCGATGCCGTGCCTGCGGTGACGCAAATGACCGAGGGAAGCCCGGTAATAGAGGGTTTGGTGGACGGCTCGACCGACAATGACGAGGCATACGGACTGAGCAGCGCCATACAGGTGCGCAACAAATACATCATGGCGCCGGCCGTGTCGGGGCTGATGGTGATAGATCAGCACCGCGCTCACCTGAAGATACTCTACGATAAGTTTTTAAAGATAGGAACAGGCGAGGCGTCACAATCGCAGTCGCTTCTTTTCCCCGAGATATTGACGCTCGATGCCACTCAGGAGAGTGTATTCGGTGAGATAGAGGGCGCGCTTCGCGGCATGGGCTTCGATTTTGCTCCGATGGGCAAACGCAGCCGGGTCATAACGGCCATGCCTCAGATTATAGCGCATGCCAATCCGATAGAGGTGGTTTCGGGCATAATATCCGATACTGCGGCCGGCACACTCAAGCGTACCGACGATGGCATGAGAGCCGAAATAGCACTTTCGATGGCACGCCGTGTGGCCATAAAGAGCGGTGTTAAACTCACCCAACAGGAGATAGAACACCTTATCTCTGAGTTGCTTCGTCTGCCTTCGCCCAACTATACACCCGACGGCCGGAGAGTGATACGGGTGTTGACCGACAACGAAATCGACAATTTTTTCAAATAGTATTGTTGCCCGCGTCGGCAAAACTGACTATATTTGCATTGATGATCGACCTCAACGAGCATATCAAATACCTGCTGTGCCATCACGATTGCGTGGTGGTGCCTTCGCTTGGAGCATTTTTGGCACATCGCAAAAGCGCTGAGCTGAAGGCTTCTACGGGTGAGTATATGCCGCCTGTGCGTCACGTCAGCTTTAATTCGGCCATAGCAGCCGACGACGGTGTGCTCACATGGTCGGTAAGTCGCCGCGAGGGTATATCGTATCGAATGGCGGCGGCCGAGGTTTCGGCGGCCGTAGAGAGTATTTCGAGCATAATCGAAGCGTGCGGATATATTGATATCGACCGGGTGGGTCGATTGGAACGCCAGTCGTCGGGCAGCCTCGAGTTCTTGCCTGACGCATCGTCGCCTGTCAGCAACGCCGCTCTGAGTTTGCTGCCGGTGCTGTCGCTCGCTCCCGTTGCCGAGCAGTCAACTCCCGCCGAGGTTGAAATATCCGAGACTGCCGGCGCACGTCGCCGCAATCCCATAGTGTGTTTCGGCCGGTATGCCGCATCGGTGGCTGCCCTCATAGCACTTGGCTTTGCCCTCTCAACACCCATAGCATACGAGAGCAACAACGCCATGCCCGCGCAGGCTTCGTTGGCACTCCCGGCTGTACGGAAAGCTGCTCCCGCACCAGTTGTAGTCGCTCCCGCCCCCAAGGCCAAACCTCAAGGCGCGCCTGCCGCGCCGGTTGTAACCCACGCCGTGCCTAAGCAGCCCGATGTGGTGATGGTGAAAGATCTGAAGGTGGCTAATCCTGAAGAGGCTTATAAATGCTATGTGATAGTGGCGTCGTGTGCTTCGCGCCGCGAGGCCAACCGCTACATACGCAACAAGAAGGGGGCCGACAGTATGCGCGTGATAGAGAGCGACGGCCGCTACCGCGTGTATATAGCCGCATCAAACGATTATGATGCCGCTTTCCGATTTAAATCGACCGACAAGGCTGTGACAGCCGCTCACCCCAATGCCTGGGTATATCGTCGGTAATACATTCCTAACAAATAGTCCTTTTATTGTCGAACGACTCTTAGGGAAGTGGGAGGCATTCCACCTCGTAGGTCTTGCCATCGTAATACACTGTGGCTGTGCGATTGGTGTGCGAGCGCACATTGAGGTTGGAGAGGCGCCCATCTTTCCAATAGATATCTACCTCATAGTCGCCGCGACCGCGGAGCCCCTTGACGTATCCGTCGGGCCACGCCTGCGGGAGCGCCGGCAGAATATGCAATACGCCGTTGTGGCTTTGCAGCAGCATTTCAGCTACACCGGCAGTGCCGCCGAAATTGCCGTCGATCTGGAACGGCGGATGCATGTCCCACATATTGTTGGCCGTGCCGTGGCTGAGCAGGTTGCGGTACAAAATATAACTGTGGTTGCCGTCGAGCAGTCGGGCCCAGTGATTGAGCTTCCAGCCCATACTCCAGCCGGTAGCTTCGTCGCCGCGATGGCGGAGGGTGGTGGCGCACGCCTCAACCAATGCTTTGTCGGTGAGAGCGTTGATGGTATTGCCGGGATGGAGGCCGAAGAGGTGATTGGTGTGGCGATGCTGGTCGGAAGGGTCATCGATATCGTCGTACCACTCCTGAAGCTGCCCGTAACGACCTATGTGATAGGGCTCGATACTGTCGGCGGCCGAGCGCCAGCGCTTAGCCCGGTCGGGGTCGGTGGCAAGAATGTCGGCCGCATCGGCAGCCGCGGTGAGAATCTCGCGGCATACGGCGTTGGCGTAAGTGGCGCCGCGGTCAATGGAGCCATGCTCCGGCGAGTATGAGGGCGTTGCGCAGAGATGATTGCCCACAGTGTCGAGCAGAGCCAAGGCAAAATCGGCGCTCTCGCTGATTATGGGGTATCCCGTTTTGCGCAGCCAATCATCATCTCGCGTAAAACGGTAATAATCATATAGCTGTGTGGCGAGCCACGGGCCGGCCGAAGGATTATAGTTCCAATTCATCTGAGGAGAATTGAGCGGCGCCGTAAAGCCGAATATGTTGCCCGAAATAGCGGCAGTCCAGCCCGGGGCATTGTAGTATGCCTTGGCGGTGCGCCTACCCGGAACCACAAGGCTCTCAACATAGTCGGCAAAGGGTTCGAAGCATTCCTGCAGATTGCAGACAAGAGCCGGCCAGTAGTTCATCTGCACATTGATATTGTTGTGGTAGTCAATGCGCCAGGGGCCGTCGATATTATTGTGCCACAGCCCCTGAAGATTGGCGGCCGGGGCGCCCGGACGTGACGAGGCTATAAGCAGGTATCGGCCGTAATTGTAATAAAGCTCCTCGAGAGAGTGGTCGGAATTGCCGGCGCGATAGCTTGCAAGGCGCTCCGGGGTGGAAATGTAATCGGTGCGTGTGGTATCGCTGCCGAGCCAGATGCTGTTACGCTGGTACAGAGTGGTGTAGTCGGCCACATGGCGCTGAAGCAGAGAGGAATAGTCGACATCTTCTGTCCGCTGTATGATACCCTCGACGGTGGCGCGGGGGTTGCCGCCGTAGTAGGTGGCGGGGTCGGAGAAGTCGGGATTGGCGTTGGGGCGATAGTTGGTTGCGGCCGATATGATGAATGTTATATCGCGTCCCCCGTCGATTTCTCTACGGCATTCGCCCATAGCCCATTGCATTGAGTTGGAGGGGAGTGAACCGTAGAAAATACGCGGATTGCCTGCGGTGGAGTCGCATCGATGGGGCAGGAAATTGTTGAGTGTGATGCGCTGCGGCTCGTCGGACTGATAGCGGGCTACAAGCACACTGTCGGGGTACGATACGAAGTATGTGCGATGGTATCGGGTGTCGCCGCACCGGTATGAGATGTGCATTGTGGCGTCGTTGAGGTCGAGCCACTGACGGTAATCGGCAACGGCTGCCGTGTCGATTTCGGTAACGATGGTTAGCTCGGCAAGCATAGTGTAGGTGCCGAAGAGATTGCGGTCGTAGGCCACGGTGCCTGTGAAGGCGGAGCTGACAATAGAGTCTGCCTCGGCCTTGCGCCCCTCGCGGAGCAGCCGGCGCACATAGGCGAGAGTCTCGGGTGACACCTCACGGTTCATATTCCAGTAAGCCTCGGGGTCGACGCCCGGGCCGCCCATCCAGAGCGATTTCTCGTTGAGTATAATGCGCTCCATTCCCGCATATCCGGCTACAGTGGCGCCGAGAGAGCCGTTGCCAATAGGGAGGGAGCGCCGCTCCCATGTGGAATCGGGATTGTCGATGCACCCGCTGAAATCGTTTCTCAGCCAGATGCTTGAGCCGGGGTCGTGGGTAGCGGGGGTGTCGAACGATATGATATGCGACTGTGCAAACGCCATGGGGCTGCACATCAAAGTCAGTAGTAGAGTGCGTATTATCTTTGCCATAATACGCAAAGCTATAAAATATCGTGGATTTATGCTAACTTTGTGCAAAAATATTAGCCGATATGACTAACTTTCATGACCTTATAGTGGCTCGTCGCAGTATCAGAAACTATACCGCCGAGCCTATCGACCCCGATTCGGTGAAGCTGATACTCGAAGCGGGGTTGCTCGCACCCACATCGAAAAGTGCCCGCGACTGGCAGTTTGTGGCGGTTGACGACAAACATACCCTCGAACTTCTTGCACAGTGCAAGCCACTGGGAGCTAAGCCGATAGAAGATTGCCGTCTGGCTATAGCAGTGCTCGGCAATCCGGAACTCTCAGACGCGTGGGTAGAGGATTGCTCAATAGCTGCCGCCTTTATGCAGCTTCAGGCGGCCGACCTCGGCATAGGTTCGTGCTGGATACAGGTGCGCAACCGTTTCTCAGCCGACGGTAATCCCGCTGAAGAGTATGTGCAGCAGCAACTTATGATACCCGATACGCTGCCTGTGCTTTGCGTGCTGACATTCGGATATGCCGCCCAGGAGCGCAAGCCGCAGAATGTAGATAAGCTCCTGTGGGAGCGCGTGCACATAGGCCAATGGAAAGGTTGAAGCGCGAGCCCATACGCACCGTGGTAATCGGTTCGGGAAATGTGGCGTCGGCCCTTGCGCCCGCGCTCGAACGCGCCGGAGCCATTGCCGTTGAAGCCGTGTGCAGCCGCAATGTCGCACATGCCGCCGAGCTTGCATCAAAACTTGCCGACGCACTCGCGCTCGACGACCTCGGAGCAGTGCCTGCCGATGCCGCGTTGTATCTGGTATCGGTAAGCGACGATGCCATAGAGCGCGTGGCGGCGCAGTTGCCTCATGTGCAGTCGGCCGTGTGTCTCCATACCTCGGGAGGCGTGGATATGACCGCACTGAGCGCTGTAACGCCCAACTATGGCGTGCTCTATCCGCTGCAGACCTTTTCAAAAGGGCGCGCTACCGAGTTTGCCGGCATACCCGTGTTTGTAGAGGGCGCCACCGAAAAGGCGCTCGATATGGCGCGCTATCTCGGAAATGCGCTGAATGGCGATGTGCGCCATGCCGACGGCAACGGACGCCGCTCGCTGCACGCCGCCGCCGTGTTTGCATGCAATTTCACCAATCATCTCTATGCCATTGCAGCCGATATACTTAAGCGCGAAGCAGGGGCCGACCTCTCCGTGCTTGAACCACTTCTGAAAGAGACCCTTGCAAAGGCCCTGAGGATGCCGCCCGCCGATGCCCAGACAGGCCCCGCACGCCGTGGCGACATGAAGGTAATGCAAGGTCATGTCGACTTGCTGCAACAACATGAGGCGGAGTTGTATAAGCTATTGTCTGACTCGATAATGCAACGTTATGAGCAACATTAATTACGATCTGAAACAGATACGCGCCGTGGCGTTTGACGTTGACGGTGTGCTCTCCCCGTCGACAATATCGCTAAGCCCCGAGGGCGAGCCCTTGCGTATGGTCAATATCAAAGATGGCTATGCGCTTCAGCTTGCCGTGAAATGCGGCCTGAAGATAGCCATAATCTCCGGTGCCAGAAGCAAAGGCGTGGAGGTGCGCTACCGCGGTCTGGGTATCGATGACATATACATGGGGGCGTCGGTGAAAATTGATATTCTGCACCGATGGATGGAGATGAACAATCTGACGGCGGAACAAGTAGCCTTTGTGGGCGACGATATTCCCGACCTGCCCGCTCTGACGGCGGTGGGACTGGGCGTTGTGCCCAACGACGCGTGCCCCGAAGCGCGAGCTGCGGCACACTATATATCGCCGGTTGACGGCGGCTACGGAGTGGCGCGCGACCTCCTGCAGCAGATACTCCGCGCACAAGGAAAATGGATGACCGACCAAAAAGCATTCGGATGGTAATAGACTGGCTTAAAGACTACGATATAATACTGGCGAGCGGTTCGCCGCGCCGCCGTGAGATACTCTCCATGACAGGGCTGCCCTTCAGGGTCGACACCTCGGGGAGTGTGGATGAGTCATACCCCGAGGATTTGCCTGCGGCGCAGGTAGCCGAGTATATAGCGAGGAAGAAATGCGAGGCGGCAGCCCGTAATATCGGGCCGCAGACGCTTGTGATAGCGGCCGATACAATAGTGGTGGCCGACGGGCGTATACTCGGCAAACCCGCTGACGATGCCGACGCCCGCAACATGCTCTCGGTGCTGGCCGGCCGCACGCATACCGTGGTGACCGGCGTGGCGTTGGCCACGGCTGCGGGAGCCACTAGTTTCAGCACCTCGACCGAGGTTGACTTTGCCCCTCTATCGCCCGATGAAATAGCTTATTATGTAGAGCATTACCGTCCTCTCGACAAGGCCGGCGCCTACGGTATACAGGAGTGGATAGGCGCCGTAGGCGTGGAGGCGATAAGGGGTAGCTTTTATAATGTGATGGGATTGCCCGTGCAGCGACTTTATTCGATTTTGAAGCAGGGCCCGCTTCCCGAGAGAATCGTCCCTCCCATATCCGGCTCCGGACAGTAACGCAGCACGCCCCGCAACCCCTTGCGAGCCAGCCGTTCGGCCACCATTCCCATGGTATTGCGCATGTTCACCTCAATACACGGCATTATAGCGGTGTGCCCGGATGAGGCAGTGCGGTATACCATCATATCCACACCCACAGGGCCACGGTACAGTCCCGCTGTAATATCTCGGAGCGCCTGAGCCACAGGGGGTATCAGGTAACTCACGTCGGAGCCTATCAACCCGGCGAGGTGCTGCTGTGAGGCCACAATATTGCCGGCGTATCGGCCGCGGGTGTCGGAAGCGAATACCGACAGTCCGGTGAATGATACGGCGGTGTAGGTTATGTCGAACAGCATGGCGAAATCGAGCACCCTTTCGTACCACGGCTCCACAATGATGCTGCCCTGACGGCGTATCACCCCTTCGATGTAGCCGCGCAGCGTGGCCAGAGGAATCTCGTGGGCCATAATCACCCCGCGACCGCTGCCCGACCAGGGTAACTTCATCACCGCTTTGCCGCGCCGGCGCAGCAGGTCGACAGCTTCATCTACCATAGACGCCTCGACAGGCATAAGTTCTGAGTGCCAGCCTATATGCTTCAGAACCTCAATGGCTGTGCGGCGGTGGCTCAGCAGGCGCATCCCGGCCAGCGCCTCAGGGGAGGGGAGCAGGGAAGCGTCGACTCCGGCGCGGGCAAAAATATTGGCCATGTGGCCGCTCCATCCCCACGGCTGCAACTCCGTTATGTCGAGCGATGGCGACGCGGTCACCGCTACGTCGGGCAGATTGTGAAGGGCTGCTATGCGACGTGCTTCGGCGAGGCCGGCGGCATCGGGCACCAG
>JAGAUN010000076.1 GCA_017620715.1 Muribaculaceae bacterium | reverse complement strand
TTCGGCGTTATTATCGTCGAGATATCTGATCAGCGCGCCGAGTGCCTCGGCTACGGTAAGATGTGGATGCTCACCGTGATAGGGATACCACTGGGGTAGGATGTCGGGCGTAAGGCCTGCGGCGGCCATGCACCCCAGATGGTACAGGCTCTCGAGGGTGCGCACCGAGGTGGTTCCCACTGCAATTACCGGACCCTGCTCATTGATAAGCTGCTCGATGAGTTGGCGCGATACGTTGATAAACTCGCCGTGCATCGGGTGCTCGCCTATAGTCTCTGATTTGACGGGACGGAAGGTGCCGGCTCCCACATGGAGGGTGACCTCGGCGCGTCGTATTCCGGCTTTGTCTATTTCGTTCAGCAGGGCCGGGGTGAAGTGCAGCCCTGCTGTAGGGGCGGCCACCGAACCCTCTATTCGGGAATATACGGTCTGATAATCGGTTGCGTCGGCTTGCTCGGAAGGGCGGTTTAGATACGGGGGGATGGGAATTTGTCCGGCACTCTCTATTATGCGTGAGAAACTGATTTCCGGGTTATCCCACGAGAATCGCACTACCGATTCCGCACCGTCGATGCTCTCTCTGAAAGCCCTGAGGGTGAGGGGAGTGTCATCGACTGTGAGTCGGAGCGAGACCTCCCCCTCTTTCCACCGTTTGGAGTTGCCTACTATGCAGTGCCACGAGCAGCCTTGTGTCGATGCGAAATTGCAGGCATAGTCGGCCGGAGTGTGGGGCTCCAGGCAAAATACCTCTATTACGGCCCCTGTAGGCTTGCTCATTTTCAGTCGGGCGTTGATAACCTTTGTGTTGTTGTAGATTAGAAGCGCGCCCGACGGCAACAGCTGCGGAAGCTGACTGAAAACGGTATCGAGAAGTTCGCCGTCAGCGCGGCGCACAAGCAGACGGCAGGCGTCGCGTTGCTCCAGCGGGTGCGAGGCAATGAGCGAGTCGGGTAGGGGATAGTCGAAATCGTTTATTGATATATGGCGTGGATCCATTGAAACGGTGTGATAATTATTTTTCAAACCGGCTGCGAAGCGGTTCTATGGCAGGAAGATATGATTGGTCGGGGCGCACTGGCACAACGGTGGCATATTGGCGTGCGAGCCAATAATTGTCGGTATCCGGATTGTCAGGCTCGTCGTTGACAAACTTGCCGCTCAGCCAGTAAAAAGGCCGTCCGTGCGGGTCTTCATACCGTACATATTCGTCGGTCCAGTGCCCTTTGCCGCCACGGGCCATCTTGATGCCGAGGGGCGTACAGCGGGCGGGGATGTTGACATTTAGACAAACGTCGGCGGGAAGCCCTTCGGCCAGTACGTTCGCCACCACACTGCGTACTATTGAGCCGCAGCCGCTGAAGTCGGCCGACATGCTGTGATGCAGCAGCGAGAAGCCTATGGAGGGGATACCGAGCTGCGTGCCCTCCATTACGGCACCCATTGTACCGGAGTAGATGAGATTGCAAGCCGAGTTGGAGCCGTGATTTATACCCGAAAGCAGCAGGTCGGGGTGTCGCGGCATAACGGTATTTATGCCGAGCTTGACGCAATCTACCGGGGTGCCGCTCACCGCATACATCTCGGCTCCTTCAAAAGGTTCTTGCCGGGTGATATGGAGCGGCTGTTCAACCGTAATGGAGCTTGCTTTACCTGACTGCGGACCGTCGGGAGCTACCACAATCACCTTAGCATCAGCTGCTACACAGCTTACGAGATAGCGCAGCCCCGGAGCCGTGATACCATCGTCGTTTACTATCATTATGAGGGGTCGGGAGTCGGATTGTGCAGTCATAAGCGTGGTTCTCGTGTATTAAGTGGATGCAAATTTACGTAAATAATATACATTTTATAGGTTTCGATTGTTTATCTTTGTGAGAGAATCCTAAACTGATATTCACATAACCAAATTACTATTATGCAAATCCAACGAATTCAAACTCTTATGATGGTGCTGGCAGTAGCCGCGCTGATTGTATTTCTATACGTGCCTTTCGGCTATTGGGATATAGAACTTGCTGACGCAGCCGTAAAAGATTCACTGGTCGCCTATCAGCAGCCCGCTCTGCTTTGGGTTACGGTGCTTGCGTGTGTTATAACCGTATGCGCTGTGTTTATGTACAACCGTATGCCGTTGCAGAAAGGCATGGTGGCGCTTTCGGCTGTGCTCGTGGTAGCCGTGGCTTGTGTGGTGATTTATATTCTCACCCGCAGCGTGCAGATTGAAACACCTCTTGTCGAGGCTATGACGCCCAGATGGGGCATAGGCGGACTGATGCTTGTGGCAGCCCTTGTGGCCCTTATAGCCGCATACCGCGGGATAAGCCGCGACCAGAAATTGCTCCGCTCGTACAACTCGCTTCGCTGAGCAGCCTATTCGCGATAATATACGCGCTTCACACGTGAACCTACCGAGGTAAGCACTTCGTAGGGAATGGTGTGGAGCGCGTCGGCTATTTCCTGCACCGGTACGTTGTTGCCGAAAATCTCTACGCGGTCGCCTACCGAGCAGTCGGCGTCCGTCACGTCAATCATACATGCGTCCATACAGATATTGCCGATAGTGGGGCATCGCTTGCCGCCAACGAGCACCTGCATGGCGCCGTTGCCGAGATGGCGGTTTATTCCGTCGGCATATCCTACGGGGATTGTGGCTATGCGCGATTTGCGCTTGCATACTCCGCGTCGGTTATAGCCTATAGTCACTCCCTCATCCCACTCCTTGATGGCGATGATGGTGGTGGAGAGGGTCGATACGGGGCGGAGGGCCGACTGCGAACCGTCGTCCATTGTGTGTATGCCGTAGAGGCAGATGCCAAGGCGTACCATATCATACTGGTGCGAGGGGAAGCGTGTTATGCCGGTGGAGTTAAGTATGTGTCGCAGTATGTAGTGCGAGAATCCTTGCTGGAGACGCTCGGTGCAACGGTCGAAGATGTCGAATTGCTCGAGTGTGTAATCGTCCATAGAGGGGTCGTCGGCCGCGGCAAGATGGCTGAACACCGATGCCGGACGTATCACCTTCTGGCGCTTTAGGATATCGATGAGCATGGGTATATCTTTCTCAAGGAAGCCGAGCCGGTGCATTCCCGTATCGAGCTTTATATGCACAGGGTAGTCGGTGATGCCGTATTTTTCCCCTTCGCGTATGATTTCATGAAGGATGTCGAATGAAAAAATCTCAGGCTCGAGATTGTAGGCAAACATGGTGCGGTAGTTTACTACCTTCGGATTGAGTACCATTATAGGCATGGTGATACCTGCCTTACGCAGATCCACACCCTCGTCGAGCACTGCAACGGCGAGGTAGGCCGCCCCTTGAGTCTGAAGCGTTTTGGCCAGCTCGTATGAGCCGGCACCATAGCCCGAGGCTTTGACCATGCACACTATGCCGGTGGTTGGGCGCACCAACGAGCGGTAGAAGTTGAAATTGCTCACCACGGCATCGAGGTTGACCTCGAGAATAGTTTCGTGCTGACGCGCTTCGAGATAGTCGGCTATCATTTCGAAATGGAACTCGGGAGCACCCTTGATGAGTACCAGCTCGGAATCGAAATCGTCGGTCGACATGGAGGAGAGGAATGTGGCCGTGTCGGGGAAGAATACAGCTTCAGGCGGAAAGTATTTGGCACATGATGATATTTCGGGGCCAATACAGATAATGCGGGAGAGGCCGCGCTGGCGCAATATGGCAGCTACGTCGGCATAGAGGCGGTCGGGCGCCAGAGTCTCGTGCATTACATCTGAGAGTATGATGGTGGGCGTGCGGCCGGAGGTACGGCGGCGCGACATGAAATCGAGTGCCGGAGGGAGGGAGTGAAGGTCGGAGGTGTAGGAGTCGTATATGAGCATGCAGTCGTTGACGCCCTCTATCACGTTGAGGCGGGTGCCTACGGCCGAGAGCGAAGCCATGCGCTCCGATATCACTTCGGCGGGAGTGCCGAGGTAAAGCATCAGTGCAAGACAATTGATGGCATTCTGTATGTCGGCGCGAGCGAGGAATGGTATGGCCACACTGCCTTCGCTTCCCATGTAACAATAATCAATTGAGGTCTGTTGGCCCTCTGAACGGAGAGCGCGGATGAAAAGTTGGGCGCCGGCGTCTGTAGTTGACCATCCGAGTGTGGCGCCTTCTAACATTGCTCCGTCGATACACTGCGACACTATTGCGTCATCGGCACAATATATCACGCAGCGGCAGCCTTTCATGAGGCGCAGTTTTTCGCTGCATTTATGGGCCATGGAGCGGAAGCCTTCGCTGTGCTCCGAATTGATGTTAGTGATAATGCCTATATCGGGGAGTATCATGGACTGCAGTCGCGACATTTCGCCCACACGCGATATGCCGGCCTCAACTATGGCAACTTCGGTTTGCGGAGTGATTTCCCAAAGAGAGAGGGCTACGCCAATCTGGGAGTTGAAACTGCGCGGGCTCCTCACAACCTTGCGGTCGGGCTCGAGCAGATGGTAGAGCCACTCCTTTACGGTAGTCTTGCCCCGGCTGCCGGTTATGGCGATTGTCAGCCCGTTGAACGATTTGCGGTGCTGCCGTGCTATTGACTGCAGGGCATCGGTCACGTCGGGTACTACCAGGAAGTCGGCATCGCTTATCGAGCGCATATCGTCCGGTATACGGTTGACGCAGAATGCCCGCACGCCCTTTTGATACAGGTCGGATATGTAACGGTGACCGTCGTTGGTGGCGGTGGTTAGGGCGAAGAAGAGCGATTCGGGTGCGTTGGTCAGCGAGCGGCTGTCGGTGAGCAGGGTGGATATGCGGCGTGTAGGAGAGAAGGGTATTGCCGGCTGGCGCAGCATGTGCGCTATCTGAGCGAGTGTGTAGGAGGTCATGACGTATATGTGTATGTGGTGAGCAACCGCGTTACGGCGCTCTTCACTGATGGATATTTTGCTATGAGAGCTTCGGCAGCCTGCATGGTCTGGTTGCGGAATGCCTGTATTGCCTCTGTATTGGTGGTGAGGGGGCGGTGTGCAATGCGGCGTGCCAATCGGGCGCACTCGGCCGCTACGGAATGGGTGGCCGGGGAGTAGAACGATTGAGAGAAACGTTCGTACACAATGTCGGCCGCAACCTCGGATGGGTGAGCCATATCGGCGGCGTAGAAGCGGTAGTCGCGCAACTCGTCGTTGATTATCTCAAATGCGGGAAAATATTCGGCCCCGTCTACAAGCGATGTGGCAAGGTGAAGCGTCGATTTGGAGAGTGTGTTGAGGTGCGCTCCGTCGGAGAGATGACGTATGGGGCTTACGGTGAATATGATGCGGGAATCGGTATTGACGCTGCGGATGGTTGCGATGCAATCGCGCAGGGCTTGCGCGGCTTCCTCCACGCCGAGCATACGTCGTGTGAAAATGCCGGCGGGCATCTTGTGGCAGTTGGCCACTACCTCGCCATTCTCTTTGAGGGTGTAAACCAATGCGGTGCCGAGAGTGATAAATATGTGTGACACGCGGCGAAGTTCTTCCGAGGCTTCGGTTATGGCGGTGTTGATGGCGGTGAGGGTGGCTTTGGCTGTGGGGTGAGAGAGCCGCGAATGACACAGATAGCTGTGGTATAGGCCGCCGTGGTAAGTAAGGTCAGCCTCGGTGAGCTGTCGGCCCGAAGTAAGTATCTTAAGACATTTGAGAATACTCAGAGGGTTGTATAGCGTGCCGAGAGGGTTGGCTGTGACGCTGAAGAGTTGCGCCGACATGCGCCGCGAAATAGAGTCACTGAAACAGGAGCCGAGCAGCATCACGGGGGTATCGTGCGTGATGGGCAGTGGTGATTTTTCTATATCAACAGGCGTGAATAGTTGCATGGGTGTTATTCAACGGCTATTACGTTGAACTCGGTTCGTCGGTTTATCTGGTCGGCAGCCTGCCGGTCTGCTTCCTCGGGAAGTGCAAGTATGAATTCTTCGGTGAGCACATCGCCCTCCTTAAATTGCGGATAGAGACGGGCCACTCGTTTGGTTACCGTTTTCGGCTTTGTCTTTCCGTAGCCCTGGTATTGCAGCCTTTCGGGAGCTATTCCGGCCTCAATCAGATAGTCGACCACGGCTTTGGCGCGGCGGTGCGAAAGGTCGATATTATATTCGTCGCTGCCTATGCGGTCGGTATGGGAGGTCATCTGTATGGAGATGTTCGGATTGTCGTTGAGCAACTCCACGAGCTCGTCGAGCGCCTCTTTCGATTCGGGGCGTAGTGTGGCGCGGTCGAAATCGTAGAAGATATTTTCTACTATGTTGGGCTTGGAGAGAGAGGCGAGCATAAAGTCGAGGCCGTACTCGGCATCTACCTCGGCGGTGTCGGTGGCAAACTCATGTTTGGCGTTGAGGTAACCCTTTGCACCTGCCATCATGGCGTAGTTTACTCCGCGTGACAGGGGGAAGGAGAACGAGCCGTCGTCGCGTGCCACGGCTCGCTGGTTTGAACCGTCGTTGCCAACAATGCGTATCACGGCGCCGGGCAGTGGTTCTTCGTCGAGGTCGGTCACGTAGCCTTTGAGCACAATCTTTATGTCGGGGAGCTCGAATGAGAAGATATGGTCGTAGCCGCGTGCGTCGTCGCGGTTGGAGCTCAGGTATCCCGCGGGAATTGACGAGGAGCGGTCGAAGGTGATACCGAAATCGTCGGAAGCGGAGTTGACGGGGGAGCCCATATTCGAAACGTTCCAATGGCCGTCGGGCTGGAGGGTGGCGCGGAATATGTCGAGTCCGCCCATGCCGGGATGACCGTCGGAGGCGAAATAGATTATGCTGTCGGAGTAGACGTAAGGGAAAGTCTCATCGCCGGGAGTGTTGATTTCCTCCCCGAGGTTTTCGAGAGATCCTGCACGTTCGTTGAGGTTGATACGCCAAAGGTCGTATCCTCCCATACCGGGCATGTCGGAAGAGAAATATAGATATTCGCCCGAAGGTGACACTGCGGGGTGGGCGAATGATGATACGGTGTCGGGGGTGATTTCAAATTTCACCGGTTTGCTCCATGTGGCGTCGCTGCGCTTGGAGGTAAATATCTCCAGTCCGGTATTGGAGTTTTGCGATCGGCGGCTGAGGGTCAGATACATGGTGTTGCCGTCGGGCGAGAAGGATACGATGCCTTCGTCGAGTTCAGAGTTGAGTTCGCCCTCTACGGGTACAGGCCGCTGCCACCGGCCCTGCTCATCTTTTTTTGCCATCCATATGTCGGAGCGTTTCATGCCGGTGATTTCGCTACGCTGTGTACCGGTGACTTTCTCGTTTGTGGTGGTGTAATATAATATGTCGGAGCCGCTGAACTGCGGGGCGAAGTCGGCGCGGCGTGAATTGAACAGCTTGGCGTTTTTAACCACATAGCGGGTGGGATGGGCCTTGAGATACTGTGCGAGTACGGCACCGTCGAGTCCGTTTTGTGCCTCAACCGAGCCGGGTACCTGCATGAGATACTCCTCGTAGGCGCGGGCGGCGGGGATGTATTTGCCGTCGGCATGGAGCATCTGAGCCAGATGTAGCTGGGCTATGGGCTCGGGGTATCCGTAGCGTATGGCGTTTTGATATGCGGCGGCAGCCCGGGTATACTGGTTGAGCATACGGTGTGCCTCGCCCAGGCGGAAAGCCACTTCGCCGCGCTGCGTGCGCTCGGAGGGTTTGGTGAGCTTGTTGTAGATTCGGCGGTAGGTCTGGGCAGCGTCGTAGTATTCGCCACGGCTCATCTGCGCGTCGGCCACCGCGAGTTTCGGTCCGCGGCATCCCGAGCCGGCCAACAGAGCAAGTATCAGGGTAGCTGTCAGTAATATATTTTTCATGTATATATTAACGAAGAAATCACATCCATTATTTTCAATGCTATCCAAAAAAGGCAAGTGGCCGGATGCACCGGGCCGCTTGCCGTGTAAGGTAAAGAGTAAAGACGGTGCTTTAGCCCGGTATGATAGCTTCGTTAGGACATACCTCAGCACATGAACCGCACTCAATGCAGGTGTCGGGGTCGATGTGATAGATTTCGCCTTCAGAGATAGCCTCTACGGGGCAAACGGGCAGACAGGTGCCGCAAGCAACGCATTTGTCGGTAATTACGTAAGCCATGATGTTGTAATGGATGGATTAATGGTTATAGTCGTACGATTATTTAGTTGTAGTATCAGTCGGAACTAATACAATGGCAAATGTAAAGAGTATTTTTTGGTTTTACAATAGTTGTGCTTATTTTTTGCACCATAGTATTGCGAAAAGCGTTGGGGATGAGGCTTAACAAGCCTATTCTCAACGCTTTCGACGGGGGAGCGGCAAACGGGGCTCGAACCCGCGACCCTTAGCTTGGGAAGCTAATGCTCTACCAACTGAGCTACTGCCGCAGGGGGGGGGTATGCTTTTATGCTTCGGATGTCTCGACGCCGGCAAGTTCGGGGTCGATCATGATGCGGCCGCAGTATTCGCAGACTATGATTTTCTTGCGCATCTTTATCTCCATCTGTTTCTGCGGGGGGATGCGGTTGAAGCAGCCGCCGCAGGCGTTGCGCTGGATGTAGACGATGCCGAGACCGTTGCGGGCGTTCTTGCGGATGCGTTTGAAGGCGGTGAGGGTGCGGGCGTCGATTTTGGGCTCAAGTTCTTTGGCCTGTTCGCGCAGACGCTCTTCGTCCTGTTTTGTCTCCGATACGATTTCCTCGAGTTCGGCTTTCTTTTCAGCGAGTATGTGCTGACGGTCGGCGAGGGTTTCCTCGGTGAGGGATATCTCGTTGGTCTTTGCGTCGATTACGCGGGTGTACTCGTTGATGTGCTTTTCGCAGAGTTCTATTTCGAGGGTCTGGAATTCGATTTCTTTGGACAGGAGGTCGAATTCGCGGTTGTTGCGCACGTTGTCGAGCTGTGTTTTGTAAGTGGCTATCTTCGACTGCGATTCGTTGATTTTCTCTTTTTCCTGGAGTTTCTTTTTCTGGAGTTCGTCAATTTCCTGCCGATAGTTGGCGATGCGTGTGTTGAGACCTTCGATGCTGTCTTCAAGGTCGCGCACTTCGAGGGGAAGCTCGCCGCGTACGGTTTTGATGCGGTCGATTTGCGAAAGGATTGTCTGGAGCTCGTAGAGCGATTTGAGACGAGACTCTACGGTGAGATTTTGTTCTGCTTTATTCTTTTCTGCTGTAGCCATTGTATTTGCTTACAAATAATTGATGGGGTTGGTATCACTTTGCGAATACCGGACTGCAAAGTTAGGAAATTTTTCGGTAATAATGTGATAAAAAATGTTTTTACTGCAGTTTTCGCTTTCGTGGTGTCCGATGTCGACGAGTATGATGCGGTCGGCGTAATCTACAAAGTCGTGATATTTGATGTCGGAGGTTACAAATATTTCTGCGCCGGCTTCTATGGCGCGAGGTATGAGAAAGCTGCCGGAGCCTCCGCAGAGGGCTGCTTTGGTTACGGCGGCCTGCTCGGCGAACCGGGTGCAACGCGCAACGGGAGAGCCGAATGCGCGCTTGACTCTCTCTATGAAATCTTTGGCCGATACCGAGGGGGTTATGGTGCCAACCGCTCCGCAGCCGGCGTTGAGTGCCGACCGGTCAGTAAGCGGGTCGAGCGGTTGTACGTCGGTGAGGTTGAGCATGCCGGCCATCTGCGACGATACGCCCGCGGGGGCGTTGTCGAGATTGGTGTGGGCTGCGTACACGGCTATGCCGCCGCGTATTGCGTCGATTATGGCCTTTTGGCCCGATGTGCTTCCGGTGAGGCGTTTTATGCCGCGGAATATCAGGGGGTGATGGGCTACTATGAGGTTGCATCCTACGGCTGCGGCTTCGGCTACGGTGCGGGGGGTAACATCGACGGTGAGAAGCACACCGGTGCACTCCATTGCGGGGTTGCCGATAAGGAGCCCGGCGTTGTCGTAGTCTTCCTGGAGCCGCAGCGGCGCGTAGGCCTCTATGGCATCGGTGATTTGCGATACAATCATTGCTCTGCGGGGAGGTCGATGTTAATCGACAGTTCCTTAAGCTGCTCGTCGTCGATCTGCGAGGGGGCGTCAATCATCATGTCGCGGCCTGAGTTGTTTTTGGGGAATGCGATGACGTCGCGTATTGAGTCGAGTCCGGCAAGGATGGATACAAATCGGTCGAATCCGAAGGCGAGGCCGCCGTGAGGGGGTGCGCCGAAACGGAATGCGTTCATCAGGAAGCCGAATTTGTATTGCGCATCCTCTTCGGAGAGACCGAGCAGGCGGAACATCTTGTCCTGCAGCTGAGCGTCGTGGATACGTATTGAGCCGCCGCCGAGTTCGTTGCCGTTCACTACCATATCGTAGGCGGTGGCACGTACGGCGCCGGTATCACTGTCGAGGAGGTCGATATCGTCGGGGTTAGGCGATGTGAAGGGGTGGTGCATGGCGTAGTAGCGCTGTGTCTCGTCGTCCCACTCAAAGAGGGGGAAGTCGATAACCCACAGACATGAGAATTTCTGCGGGTCGCGCAGGCCGAGGCGAGAGCCCATTTCGAGACGCAGCTCGTTGAGTTGCTTGCGGGTGGCCATTGTGTCGCCGGCGAGTATGAGCATAAGGTCGCCGGGCTTGGCATCGCCTCTTTCGAGCCATGTGCGTATCTGCTCGTCGGTGAAGAATTTGCCTACGGAGCTCTTGATTGAGCCGTCGGATTCGTATTTAACCCACATCATGCCTTTGGCTCCTACCTGCGGACGTTTTACGAATTCGGTCAGCTGGTCGAGCTGTTTGCGGGTGTAGGAGGCGCATTGCGGTGCTACTATGGCGCCTACGTAGGGAGCGGAGTCCATCACGGCAAAGCCGCTTTCGGCGGTGAGGTCTTTGAGTTCTACAAATGTCATACCGAAGCGGGTGTCGGGCTTGTCGCTGCCATACAGACGCATGGCGTCGGCCCAGGTCATGCGCGGGAAGGGCTCGGTGAAGTCTATGTCTTTTACATATTTGAATATGTGTTTGACGAGGCCTTCGAACATCTGCAGAACATCTTCCTGTTCTACGAACGACATCTCGCAGTCGATTTGTGTGAACTCTGGCTGACGGTCGGCGCGGAGGTCTTCGTCGCGGAAGCATTTCACTATCTGGAAATAACGGTCGAAACCGCTCACCATGAGCAACTGCTTGAAGGTCTGCGGGCTCTGAGGAAGCGCGTAAAACTGGCCGGGATTCATGCGCGAGGGTACTACGAAGTCGCGGGCACCTTCGGGGGTGGATTTTATGAGTACCGGTGTCTCTACTTCGAGGAAGCCTTTTGAATCGAGGTATCGGCGTATTTCAAAAGCCATGCGGTGACGGAGCTCGAGGTTGCGGCGTACGCATGAGCGGCGCAGGTCGAGGTAGCGGTACTTCATGCGCAGGTCGTCGCCGCCGTCGGTTGCATCTTCGATGGTGAAGGGTGGTACGTCGCTGCGATTGAGTACCTTGAGGTCGGTGGCTATTATTTCTATGTCGCCGGTGGGGATGTTGGCATTCTTGCTTGTGCGTTCGGCGACGGTGCCGGTGACCTGAATCACATATTCGCGGCCGAGATGGTTGGCGCTTTCGAAGAGAGCGGGCTCGCGTTCCGAGTCAAATACGAGCTGGGTGATGCCGTAGCGGTCGCGCAGGTCTACGAAGGTCATGCCGCCCATTTTACGAACTTTCTGCACCCAGCCGGCAAGAGTTACGTTTGAGCCGGTATCGCTGATACGGAGTTCACCGCAAGTTTTGGTTCTGTACATATTATATATAGGTGATATGGTATTGTTGTATAGGGTTTGACCTGCAAATTTACAAAAATACCTATATAAATATGTATTCAGGGGGTGTAAAAGTTTGAGGTGAGGGATAACCGATGCTCGATGCACAGGTGATGTGATTGGCGCGGGGGAAGGAGCTGGGGCTGTATCCCCCGCTCTCCATGTTAAACTGTAAAGCAACACCTTCGGCGTTGAGCTCTTGTGTGGTGTGCTCCCTCACATAGCCGCGTGCGCGTCAATGTGGGGTTAGGTGTAAAGCAACCGCTTTCAGCGGTTTACTTGTGTTATAAGGTTGGATGTCAGTCTATATGCGACGATGGTTACAGCGCCCGCAGGGCGTTTACCCTCGTGTGCATTCGGGGGAAGGTGCTGACGCACCGTATCCCCCGCCCCATATTGTCTGATGCTCGATGCACAGGTGATGTGATTGACTCGGGGGAAGGCGCTGACGCACCGTATCCCCCCGCCCCATAATATCTGATGCTTATGCACAGGTGAAATGATTGACACGGGGGAAGGCGCTGCGCGCTGTATCCCTGGCTCCATGTTTTTGAGGGTGAGTTCCGGGGGAAAGCGCCGGTGGCGCTGTATCCCCCGCCCCATAATTAAATTGTTATGGTAAGAATGTCATGGTGCTCTTGACAGGCGGGGTGGAGGAGATGGCTGTGTTGCAGCTTCCTCTCGGGGGCGGTGCCTGACTACCGCATGGTCGCGACGGGGTTGTGGTGGATGTTCAGCCAGTAACGATGATACTGGAAGATGTAGCAGGCTGACGGCGGGAGGTGATCGGGGTCGCCGTCGTAGTCGTCAAGGTCTTCGGGGTCGTAGCTCTGCGCTTCGGCTGAGTGCGGGGGT
>JAGAUN010000075.1 GCA_017620715.1 Muribaculaceae bacterium | reverse complement strand
GTCGTTGCGGTAATTGAAAAATATTACTGCATCGGAGGGTTTGATGGTGCCGTCGACTGTAGAATTGTTAATCGGCTTGATAAACTCGTCGGTAATATCGGCATCGTAGCTCTGCTGCACTGCCTCCACCATATCGGTAGCCTGTGCGCCGGTGCCCGACACGAGCAGGTCGTATGCCTCTTTTACGCGATCCCAGCGACGGTCGCGGTCCATAGCGTAATATCGGCCTACAATCGAGGCGATTGTACCCACACCTGCCTTCTGGCAATGTGCCTGAAGCTGTTCAATGAAACCTTTGCCTGAACGTGGGTCGGTATCACGGCCATCCATGAAGCAGTGTATATAAACCTTCTTAAGCTCGTAGCGCGCTGCTATGTCGATAAGGGCAAACAGGTGCGTGAGCGAAGAGTGCACGCCGCCGTCGCTGGTCAGGCCCATCAGATGCAGGGCTTGACCTGAGGTCTTGGCATAGTTGAAGGCCTCTTTGATCTGAGGATTGTCGAGTATTGTGCCGTCGGCGCAAGCCTTGTTGATTTTCACAAGGTCCTGATACACCACGCGACCGGCGCCTATATTGAGGTGACCCACCTCGGAGTTGCCCATCTGGCCGTCGGGCAGGCCTACGTTTTCGCCCGAAGCCTGAAGCTGAGAGTGGGGATAGGTACGCAGAAGATAATCCCAATAAGGGGTGGGGGTAGAGTATATCACATCGCTTTTGGAGTGATTGCCTATACCCCAGCCGTCGAGAATCATGAGTAATGCTTTAGTAGCCATGAGTAGTATTTATGGGGGTTTATGTTTATGTAATAGCTATTGAAGGTTAATTATATTGTGGAGTGCAAAGTTACGAAAAAATTTCACTACCTTTGCCGAAACATCTCACTAAAAAAGTATGAAAAAGCTACTGTGCACCTTTATAATATTAGCGATATCCCTGTTAACCGCATCTGAGGCCGCAGCCGAGTTTCGCTACGGCCCGATAGTTGGTGGCAATGTTTCGACACTGCGTTTCAAACAGGACAATATCTGGAAAGCGCGCTCCTCTTTTGGTGCCACCGCCGGCGTAATGGGAGAGTTGATGTTTCCCGGCATCGGCTTCGGTATCGATATAGGCCTGCAGTACGATATGCGTGGTGCCAAGCTCAACATCGGCGACTTCCCTATGTGGGCCGACGATTATTCATCTAACGAGATGGTACGCCTCCACTATATCAACCTTCCCCTTCACTTACGCTACAAATACACCAACATGAACGGCTTTGAAGATTACCTCGCGCCGTTTGCTTACGCAGGTCCCTCCATAGGCTTTTTGGCAGGACACAGCAAGGTCGATTGCATTGACTATGCCGCAGGTGAGCTTGGCATTGATTTCGGTATCGGTGTAGAGCTGATGCGTCATTGGCAGGTATCGTTCAACTACAACTGGGGCCTTACCTACGCTCTCAAAGCCAAAATACTCACCAACTACTCAGCACGTAATTCCACCTTCGGCATCCGGGTAAGCTATCTATTCTGATTGTTCGCACCGAAGATTATACGTTGCGGGCCAAACTTTTCACATCGTTACCCGAGGGAGCGTTATAAAGGCGTAGACCGAATTTAGGTGCCACGGCTGCAATATGCTCGAAAATCTCGCTCTGCACAGCTTCGTAGGCAGTCCATGCAGTAGTGGTATAGCAATATATCTGAAGCGGGAAACCATTGCCCTCTGGTACTTTCACATTCACTAATATCTGTTGGTCGGTACCGATAAGCGGATGATGCAAAAGATAATAGCATAGGTATGCGCGAAGCAGCCCGAGGTTGGTCTGAATAGTGCCGTTGACCACCGCCACACCGGGGTCATAGAAGGGGCCCGAGGTTTTCACTTTATCAATAAATTCCTTCATTCCGGGCAGTGTTGATACCGATTGTATCATCTGGTCGGTACAGGGCACCACCGAATCGACATCAAAAATCACCGAACGGCTTATCAGACGGTAGCCGCTGTCAGACATCCCTCGCCAGTTCTGAAATGAAGTGCTGACGAGAGTATAAGGCGGCAAAGTCACTATGGTGTTATCCCAGTTCTGAACCTTCACTGCCGTGAGCGACATATCCACCACAATACCGTTGGCAATTGTCGAGGGCACCACTATCCAGTCGCCTATACGGAGCATATCGTTGCCCGAGAGCTGCACCCCTGCCACAAAGCCAAGAATGGTATCCTTGAAAATCAGCATAAGGGCGGCCGCGAAAGCGCCCAGGCCGGTGAGAAGAGCCACCGGCGACTTATCAAGTATTATGGAGCCAATCACTATCACGGCAATCACCCACACAATCCCCGTGCACAGATTCCGAATACCACCCAGAGCAAGATTTTTTGTATTCTCGCGCTGGTTGTAACGCATCCAGAAAAACCGTATCACGGCATTGATGGCAACGGCAAACGCTACGATGGTATATATGTAAATGGCAACTCGGAACAAATGAAGCAGCGACGATTGCGTATCGAAAGCAAACGGCAACAGGGCCAGTATCACCAGCGGGGTGATGACATGCGAACAGCGCGACAGCACATGGTCATGAATCAAATCGTTACCTATCTGAGTGCTTCGCCAGCGCATTATACGCCGCGTCAGCCACAGTGCCACTCTGCGCACCAGCCAGCCCAAAAGTAATGCGAATGCAACAATCACACCCACGTATATCACACTTTCTGCCATACTGCCATGTTTCAGACCGAGATGGTCGAGGGTGGTACGGATATGTTCAGTTAACCAGAGAGCGAGCCCATGCTGTGGAATTATAGCGAGTAATGCGACGTGCGACATAATGGATTGAATTACGAATGAAACGGTAACATTTACAATTAAACGCCCCTCCCCCGCCGATAGTTTCGGAAAATTCACTAACTTTGACTCTAATTCCGTAGCACCTGTAGCCATGACTCCCTCGCCCCAGCCACAACCCGTCGAGTCCAATCCATTTGAAGCCATAATGTATATGATGGCCAAGCCGGTAGGCGCCAAATGCAATATGCGTTGCGCCTATTGCTACTATCTGGAGAAGGATGCCGATGCACCATCAGGCGAACGCACCCGCATGTCCGACGCCACCCTCGAGCGCTTTATAAGCTCATATATCGAAGCTACCACTACACCGGAAGTAATATTTACATGGCACGGCGGAGAAGCCGCAATGGCACCCTTGAGTTTCTACCAAAAGGCACAGGAGTTGCAACAACGCTACGCACACGGGCGCCGCATTATCAACTGCCTGCAAACCAACGGCACATTGCTCACCGATGCCTGGTGCCGCTTTCTGAAGCGCAACGATTGGTTGGTGGGTGTATCAATCGACGGGCCCCAGTCACAGCACGATTGCTATCGTCTCTCAGCTACCGGCAAGCCTACATTCCAATCGGTAATGCGCTCCATACATCTCTTGCAGCACTACGGCGTAGAGTGGAACGCCATGGCTGTAATAAGCCGTGCAAATGTGGATCAACCCGACGAATTTTACCGCTTCTTCAAATCAATAGGCTGTCAATATCTGCAGTTTACTCCTATCGTTGAACGCAGGCGCCCCGACGGGCGTCTGGCGGCCGTCGACGAACAGGGTGTGCTCACCGACGAATCAATCACTCCGCAACAGTGGGGACGATTCCTTTGCAGGCTCTTCGACATTTGGGTAAAAGAGGATGTTGGAAATTTTTTCGTGCAGATATTCGATGCCACTCTCGCCCGCCACTACGGCGTTTCGCCGGGCGTTTGCTCCATGGCAACAGTATGCGGTCATGCCGGCGTCGTCGACTACAATGGCGATGTTTACAGTTGCGACCATTTCGTGTTTCCGGCATACCGTATCGGCAATATCCATCACAACAGCATCATTGAGCTAATGAGCCAGGAACGTCAGTTTGCATTCGGCCAGGCCAAACGCGACTCACTGCCCGACCAATGCCGACAATGCCGGCATACGATGATATGCAACGGTGAATGCCCTAAAAACAGATTCTCCCATACTGCCGACGGCCAACCTGGCCTCAATTATCTGTGCGAGGGCTATCGGGCCTTCTTCGACCACACCGAGCCACACATGCGTTTCATGGTCAATCAACTACGCCGCGGACTGCCCCCCGCCGACATAATGCGCACCCCGATAGAAATAGACGGAGACTGAAAATCGCATTAGCGACTCAGCCTCCGTCCGGGGGAAATATATATAGAGGGGGAGAGTTTACTTGTCGTATTTCACAAAGTTGGCATTACGGTCAAACTTCAAATCCAGACCGTTCGACAGAGTCACCTCGTACCCGGAGCGCTCGCGCTCAAAGCCCACTATACGCTGTTTGGCATGATACTTGTTGATATACATGGTGATAGGTTGGGGGATGAATGCCGCCGGTACTGACGAAGTCTCAGCTGTTTCAACCTCTTTCACATTACCGTTTCGGTCAAACGCAATCTCGGTGCCGTCTGTAAGTATAACCTCGTATTCCGACACCCGACCAAAATCCTTGTCGACCTTTACCAGACTTACATTGGCCTTGAAATTCGATTTGATTACGCTCTGTGCCACGGCGGGGAGCACCGACGCATCGTGCGTGTATTTGTCGCGGGCCGAAGCCACAGTGGTCGATAACAAAGCTATCAAAGCCACAAACAGAAATTTTTTCATAACCCAAAGTGTTGATTTAATCTTTAATCTCTATTTTAACACCTCAAAGAATAGAAAAGTTGCGTCAATAACATTACTGTCGGGTTATGGGATTGAGGTGCAGCGAGAGCCACCTTCTAACAGGCACATCGTATAGTTTCAGGCATGCGAATGCCACTACAATATTAAGCGCCACGACACCTATGACCGCCGGCCACGTCTCGTCTAAAGTATGTTTGCCGGTGTGAATCAACCAATCATAGAAAATATACATTACGGGATAGTGGGTAATGTATAGCGGGAAAGAAAGGTCGCCGAGGAATTTGCAGATTCCTGAGGTGAAGCGGTGAGTTGTGGCGCCGGATGCACCAAGCCAAACGAGCGCCGGGAATATGAGCACGATACATACCGACTCAAATACGCCATTGAGACTTATAGCGCCCTGACTCGGTATATAGGGTACGCTGAAGAGGAGCAGCAGTGCCGATGCACAAATCCAGAAGGCGCCGCGTACCCGGACGGGGTTGAATATGCGAGAAATGAGTATGCCGGCGGTGAATGGGAAGAGCATACGCAAGCCTCCGGTAAGGAGTCCGTACTCACCCATAGTCCAGCCTACGCCGAGCATATCGCCACCGCTTAGGTTAAACAATGTAAAAGCTGTAATCCCGATGCCGAGTACAACCGCAAGCGCCGCTACAACCGGAGTTGACAAACGCCGTAAGACCAGTGCATAGACTATATTGCCGATGTATTCGAAGAAGAGCGACCAGGCGGGGCCGTTGAGCGGAAAAGCCTCGCCGTTGCCTCTGACCTCGTAGATGCCTCCGGGCATGGCGGGGATAAAGAGCATGGCGCAAAGGAGAGCCGTCATGATGCCCCCCACGGTAGCCGGAGTGCCATCCCATTGTTGTGCTCCCTGTATGAGAAAGCAAATTAGTCCGATTATGGTTCCCATGATTACCATTGGGTGAAGGCGTATGAGTCGGCGCTTGAAAAAATTGCCGGTGGAGAGGCCTCGGTGCCAGCGATCGTCGTAGGCATACCCTATCACAAAGCCGGAGAGGATGAAAAAGAAGTCGACCGCAAGGTAGCCATGATTTATGTAGGTTATTACAGGTGTACCGCCGGCAAAAGCAAATCCCTCGTGCACATGGTACCAGATTACAAGTAGCGCCGCAACGCCACGGAGGCCGTCGAGAAGTTCGTAATGAGGCTTAGAGTCGGTGTAGGCTCCCGATACTGTTGTGCGTGATGTTATTGTTTCGGCCATATCTTTGACTGGTTTTTCAATTGAATGATGAAAATTGATTGTTAAGTGAAATATAGCCGCAAATCTAATACTCGGCACCCGTTAAAAATTTGACTTAAATCAAATTCGTCCCCGCAAGCGGCTAAGCGTTGACAGATGCAATCCAAGGTAAGAAGCTATGTCCCCTAAACGCGCTTTAGCTGCTATTTCCGGAAACTGCATGCAAAAAGCTTCGTAGCGCTCACGCGCGGCAAGTGTGAGGCGTTCTTTATGTGAACGATGGAGGCGACGGTATTCGTTCTGATGAATTATCCGCCCCCAGTTAGACAATTCAAGGTTGGTTTGAAATAGTTTTCTGAGATTGTCGACATGAATACGTAAAGCCGTTACAGGTGTGATGGTTTCCACATTTTCCTCACTCGGCTTGTTGTAATACAACTCGTCCATACTGAATACTATTGCGCCGGCGGTAGTGAACGACGTTGTAACCTCTTCTCCGTCAACCATCCAGAATGAGCGCGTAAGTCCTTCTTCAATAAAATATGCGTAGTGTGAACGCGCATTGTCAACTACTAACCGATGCCTCTTCGGAAACCGACAATGCTCAATAAACATAGCCATTTCAAGCAATGATGTATCTGACACAGGGTACAATTCGCGCATGCGTCTCACCACCGTAGGCATAGCTTTGATTACCTCTTCTGCTGTCATTTCTTTCCTCTCAAGATCAGCCGGTGAGTGTAGTATTCTCTCATGGTTTTTGTAAATGTAATCATGGTCAGACTACAAATATAGCTATATTTAATGCAATACATTCCTTCAAAACTCATTTAGTCGCTTGTCATCATTAAGAAATAGCATATTAATTCTCGCAAAGCCCATTTTGCACGAATATTTCTGCTTTTCCCTATAAAAATCACTAACTTTGTATCAATGTCAGCAACCACCGCGCCATCCTCAGAACTTTATGCCGAAGTGCTTCTGCCGCTTCCTCTTCGCGCCGTATTCACTTATAGCGTACCGGAAGCAATGCGTTCCGAGTTGCGCCCCGGCAGCCGCGTAGTGGTACCATTCGGTACCAAAAAGTTCTACACCGGTATAATCCAGTCTCTCACCGCCACTCCTCCCGAACTTTCGTCGGTTAAGGAGATATCGGTGTGCCTCGACAGCACTCCTATAGTACGTCGCAGCCAAACCGAGCTTTGGGATTGGATTTCGCAATACTATCTTTGCGCTCCGGGCGAGGTGATGAAGGCTGCACTCCCCGCCGGTCTCAAACTCGAGAGCGAGACATTTGTGGAAACGGCCCCCGATTTCGACACCGACCGGCTATCCATTCTCACGGAACGTGAACTCGAGGTATATCAGCAGCTGAGCCATGCCGACCGTCGCCTTTCGATTGCCGAGCTGGCTCGGAGCACTGACCGCCGCTCAGTCAACTCCATAGTCAGTTCGCTGCTCGACAAAGAGGCCGTGATTATATCCGAAAAACTTATCGAGCGTTACACACCGCGGCGTATCAGATGCGTAAGGGTGAATTACCCGCGATACGATTCCGAAGCTCACGCCAAGGCATTCAAATCTATACGCAGTGGCAGCAAGCAAGAAAAAGCATTGCTTGCGCTGCTGGCGCTTTCGCAATTTATGCGACCCGCCACCGAACTCACCGAAGTGACCATGGAGCAGCTCCTTGAGAAGAGCGGTGTGGCCGCAACCTCAGTAAAAGAGCTCGAGAAGAAGGGCCTCGTAGAAATATACCGTAAGGAGATAAATCGCTTCAGTTACGACGGCACCCCAACCCGGCCGCTCCCTACACTCACACCGCAACAGCTGCAGGCTTTTTCCGAGATAAACCAATGTTGGCACTCCACGCCTATCACCCTGCTTCACGGAGTCACATCGTCAGGTAAAACTGAGATTTATCTGCACCTCATTGCCGGAGCGCTCCAGGCAGGGCGTCAGGCTCTATACTTAGTACCTGAAATTGCGCTCACAACCCAACTCACCAAACGCCTCCAACAGGTGTTTGGCGACAAGGTAGTAGTATACCACTCCAAGTTTTCCGACAATGAGCGAGTCGACATATACCGTCGCCTGCTCCAACGCACCGACCCCGTGGTCATTATCGGGCCTCGCTCGGCTATCTTCCTGCCATTCGCATCATTGGGCGTAGTGATAGTCGATGAGGAACACGAACCCTCCTACAAGCAGCAAGACCCCGCACCTCGCTACAACGGCCGCGATGCCGCTATGATGCTCGCGCGCATGCATGGTGCCAAGGTTCTCCTCGGCTCTGCAACTCCATCTATAGAGACCTATTACAAAGCCAAGCAAGGCCGCTACGGGTTAGTGACACTGACCACCCGATACGCCGATGCCTCTCTGCCCGATGTACAGCTCATTGATACTACCGCTATGCATCGTCAAGGACTGATGCAAGGGGCTTTGGCCCAACCGGTCATTAACCGGATAAAGAAATCCATAGCCGACTCGGCACAATCGATAGTATTCCTCAACCGACGGGGGTACGCCCCTATAGCTGTATGTAAGATGTGCGCCCACACACCGCATTGTCAGAACTGCGATGTGGCTCTCACCTATCACAAGCGCATAGACCGGCTTGTGTGTCACTATTGCGGTGCCGAGTACCCGCTTCCGCGCATCTGCCCACAGTGCCATGAACCGGCGGTAGAGATATTCGGATACGGTACGGAGCGCATTGATCTTGAACTTGCCGACTCAATTCCCGACGCAAAGATAGTGCGTATGGATCTCGATACCACACGTCAGAAAGACGCCTACCAGCGTATCATAGCCGATTTCTCGCAAGGCAAAGCCAATCTGTTGGTAGGTACACAAATGGTGACCAAAGGCCTTGATTTCGACCGCGTCGACACAGTAGCCATACTCAATTCCGACGCTCTTCTTCACCAACCCGACTTCCGTGCTCATGAGCGCACCTTCAATATGCTGTCACAGGTAGCCGGACGTGCCGGGCGTCGTGGCCAGCAGGCAACTGTAATGATACAGACCCGTGATACCTCGCACCCCGTACTATCCCATATCGTGGCACACGACTATCAGTCATTCTATGCCGAAGAACTTACAGAAAGGCAACGGTACAGTTATCCGCCTTTCAGCCGTATAATTTACATCTATATAAAGCACCGCAACGTCAACGCGCTCATCGATGCAGCCCGCATCTACACTCAGTCGCTCACCGAACTGTTCGGCCGGCGCGTTTTCGGCCCCGATGAGCCCCCGGTAAGCCGTGTGCAGCTGCTCTATATACGCAAAATCATGCTCAAAATCGAAACCAACGCATCGATGAAAAAAGTAAAACAGATACTTCTCGACCTCCATACTCGCCTTCACACCACCCACACCGACCAAATGCGGGGCACAATAGTATATTACGACATAGATCCGGTGTAGCACAATAATCAGAAATCCGATAAAAATTTGTAATTTCGCAGCCGTCAAAACACCAGCACCCTGTTTGTGAAACTTGCTTACAAAATTCTGCGCACCATAGCCGTAAGCCTTCTGCTAACCGCTATACTCCTGCCCGCCGCTCTCTATGTAGCTCTGTCAACGGAGGTTGTGCAAAATTTCATGCGCCGGCGCGCCGCCTCCGAGCTCACCACACTGCTCGGTTCGCAGGTAAGCATCGACCATATAGCCGTTTCACCATTCAATCGTGTCACTCTTTTCGGCGTCAAAGTTGCCAACCCCGACTCCCTTCGCAGCGACTCCATACCATACGCGCTCACCGTCCGGCAGCTTGGTGCGGGCATCAATATCTGGGACTATCTTGCGCACGACCGCATGGTAATCAATTACGCCGAAATCATTGAGCCGCATTTCACTCTGTATCGCGATTCGGCCGGCGCACCTCTCAACATCGCGCCTATTATTGAAAAGCTCTCGCCCAAAGACACATCTCGCCCATCACCTCAATACGACCTTTCAATCAACACTGTGGTAATTCGTTCGGCCTCGTTAGATTACAATGTGCTTTCAGCACCGGTCGACACTACCCGCTTCAATGCCAATCACATATCCATCAACGCGCTCAATGCCGACCTGCTCGTGCCTCGACTCTCTAACAATCGCACCGAGATAGACCTGCGCCGCCTCACACTCACCGAGCAATCGGGCCTCGCCATAAGCGACATCTCCGCCGACTGTATTATCACGCCTGACACCCTGAGTCTCAGAGGTCTCGAAATCAGTACACCCACAAGTCACCTGGCTTTCAATGATCAGACTATATCACTCGCGCCGGATTCGCATCTGCGTCAACACCGGTTAGCATCTCTACCCGTTGATATAAGCCTCAACCCCGGCAGTCATATATCCACCGCCGACCTCTCAAAATTCGTACCCGCCCTTGCCCCTTTCGATGTTGATCTCGCCGCACAGTTCCATCTGCATGGAACTCTTTCAAGCCTCAACGTCGACAATCTTTCTCTCGTCAGCGACAGCGGGGTGGAATTCTACGGTGAAGGCCAGGTTGACGGTCTATTGACCGACAGTCTGCTTCACTTCACCATCCCGGCCGTCAGCCTTCAGATAGAGGGAACTCATGCGGCCGAAATAGTGGCACTCGCCTCACCCGAGCAAATTAAACTGGCACGACTGCTCAGCAACGCAGGGTCCATACAGGCCTCTCTTTCCGCTCAGGGCACTCCCCGCGAGGGGAACGCATCAGTAGGGCTCATCACCACACAAGGTCGTCTGACTCTCGACACCGATTATCGTTCGGCAAATTCCCGTCCAACATTCACCGGCTACCTGGCAGCCGACCAGATTAACCTCGCTAACCTCCTTCAAGGAGTTGCCACAGGGGCAGCCTCATCGATATCCGATCTCTCGCTCTCCGCAACTTACGATATCACTCCGCAACGTACCATACCCGACGGCAACATGCAGGTCGACCTCAGCTCCATCACTTACCTCGGCCATCAGTATACTAATATCTCTGCTGAGGCCGAAATAGACCACGACGCCGCCTCAATTGCACTGACATCGGAATGTCCGGGGCTTAATATTGATGCATATGCTTCGTTGCAGCCTTATTCAGAGAAAGCACGTTTGCTCGACTTCACCGTCAATGCTTCCGACTTAAACCTTGCCAATCTTGGCATATATCCCCGATACCCCCACCGCAAACTCACTCTGCAGGCCACAGGGTCAGTAAGCGCCTCATCGCTTCACGATGCCTCCGGCCGGATTGACATAGAAACCTTAGACTGGACCAATCATTCAGGCAAAGGGCTAATTCTTAATGACATGACGTTATTATGCACTCGTAACGACGAGGCAGACATACTATCAATTACGTCGGAGATAATTGACGGCGAGGTGATTGGTCACTTCGATATCCCCACACTCATACCAACTGCCAAGGCCATAGTTGCGGCCACAATGCCTGCGCTCGCCAATGCCGACTCAACCGCAGTGTATACAGCGCCAACCTATACTAACGACTTCACCTACTCATTCTCTGTCAATACACTCGAGCCACTTGAGCCTACAGTAAAAATACCTGTCAAATTACTCCATCCTGTCAGAATATATGGTGCTATGCATGGCTCTACGGGCTCTCTGTCAGCCACGGTCGATGCGCCCTACCTGCTTCAGGGCAAAAAGATTATCGAAGGCACCACACTGCAGGCAAGCATATACGACCAATCCGACAGTCTTTCGACAGCCTCGGGAGCACACATAAATTTCGGCACAGCCATTCCGACCAAAGATGGGTTAATGCACATTCTGGCAGGTGCTCATGCCGGCAACGACCATCTCGACTGCAACATGCAATGGCGAATCGACCGCCGGCACCTCTTCACGGGTGACCTCAACCTAAGCGCTCTGTTCGGACGTGACGAAGAGCGCCGGCTCACCACTCGCGTCAACATTAACCCCGGCACAGCAGTGTTCAACGATACCGTATGGACTGTGGAGCCTGCTCTGATTACATGCGTCGGCAAAGAAATCTCCGTCGACGGCTTCAAGGCATGGCGTCAGAACCAAGCCATCGAAATAGCAGGACGGGCATCCGAAAGCCCACTCGATACGCTAAGTGTATCGCTGCAAAATGTTAACCTCGATTATGTTTTCGAGACTCTCGCCATACCGACCGCAATGTTTGGCGGCAACGTCACAGGTCAGGTCTACGCCACACGCCTGCTTACATCCTCCCCTCAGGCTTTCACCCCGGGTCTGCAGGTCAACGGGCTGAAATACAACGGCACAATATTGGGCGACGCGCTGTTGCGGTCGGCGTGGGACAATGCTGACAAATCTGTTTCAATATTTGCTGATATAACCCAGGCCGACACCCGCCACTCCACTGTCGACGGAAAAATTTACGTATTGGCCGATTCACTGGATTTCCGTTTCGATGCCGACCGCATACCAATCGGTTTTCTCCAGACCTATATGGCGGCTTTCGCGACCGATGTATCGGGCTATGCTACAGGCAAAGCCCATCTGTGGGGCACATTCAAACTTATCGACATGACCGGTGACGTATTCGGTGAGGACGTGAAAATAACCCTCGGCTTTACCAACACCTCATATACCACCACCGACACTGTTCATCTCACCCCGGGCCGCATCGACATCCCTCCCATAACAATACGCGACGATTTCGGACATACAGCTACCCTCAAAGGATGGTTGACACACCAATGCTTCAAGAGTCCTGAATTTAAATTCGAAGTATCTGACGCGCGCGACTTGCTTGTATATGATGTACGGCAACACCCCGACTTGCGTTGGTACGGCAAGGTATTCGGCAATGGTCACGCCGAAGTATCGGGTCGTCCCGGTCTCGTCGACATCAACCTCGATATGACTACTACGGCCGGCTCATCTTTTACATATATCCTGTCAGATGCACTCGAAGCACCTGAATTTACCTTCCTCACATTCCGCGACCGCAACCAGGCGCTCAAAGATTCGTTAGAGGCTGCTTCGGCACCTCCGCTCGTGCTCGAATACCGCCGCAAACTGCAAAACGAATCCGATCAGTCGCAATTGAGCAATTATCTCCTCGACCTCAAAGTTGACATCACGCCTCAGGCTCAGATAAATCTTGTGATGGATCCTGTGGGTGGCGACTGTATCCGCGCTCACGGCTCTGGAAATCTGCGCATGACTTACGACGCATCCAACGAAGACCTGCGCATGAACGGCACATACGTGGTTGACCGCGGTAGCTATAACTTTACACTCCAGGATATCATTATCAAAGACTTTAAGTTGCGCGAGGGCAGTTCCATAGCATTCCATGGCGATCCATACGCAGCCCAACTCGACTTAGTGGCCTCATATCAGGCCAAAGCCAACCTGACCGACCTTGACCAGTCGTTTCTCGAAGACAAGGAGCTAAACCGCACTAACGTACCGGTCGATGCTCTGCTCATTGTAAAGGGCGATATGCGACAGCCTGAAATAACTTTCGACCTCGACTTCCCTACCCTCACTCAGGAAACAAAACGCAAAGTACGCTCAATAATCAACACGGAGGAGATGATGAACCGCCAGATTATCTACCTACTGGCCCTCAACCGTTTCTATACCCCCGACTATATGAAGGCAACCCGAGGAAATGAATTCTTCTCGGTAGCCTCCTCAACTCTCTCGTCGCAACTCAGCAATATTCTCGGCCAACTCTCCGACAACTGGTCGATTGCTCCGAATTTACGCTCCGACCGCGGCGACTTCTCCGATGTAGAGGTAGATGTAGCTTTGTCGTCACAATTGCTCAACAACCGGCTTCTGCTCAACGGCAACTTCGGTTATCGCGACAAATCGCTAAACAACAACTCATTCATAGGCGATTTCGACATAGAGTATCTGCTTAATCCACGCGGCACATGGCGGCTTCAGGCCTACAATCGTTACAACGACCAAAACTACTATCTTAAGAGCGCGCTCACCACACAAGGTGTAGGCATTGTGTTTAAACGCGACTTCGACGACTTTTTCTCATTCCTGCGCCGCAAGCGTCCTGCCAAAACCCAAACCGACACTACAGAAACGGGGGCACCGACTCCTCGCGCTACTCCCGAGCAGCCCGATACCTCACTTCTACAATTTCATTAAAATAGCCTTCTTCTATTTCTTCTTTACCGTCCATCCAAAGCGACCCACGTGCTCGCCTTGAGTGTAATAATTGCCGTGGGTATAATTGAGCAAATCAGCCTTCTCGAGTTCAAACTTTCCGGTCGTAGCGTCAATCAGCGATTCATCGGCAAGCACATCGAGCACATCGGCTATCATCATATCGTGGCTACCGAGCGAAATTATACTCTTCACCCTGCACTCGATGCTCATAGGCGACTCTTTGATATGAGGGCAACCTACTGCAACGCCCGGCATAGGCGTAAGGCCGGTTTCCTTCCACTTGTCGTAATCGCGACCCGAGCGCACGCCACACCAGTCAGTAGCGCGAGCCATGGCTTTGGTAGTGAGATTGATGGTAAATTCCATGCGCTCCTTTATCATAGGGTACGAATACCGTTCGGGGCGAACGGAGATATAGCACATAGCCGGGTCAGAGCAGATGGTACCGGTCCAGGCAACAGTGAGCATATTGCTCTTATCCATTGTTCCGCAAGTCACTAACACGGCAGGCAGAGGATATATCATTGTGCCTGCTCTCCATATCTGTTTCATATCGTTCTAAAGAAATTTTGGTGCTTGAATAAAGAGGCCGAGCGAGATTCCGAAATTCCATCGTCCGCCCGTAGCCGACAAATAATTTGTATATATCGAAATGTCGCCGAAAGGCAATGTTGCAACACCTTGTATTCCGCCGAAGTATATGGGCCGCGAAAGGCCGCGGTCAAAAAGGGCCTCCCCGTTTTCGCCGCAACGTAAACCCCTCACGGGTACCATTACCGACCCATGTGTCCTGATCTGGAACATCGAACTTAACATCCAGATTGGCTCTATACCCGCAGCCATATAAGCATTAGCTCTCAACTGAGGTATGAGCAGATTGCTGTAGGTGGCCGATGGCTCCCACGCCGGAGCTTCTATCACCGAGCCAAGATAACTCGGCAATAGTTTTCGGCCTGTATAGACACCTTCGGCCGTCAGTCCTAAACGCCACTTGGAATCAAGACCCACATAATCGGCCCATTTGGCTCGCGCCTGCCACC
Organism: Muribaculaceae bacterium; assembly: GCA_017620715.1. Taxonomy (GTDB): domain Bacteria; phylum Bacteroidota; class Bacteroidia; order Bacteroidales; family Muribaculaceae; genus Paramuribaculum. The sequence continues at coordinate 23,342 of JAGAUN010000075.1, read as the reverse complement.
AATGGCGGTTATTGCGCACTGAAGGTGCGTTGGGTTGCATCGCAGTATATATTTGCCCGAAAGCGGCATTCAGCTCAGCCTCCACAAGCATACCCGATGTGGGCGTACAGCAGTGATTTAGTGTGTTATAACGATAAAGCATACGGGCTGTAGCCATATCTTGCGAGAGTGTCAGATACTCGGCGCCGTTATCATACTCGTCACGACGGTGACCGCCTCCCACATCTACGGCAATCTTACCTGTTCGGCCCGCTGCCACCGAGTAGCCGATGCGGCCGAAATATTCGTTGGTAATCAAATCGTTTGAAAGCGATTTGCGGAAGAAAAAAGAATTCTTCGGATAATACTTGCGCCGAGTGGCTACCAAATCGAGAGTAATGGCCGACGGCACTGACCTGAGCAACTTCACTTGCGCCGAAAGTTGACCTGCAAGGTAACTTTGCCCTATCCATCCATTGAGCCGCACGTCGAGTGAATTAAAACTCAGTGTGCGGTAGCCGCCGGTCACAAAGAGTTGACTCGTAGTTGATGTGGAAAGGTAACCGCCCACACCTACCGAAAGATTGCGCTTGAGCACCGAGTGCAGGTTTAGGCCAAAAAGACCTTCGTCGGCATCATAATCAGCTTCTATCTCCAGATTTTTGAATTTGCCGGGGGTAATGGCGCGATAATATGCACGGCGTGCCTGATTGATATCAAAAGTATCGGCCGAAGCAGAGGTAAAGAGACCCTCCACATACCGGTTTTGCGATGGAGAGCCCCCGATAGCTGTTACTTTATTGAAAATCAACCTGGGTGTACCCGATTTAAAAACCTCTCGCGAAAGGCGCCTTGCCTCCGACGGCATGCGTGCCTGCACGCGGGCTCTTATCGAGTCGATACGCGCGCGGGCAAAATCATATCCTCTGTTATATATGGCTTTTGCCTTTTCAAAGTCGAGCAACCCGAACTCCTCGAGATGCAGCCGGAGCTTGATGCCGTTAGAGGCCGGAAGATTGGAGCCGGAGTGCTGTATTATCATGGTTTCGAGCTGATCAAGCATATTCGGATTCTCGGCCTTAACCTCCGTTGATGCCACATCGACCCCTATTATTATCTGTGGGGCGAAATCCTGGCACATCACATCTACAGGGAAATTATCATAGATGCCGCCGTCATAGAGCAGAGCGCCATTGCGTTCTATGGGATGGAACACAAGCGGAAAACTCATAGACGAGCGCACTGCATCACTCAGCGAGCCCGAGCTCCACACACGTTTACGCTTATTTGTCACGTCCGCCGCCACACATCTGAAAGGTACATACAGATTGTTAAAATTTCCGCCGCATTGCGCAGTATAAGGCGCGTATAGTTCCATAAAGGCAAAATTCATAGGGAGCGGGTTGATAAGGCTCGACGGAAGTATCGACGTCATCAACGAGCTGTCGCCCAATGTAATGTTAATCATCGACGGCAGCGGCTCCTCCCGCAGAAAGTAATAGGTAAGTTCGTTGCTCACCACCCCTTGCGCCCAATTCATAAAATCGGCCGATGTTAGCAATTCCATCATCTCGTCAGGAGTAAAACCACACGCATACAGGCTGCCGATAATAGCGCCCATCGAAGTGCCGGCGATATAATCGATGGGGATTTCAGCCTCCTCCAGGGCCTGGATTACGCCCACATGGGCTATGCCCTTGGCCCCGCCGCCACTAAGTACCAGACCTACCGACTGAGGTCGGGTTCCGGAGTCGTTTTGGGCTACCGAAACAGAGGTGAATGCCACGCACATACATATCAGCGATACTAATACTTTTCGCATTGTTACAGCTTTTTTTCAACTTCAAATATATCTATTTTTTTTGAAAGCGTTCACATAGCCCCCAAATGATATTGAATTTCAGCCTCTATTTAGTAAATTTGAAATCTCAAACTCAAAGCCTGTCAGTTACAATGGCCACATTTACCCACAGCATACCCGTTGCAACACTTCCCGCACTTTGTTCTGCCGATGAACTAACTAAAGTTTTGACGCTCCACAAAGACGCCCGTTACCTGCTTTTACATCTCACCGGTGCTACACCGGTGAAATTAACCGCACTTCAAGACTTTGCGCAGCTTCCCGAAGCGCCACTGCTCTACACCGACTATATCTCTTTGCCGTACGACGAAACGGTCAGACTCATCGACTATCAGACAGGGAGCGTACGCAACGATTTCGACTTCGGTCCGCTGGTTCGAATCAATGTATCCGACGCCCTAAAGAGCATGTCGGTCATTGATTCCAGTCTGCGATACGCAGCCTGGTATGCCCTTCGCCTCGAACTGAGCCGCTTACATCTCCCCGTACACATACCTCAGGCCGCATACTCAATCACTATCGATGACTGCAACCGGCCCGATGCTCACGGCGAACATTTTGCTTACGTCAACCCTGCCAACCGCGACGTACAGTCAGAGATGGAATATGCCTTTACTAAGTACCTCCATAATATACACGCTTGGATTCCTGCGCCCATGCAACCGGTAGACTTCGGCGATAATTATCCCGTAGAGGCATCGGTAGTGATTCCTGTAAAAAACAGAGCCGGTACTATTGCCGACGCCATAAATTCGGCGCTCAGTCAATCAGCTCCCTTCAAATTTAATGTAATAGTGGTCGACAATCATTCAACCGACTCCACCTCAGAAATAATAAGGGAGCTCGCCGGACGTCACCCTAACCTCATACACCACATTCCCGAGCGCACCGACCTCGGCATCGGAGGGTGCTGGAACGAGGCGCTTTTTCATCGGCAATGCGGACGTTTCGCCATTCAGCTCGACAGCGACGACCTTTACTCCGATTCCGATGTGATAAACCGGATAGTAAACCGCTTTCATCAGACCGGAGCGGCAATGGTAGTGGGTGCGTACTCTCTTACCGACTTTAATCTGAATCCGATGCCACCCGGCGTAATTGACCATAGGGAGTGGACCGACGCAAACGGGCACAACAATCTACTGCGCGTCAACGGTATAGGTGCACCCCGCGCTTACTCCACCGCGGTAGCCCGACGTCATCCCATGGAGAATGTATCGTATGGCGAAGATTACGGCATGGCATTGCGCTTTTCCCGCTCCTACCCTATCGCACGCATATTCGATGTCCTCTATCTATGCCGCCGCTGGAGCGGCAATAGCGATTCCAATATCTCGCAAGAGCAGCTCAACCGCTATAATACATACAAAGACTCCCTTCGCACCAACGAATTACAAGCACGCACACGAAGCCTATGACACGCTCCGAAATCGATGCCTTCATCGCCCGGCAACTCTCACAATGGCCCCTTGCGGCTGACAATCATAAGGCACTCGGCAATGCCATTACCCGCGAGATACAATCGCAAGGATACATCTACAAAGCTGTTGCTCTCCCCTCACGCGCCGCATCATGCAAAGCCGACGTAAGCGCCGGGGCCATAGCAGCACGCAAATGCTTTCTGTGCACTGACTCTCTGCCTCCACAGCAGTTGAGCATGCCGATGTGCGGTTTTAGACTGTTGGTCAATCCGTTTCCCATTCTTCCCGGACACCTCACCATATCGGCACGAGAGCACACGCCGCAGACCCTCAGCGGTAATGTAGACAATCTGATTCAACTCGCCGAGGCTCTCAAGGAGTACACGGTTTTTTATAACGGGCCGCGCTGCGGCGCCTCCGCTCCTGACCATTTGCATTTTCAGGCAGTACCCTCCGAGCACCTTCATTTATGGGATACGGTCGACTTAATGCCGCACCCACACATTTCGTTCAAAGGCACAGCCGACGAGATAAAATCGCTTATCGACAGTTGGCTAAAAGCGCTTCCACATACCCCCGATTCGGAAGCTATGGTCAATATACTCATCCACCGGTGTCACCCCGGAAAATTTCAAGCTGTAATCTTTCCCCGCCTGTGCCACCGTCCCAAGTGTTACGGCGCACTTCTCTTCAGCCCGGGCGCCCTGGATATGGCCGGAATAATGGTTACACCACGTGCGGCCGACCTCACTGCACTCACTCCCGAATTAGTTTCCGAAATATACTCAGATGTCTGCCTGCCTCAGTCACTTATCCCCTCTACTCCGATACCTATGCTTAGCATCGGTATAGTCGAAGCTCCCGAAATATCGTTTACCGACATCAGTGGAGTGAGACATACATCCGGCAGTTCCGACATTTTTTCTATAGCTCCAGCTTCGCATGACAAGTGTATCGAAATAGAAGATGTAGTGATAGGCAAGGATTTCCACTGGCAGCAAAAGCAGCGTCAACTGCTCAAGGGGCTTCTGCAGATAACAAAGCATCACGATATGGCCGAAGCCGTCAATTATATCGATGTGGAAAGTTATCTGGCAAGCGTGATAAGCTCTGAGATGAGCGCCGACGCACATCCCGAATTCCTCAAAGCCCATGCCATAATATCACGCAGCTGGGTACTTGCACAGATGCGGTCTACCTCAAATCCCACACCGCCGCCCGGTAAGATTTCAGACGAGGAGACAGTAACATGGTACGACCGTCAGAACCATGCCCGCTTCCACGTTTGCGCCGACGACCATTGCCAGCGGTACCAGGGTTTTGGCCGCGCCTTCGTGCCCGAAGTGGTTGAGGCACTGCGTCAGACAGCAGGCATAATCCTCTCCTATCAGGGGGAAATATGCGATGCAAGGTTTTCGAAATGTTGCGGAGGAGCTACAGAAATTTTTTCAACATGCTGGCAATCATCCGACTTTCCCTATCTAAAAGCTGTAGCCGACGCTCCCGACTCACATCTGCATCTCGACCTTACCGACGAATTGCAGGCGCAACATTGGATTCATTCGAGGCCGGATTGCTTTTGCGGCAACACCTCTGCCTCACTCCTCTCACGCTCGCTCAACAGCTACGACCTTGCCACCAACGACTATTTCCGCTGGCGTGTAGAGTATTCCGAGGAGCAACTTGATTCGCTCATTTCACGCAAAGTATCCTCCCGACTCGGACACATCCTCTCCATTACCCCACTCGGGCGCGGGCCATCCGGCCGTATATATCGTCTCGAAATCAAGGGGACACAAGGCCGGTGTATCATCGGCAAGGAACTCGAGATAAGACGTGCCCTATCCGACACGCACCTTTACAGCTCCGCTTTTACCATCCGGCATGAGTCAGACCGTTGGATTATAGACGGAGCCGGTTGGGGGCACGGAGTGGGTCTGTGCCAGATTGGAGCCGCTCAGATGGCAGCCGAAGGCTATACATGCAGCGATATCCTCACCCATTACTATCCCGGCGCCGAACTCACCAAAGCGTATTGACCATGAGCACTAAAGCGCGCCCCTGGGCATGGGTTCCAACCCTGTATTTCGCCGAAGGCATCCCTTACGCCATAGTCACGACCCTCACCGTGGTGATGTATAAACAGATGGGGCTCGACAACACACGTCTTGCCCTCTACACCTCCATACTCACTCTTCCATGGGTAATAAAACCACTCTGGAGCCCGATAGTCGACATATTCAGTTCCAAACGACGCTGGATACTGCTCATGGAATTTCTTATCGCTGCCGCGTTGATGGCCGTCGCTCTGACTCTCCCGGGCCCTATGTGGCTTTCAGTCACCATAGCTTCCTTTTTGGCGGTTGCATTTCTCTCGGCTACCCATGACATATCGGCCGACGGTTTTTATATACTTTCGCTTCCCGCCACATCGCAATCGGCATTCGTGGGCATACGTACCACCTTCTACCGAATTGCCATGCTGCTCGGCCAGGGACCGGTGCTGATACTGGCCGGTACTCTTGAAGTGAGTTACGGCGATATCCCCCGTGCCTGGGCCTTGATGTTTGAGATACTCGCCGCGGTATATGCCCTTTTTGCCTTCTATCATATATGGGCACTCCCGCATGCCGTCAGCGACAATAGCCGCAAAGCCACCTCCGTAAGAGAAGTGGGTCGAGCCTTTGCCTCCTCGTTTGTGGGTTTCTTCCGGCGGCCGCACATTATCACAATACTCGCTTTTCTGCTTCTCTACAAATTCCCCATTGCACAATTGCAGCGACTCGTCTCCCCTTTTCTACTCGACAGCACACAAAACGGAGGCCTGGGCCTCTCCACAATAGAGGTGGGTTTCGGCTACGGCACTCTCGGCATTATCGGACTGCTTGCAGGCGGTATAGCCGGAGGTTTGGCAATAGCACGCGGCACACTGCGCCAATGGCTTATCCCTATGGCCTGGACTCTCACCGCCAGTTGTGGCGCCATGGCAATACTTGCTCTTACTCCACAACCATCACTTACCCAGATATATCTCTGTGTTGTAGCCGAGCAATTTGGATACGGATTTTCAACAACCGCCTACATAATGTATTGCATACATATATCGCGCGGCGAGTTTGCCACTTCGCACTATGCCATTGCCACGGGCATAATGTCGCTCGGCATGATGCTGCCGGGCATGATGGCGGGAGCTATAGAGGAAGCCGTAGGCTACAGCAATTTCTTTATCATCACCTGTTTAAGTTGTTTTATAACCCTCACGGTTGCATATTTCGCCAAAAAGCAATTTGCAATGTAGATTAAAAAACGTTAACTTTGCCTTTCATTTTTTAAACAAGCACACATTCAAGCAGAAGCACACACGCCATGAAAATCGTTTATCTGGTAGCCTTCAACATCTTAGCACTCTCAGTATCATCGTGCGGCACTAACGGCACTAACGGTACCAACAAAAACCAATCAATCAGCGCCGACTCCATAACAACCGACACAATTGCGGTCGACACCACTCCGGCGCCACCCGCCGACAGTGTACTCACCGCCGCCATCACTACCGAAGCCGAAGCATTGGCCTATATCAACTCATCGCCCGACTCCGCAAAATATCACGAAGGAATTTTGCCGGCCATGGCGCACGACAATCCAAATTACTGCATACGGCTGCTCAAAAGCCGATATCCCTATTTCATAGTAGTCGACAAGCCTTCGATGTTTGTAGTGCTGTACGACCGTTTCGGCCGTGAGAAACTCGCTTACAAAATGGCCTGTTCGAAACGATACGGCACCAAGCACAAACGTCGCGACAACCGTACTCCCGAAGGATTTTTCTCAGCCGAAGGCATCTACAATTCCACCGACTGGCTTTATACCAATGACGACGGCTACACATCGCCCGTGAAGGGGCAGTTCGGCCCACGCTTCATACGTCTGAAAACCGACGTCACCCGTCAGGTCGGCATACACGGCACTTGCGCGCCATGGTCGCTCGGGCGCCGCGCGAGCCACGGTTGCATACGTATACACAACGACAATATAGTAGAACTGGTCAAATACGTTACACCGGGCACACCAATCATCGTCAACCCCTCGGAACGTGACCAGCAAGTCAACCGACAGGAAGGATACACCGTTCCCTCCATCAACATAGGCCGACCTACAGAAACGGTAAGCAAGCCAATATCCGAGGAGGAAATAAAACGTCAGCTTCGGGCTGATTCAATTGCCGAGGCACGCAGAGACTCACTGCGCGCGCTGCCCGATTCAATTATCGAAACTCCCGCTCTTCCGGCCGATACCGCAGTCAAAGTCAGCCCGTCGACCTCCGAGCCGGATACCATATCGTAGACCGCATGAGCAATCCGAGCCTGAAAGCCATAATTCTAAAAGCCACATTGCCGGTTCTCATAGGCATAGCGGTTGTGGCATGGCTCTTCAGTCGAGATTTCTCGATATCCGATTTCCAGCGCATTACTCTCTCCCCCGAGGCGGCGCTTTACATAGCCTTGGCTCTGCTTATGGTAGCCGGAAGAGAGATGGGCATGATGTGGCGGTGGCGTATACTCACCGGGCGGCATCTCACGTGGAAAAAATCGTTCAGAGTCACTATGCTGTGCGAATTCACCTCTGCCATAACGCCTACCACAGCAGGAGGCTCCGCTCTGAGCATGGTGTTTCTTTCCCGCGAAGGCATAGCCATTGGTCGCGCCACGTCTCTGTCAATGATTACACTGATGCTCGACCAGCTGTTTATTATTGTGATGCTCCCCCTGATTTTGTTTGCTTTACCGGTGCAATCACTCTTCGGCTTCGACGCCCGCACTTTCAATGAGGGAGTAAAGATAGCCTTCTGGATAGTATACGCTGGTGTTTGCGCATTAGGTGTAGCGCTGTTTTTGGGCGCTCTGGTATGCCCCAATAGCATCTCCCGCTCATTGTACAGATTGTTCTCTATCAGATGGCTTCGCCGATGGCGTCCCAAGATAGAGAAGATGGGCATTGATATGGCCGCTACGGCTGCCGAATTGCGCCGTGCATCTTTGGGATGGTGGGTACAGGCCATAGCAGCCACCTTTGTGAGCTGGGGTTGTCGTTTTCTGGTTGTCAACGCGCTCTTTTTGGCATTTGCCCCGATGGCCGACCAACTGGTGGTGTTTGCGCGTCAGTTGGTGGTTTGGACACTGCTCACCATTAGCCCCACTCCTGGCGGAAGCGGCGTAAGCGAGTGGCTCTTCACCAACTACTACGGAGACTTGCTCGGAGGCGATACCTCAATAGCCCTCATCATCGCTGTGATGTGGCGCATACTCAGTTACTATATCTATCTGCTCGCGGGAGTGTTTACTCTGCCTTGGGTATTCGTTCAACGGCGAGATGAATCCTCCGCACAGTAGCATCCAGCCCCATAAGCTCGGTTATGTCGAACATGTGAGGTCCTTTGCACTCGCCTACCACGGCTAAGCGGAAAGCGTTCATCACATTACCCAAGTGGTAACCCTTGTCGGCAATCCAGCCCAACACTACCGGTTCTAAAGCAGCTGAGCTGAAATCGGGAGCCCCTTCGAGTACCTCTATAAGTTCGCCCATGATACGGGGAGTGTCGACACTCCAGCGCTTCTTCACCGCCTTGGGGTCGTAACTCTCGGGCTCAACGAAAAAGAATGCGGCATTAGCCCACAAATCGCTCACGAAATTGATACGGCTCTTAACCATGTCGACAGCGCGCACTATATACTCGTCATCAAACGCAGCCGGGTCAACACCGTGTTCGGCCATTACCGGCTTGAAGAGTTGGGCCAGACGTTCGCCCGACATCTCCTGAAGATATTTATGGTTGAACCACTTTCCTTTTTCAAAATCGAATTTTGCACCCGAGCGCGAGCAGTGCTCAAACGAGAATTTCTCTATCAGCTCCTGCATCGACATTATTTCGGTATCGTCGCCGGGATTCCACCCAAGCAGTGCCAGGAAGTTGACCACTGCCTCGGGAAGATAACCGCGTTCACGATAGCCCGACGAAACCTCACCCGATTTGGGATCGTGCCATTCGAGAGGGAAAACAGGGAATCCTAGCCTGTCGCCGTCGCGCTTGCTCAGCTTGCCTTTGCCGTCGGGCTTCAGCAGCAACGGCAAATGCACGAACACAGGCATGGTATCGGCCCATCCAAAGGCCTCGTAAAGGAGCACGTGAAGAGGAGCTGACGGAAGCCACTCCTCACCGCGTATCACATGGGTTACCTCCATAAGATGGTCGTCGACAATATTGGCCAAATGATAGGTGGGCAAGTCGTCGGCTTTCTTATAAAGCACCTTGTCATCGAGTATCGAGGAGTTTATTGATACAGTGCCGCGAAGCATATCGTTGACCTTCACCTCACGGCCCGGCTCGATTTTGAAGCGCACCACATATTTCTCCCCGGCCTCAATCAGGCGCTTCACCTCTTCGGGAGGGAGCGAAAGAGAGTTGCGCATCTGCATGCGGGTCGAGGCGTCGTATTGGAAATTGGGTGTTGCCGCACGGGCGGCCTCGAGCTCGGCGGGGGTATCGAAAGCCATATAGGCTTTACCTGCATCAAGCAGGCGGCCTACATATTCGCGATATATATCGCGGCGCTCGCTCTGCTTGTAAGGGCCGTAATTGCCACCCTCTCTCACACCTTCGTCTATACCTATTCCAAGCCAAGCAAGTGCTTCATTGATATAATCTTCTGCACCGGGCACAAAACGCTGCGAGTCGGTATCCTCTATACGCAATATCATATCGCCGCCCATCTGGCGCGCGAAGAGGTAGTTATAGAGTGCGGTGCGAACACCGCCTATATGGAGAGGCCCTGTGGGCGACGGTGCGAAACGCACCCTTACTTTACGTTGCATCTGCTTATTGAGGTTTTTAGTGAATTACGCTTTTGGTTTTACGGCGCAAAATTACAAATTCTCTATTTCAATCCACCGAAATTTCGTCAATAAATATAAACCCTTTGCACCCTACGCCGCGACTATCCCACGAGGGAATGGAGTCGATACAGGTTGCTTCCACTTTTACATAGCGGGCCGGCGTTGACTCGAAGTCAAGCGAATGGGTGCGGATTTCCTGTACATTCATCCCTGCCTGTTCGGGAGTTAGCGTAGCTACCGGAGTGAAGTGCTCGCCGTCGGTCGACACCGACACGGTTATATCCACAGCGTCGAAAATCCAGTTAGGAGTATCGATAAGATTTCGTATGGTTACGTTGCTCACGGGCACCTCACGGTTAAGGTCGATAGTGGCTATCATCGGAGTGCCTTCAAAGCCAATCCACTCCCCGGTATTGAATGCCTGACCACCAAAACGGCCATCGGTAAGCAGTGAAGAGCCGGTTGAAGTGTATCGCGAGTGCGGCGTGGTGGCAAACGATATGGCACACGAAGTGGCTTTATTGTAAGTTACGGTATCGCTAAACATGCGGCTTTCGCCTTCGGGACGGAACGCTTTGGCATTGAAACGGCAATTGGTGTCAAGCACCACGGGAGCAGTGTAGAGTGGACTCTCGAGTGTGGGAACGGAGCCGTCTATAGTATAATGAATAGGGGCTTTGTCGATGGTACGCAGGTCGGCCACTATTTTGTTTTTGGTAAAATCGGAAACGAGACCTCCCTGTATGTCGAAAATGTGTGTGGCGAAATTATAGTCGAGCGCGCGGTAATGGTCAATGAGACGGGGCAATCGCTGAGTGAACTCCTCATAATTCTTCTGTTCGGGGCTAAGCCACTGCACTTCGCTCAACGCGGCCAGACGGGGCAACTCCATGTATTGCACATGGGGGAAGGTGGTTATGTACTCCGTCCATAGATTCGATTGTGCGCCGAGTATATGCTTGGCCTGCTCGGGGGTGAGACCGGCAGTAGGCTCGAGGCTGTATACTTTTGCTACGGGCACGAAACCGCCTATTCCAAGGGGCTCGGTAGAAGCATCGCGACTCTGCATATAGTCGAAATAGCAATAATTGGTAGGGGTAAGTATGGCGTCATGGCCGAGTTGGGCCGCCGCCACGGCGCCCTCCGAACCACGCCACGACATGACGGTGGCACCGGGAAAGAGTCCGCCTTCAAGAATCTCATCCCACCCTATCATCTTTCGGCCGAGTTTGGCGAGAGTACCGGCTGCGTGTTCCATTACCCACGACTGCAGTTTCTGTTCTTTGCTACTGTGCTCATCGCTCACAAGGCCGAGCTCGGCTATGCGGGCCTGACACTTCGGGCATTCCTCCCAACGGAATTTTGGGCACTCGTCGCCACCTATATGTATATATTCAGAGGGGAACAGATCGGCAACCTCTGTCAATACGTCGTCGATAAAAGTAAGGGTAGAATCGTTGCCGGCGCAAAGCAGATCGTCAGATACACCCCATTTCGTCCAAACCTCGTACGGGCCTCCAGTGCAGCCAAGTTCCGGGTACGCAGCCAATGCGGCTACCATGTGGCCGGGTAAATCTATCTCGGGTATTATAGTAATGTGGCGGTCGGCGGCATATTTCACAAGCTCGCGTACGTCGTCCTGAGTATAATAACCTCCGTAGGACACACCGTCGAGAGTCTCAAAGTCATGGCCCACGCATGTACCTTTACGCTTGGAGCCTATCTCTATCAGACGCGGGTATTTTTTGATTTCGAGGCGCCAGCCCTGGTCGTCGGTGATATGCCAGTGAAAACGGTTGATATTGTGTAGGGCTATCATGTCGATAAACTTCTTGATAGAGTCTACCGGAAAGAAGTGACGGGCAGTATCGAAGTGTGTGCCACGGTATCCGAAGCGCGGAAAATCCTTGATAGTTACAGCCGGAAAGACAACGTTGCCTTGCGCACCTGCGGGAACCGCTTTGCGCAGCGTCTGTATGCCAATAAAGTTGGCCGCCGGCGTTGCGCCGTTGATGGTGATACGCTTTGGCTCTACCTCTATCACATAAGCGTCGGGATTGCTGTCGGAAAGACCTGCCTGAAGCACAATGGCATTTTTTGAAGGAGCTTTCGAGGTAACCTTAAGATTATACCCGGTAAGTGTGGCCATATATTCAGCCAGAAGCCTGGCATTTGTCTCGAGCACGGTATCGCCTTTGGGGTATACGATGCATGTACGCGAATCGAGTTCGAATGGCTGCTGGTTAGCATTAACAGTTATTGATTTGGGTAAAGGCACCACGTCGTAATGAGCCGTACGCGCTTCGCATATTACAGACGCGCAAACAGATACGGCCACAAACGCCGCTGTGAAAATTTTATTCATCGGTATTTGCTGTTTAAGGATATATATTATTTGTTTGAGAGCAAAAATACAAAAAACAAATGTATATTTCAATTAAATTTGCTGAGTTAAAAGTTAAATGTTAATTTAGCATCGACCTTCGGAAATCTTTTTTACCGCGGATTTGTTATCACAGTACATAACTTTAAAATTATCTTATATGAAACCCCTCAACATTGTATTGGCTGTAGCAGGCGGCGCTCTCGTAGGAGCCGCAGTAGGTTTGCTCTTTGCCCCCGACAAAGGTGAAAACACCCGCAAGGAAATTGCAAAATTCCTCCGTTCAAAAGGCATTATTCTGAAGAAGAAAAAACTCGACGAACTTGCCGACGAGCTTGAGGAGGAAATCAAGGAATCCTGACGCAACAACACACGGGAAACTGACCGGTCGGGCTACGATGGCCTCTGTGTGACACGCAAAAGTCGCAACGCCGTCGTAGCACCGGGCCATCCCATATAAGTCTATCTCACTATCATCCAATATATAATATTTCATCACCACTATGAGCAAAAATACATTTCTTTACGCTTTCTTGGGTGGCGCTTTGGTAGGTGCTACTGTAGCCGTACTCTTCGCTCCCCAGAAGGGCTCCGACCTTCGTCGCAAAATCAAAGAAACACTCCAGAAAAAAGGCATCCTCTGCTCGGAAAGCGAAATCGACGCTCTCGTAGCACAGCTTACTGCCGATATCGACGACTAAATGGCCGACAACACCGAATCGATAAAGTCGTTATGGCTTAAGCTAAAGCAATTGGCTCAACTTAGGTACGACTACGCCAAACTCACTTTCGCCGAAAAGCTGACATTGATTTTGGCAATGTTGGCTCTCGGGCTCGTGGGCATATTGCTGTTGATGGTGATGCTCTTCTTCCTGTCAATCGCCTTGGCCGAATATATTGGAGCATCAATTGGTATAGCTTGGGCATGCGCCATTGTGGCAGGCATCTATCTTGTTGCTCTGATTGTGGTCATTTGCTTACGCAAATACCTGTTTATCAATCCCATTTCGCGATTCATCACCCGTCTTTTACTTTGATACGCCATGGCCGACAAGAATCCTACCGACAACAACGAGGTTACCCCCAAAGGCCTCTCCATAGATGAGCTCCGCTACCGCCGTGCGTACGCACTGGCACGCTACGAAATGGCCAGAATGAGTATCGAGGAACAGTTTTACGCTGTTCGCAACGGCGTGGGAAGCTCCTTTACCGGACGTGGCATAGCCGGGCGCCTGCTCGGCAGTCTCAACTATTTAGACTGGGCCTTTCTGGCCTTTCGCGTCGTATCTAAGATAAAACGCTGGCGCAAAAAAAGCAAAAGCTGAGCCGAAAGAGCTTCGCCAAAGTTGGCCGCCACGCCATATTGCACTCCCTGACCGAAACCCCGCTCGGAGAGTGCGTTGCTTTGCAACTACCCATGGCCATTACGCTTCCTTATTTACTCCAATCAGTTTCACCATAAGTGTCAATCACATAATATGACCGACTATATCGAAGTTCAGATTACCCTTACCCCCTTTTCCGAACCGGCGGCCGATATACTGGCATCCGTACTTGCCGATGCAGGTTTTGAGAGTTTTGTAACCACACCGCCCACGCTGCTGGCATACATCCGTGCCGACCTTTACCGACCCGAAATGGCGCAACTCACCCGGCAGCTCCCCTTCCCCGGCATAGAAGCCGCATGGAATACTACCCTCATCAAAGGACGCGATTGGAACTCGGAGTGGGAGAAAAACTATTTTCAGCCGATTGTAGTAGATGGTCAGTGCGTGATACACAGCTCTTTTCACACCAACATCCCGCAGTGCGTCTACGATATAGTCATTGACCCCAAAATGGCCTTCGGTACCGGTCATCATTACACTACTCGCCTTATACTGCAACAGTTGCTCAAAGAGCCTCTTAAGGGGAAAAGCATGATTGACGTGGGCACCGGCACCGCCATACTGTCTATTCTTGCCGCCATGCGGGGCGCATCGCCCGTTACCGGCATCGAGATTGACCACGCCGCTTACCTCAACGCCATCGAAAACACCCATCTGAACGACGTTGACTCACAGATAGCATTGATTCACGGCGATGCCTCCGCACTCCATAGCATTCCTTACAAGGCCGATTTACTCGTAGCCAATATCAACCGCAATGTAATCACCGCTGACTTAGCCGCTTACTCCGCGGCTGTGAAGAAGAGTGCCACCATTCTGCTCAGCGGCTTCTACACCGCCGATGTTGATGTGATAATGCCGGTAGCCGCTCAGGCTGGTCTGCGACTCTGTGGCATAACATCTGAAAATGACTGGGCGTGCATGCAATTAATCAAGTAATAATACCTGCGCCTAATAAAAAATCAGTATCATTGCGTATTATGACCAATCGCAAATTTATCACTGTTCTTATAGCGCTGCTCAGCTACGTGGCATGCAGTGCAAGTGTTGCCGATTCCACAAAAATCAGTGGATGGAATCACTTCGTGTGGGGCGCCGAAGTTGGTGGCGCCATCGACCTCACCAGCAACGACATGAGCTCGGCCAATCTCAGCGCCTATTTCGGCTATCGCAACTCATTTTTCCAGGTCTTGGGCATAGGAGCCGAGGTTGACATGATGGTTTCTAACGGAGTGCGCGCATTTCCGGTTTACGCCATTGTGCGCACATCATTTGCCTCACAACCCAAACTGCTCTTTTTCGACATGCGCGGCGGCGTGGTATTCAACAACATCAACAATGCACAAGAGCAAAACCGCCTCTACCTCTCGCCATCGCTCGGCGTCAACCTCGCCAAGGGCAACTCATTTCAGGCTTATGTAATGGTAGGCTACATGTTCAATGGATTGAAATCGCTCTATGTCGACGACGAGTTTCACCGTATGCGCGGCCTGCACGCAGGTTGCCTGCGATTAGGCATATCATTTTAAGCCATGCAAAAAGTCAACGTAAAAATCATAAACCGCTCATCAAATCCCATGCCGGCTTACGCCACTCCAAGCTCGGCGGGCATGGATGTAAGAGCATTTCTGTCGGAACCTCTCACACTGCAACCAATGCAGCGCGCACTTATACCCACCGGCTTGTACATGGAATTACCCGTGGGCTACGAATGCCAGATGCGTCCCCGCAGCGGGCTCGCACTGCGTCACGGAATCACACTTCTCAACACACCGGGCACCATTGATGCCGACTACCGCGGCGAAGTGGGCGTAATACTCATCAACCTCTCGCAGGAGCCATTTGTGATAAACCCCGGCGAACGAATATGTCAGATGGTAATAGCATCCTGTTGCCAGGCAACCCTAGTAGAGGTTCAGACGCTCAACGACACCGAACGTGGCACCGGAGGATTCGGTCATACCGGCGTGAAATAACCATCTTAGTCTACACTACAACAACAATGAAAACTCCCCGCATAACTTTAGCTCCGCACGCTCTTCCCATTGCAGCCGCCATATTGCTTACAGTGATTTCTCTCCTGTCAGCGGGAGCTAAGGACAATACTCAGGTCAGCCGCAACAGCAATGCGGCAAAAGCCAAAGATCTTTATGTCGAAGCACTCCAGGCCCGTGAGGTCGACGACCTCGATGCCTGTGTCAATCTGCTTGACTACGCCTACTCGCTCAATCCTGACGACAACGATATAAAATTTGAGCACGGCTTCGTGCAGGCAGTCGTAATGGCGTACGTCAACCCCGATGCAGCAAAACTCGGAGTCACCCACATGAAAGAGGTGGTTGCCGACAACCCCGCCAACACCGAATACGCCTTACGTCTGATCAGCATTATGTCGAAACTGCGCTCAGCCGACACCACTGCCGACGAGCTAATGGCAATATTATCACACGTATATCAGGCGGCATCCGACCGTTCATTAGTAGCCGGCGCCTACGCATCATTGCTCCGTTCGTCAAACAATGCCGACTCCATACGCAAGAGCATTGCCATACTCGACTCACTCGAGTATGTCGAGGGCCCCTCGCAGCAGCTTACATCGAGCAAGATGCAAGCCTATATAAGCCTTGGCGACACCGTCACCGCCATGAACCAGATCAGGAAACTATACCTGGCCAACCCCGACGTCTCCGACAATCTCATGCTTATGGCCCTCACCAGTCAGGCATTCGGCATGGTTGACTCGGCCGATTACTGGTTTGACCGTGGCATAGAGCTTTTCCCCGATATGCCCGACTTCTATATGCGCAAAGCTGTCTCACATGAGGAAAGCACCGATACAGTCGGCCTTATTGATGTGCTCTGCACGGCAATGGCGTCGCCCGACCTCGACTTCGACACTAAGGAGCAGATGATGGCATATTTCGCTCAGGAGACTTTTGCCGACAATACCGGCATGCTTCTTAAGCCAATGGAAATAATGGCCCGTGAACATCCCGACCGTTTCAGCTCCTTTATCAATTACGCCATGATAGCGGTAGCGGCCGGCGATACGGTCACTGCTCAAAAGCAACTGGCCAATGCCCGTGCTCTCGACCCCACAGAAATGGCCGGTTACTCTATGTCTGCCAATCTCTACAACACAGCAGGCGAGCTCGACAGCGCCATAGCCGTGGTCAATGCCGGAATAAAAAGTTCCGATATGCCGCTCGTGCTGCGCCAATATAAATCGTTCCTGTACGTAGACAATGATCAATACGCTCCGGCCCTCAAGGTAGTCGACGGACTCCTCTCCGACCTCAACCGTACATTCAATCTTGAAAAGGCTTTGGCACAACGCTCCGACACTATCGTCGCAGACACCGTCGAGGCTATAGAACCGGATAGACAGATAATAGATACTCTGGCCTTTATGGGTGAACTTTACCTATCCAAGGGCGACATCCTCCTCAAACTTGAAAGGCCGAAAGAAGCGATACCTGCCTATGAAAAAGCCATACAGATCAGACCCGACGACTGGCTTGTATACAACAACTACTCCTATATGCTCGCCGATCGGAATATGCAACTCGACCGCGCCCTCGAATTGGCCGAGAAATCGCTTGAAATTGTGAATAACGACGACGATCTTGCTACGCATTATACCAGTATTGCGGACACTTACGCGTGGGTACTTTTCAGACGCGGCGAATTGCTGAAAGCGCGCCAGTACATCGACGAGACCCTCGAAATTGATTCAGCACCCTCTGCCGAAGTGCTCGACCATGCAGGCGATATATACCATGCACTCGGGCTATTCGATGAGGCTGCCGAGTTTTGGAAACAGGCCCTTCAACTCGAGCCCGACAATGCCGCGATAAGAAAGAAATACGAGAAGTATGCCAAGCCTGACACCGATGAATAAAGTGCTTAAACATATTACATTACCCATTATAGCGATGATTTGGCTCGCTGTATCGGCATCGTGCGGCTCAGCCCGCAAAGCCACATCAGGTCACCCCACATCACAGGGGCAGACAACGGCATCCATATCACACACCCAATGGGAGCGTCAGCTCGCGGATATCGCCTCATCATACGGCACTTGGGAGCGTATGCGCTTGCCGGTGAAGGTTGATATACAATCTCCCAAAAACATCTCCGTCAGCGGGAACGCAGTAATGGTACGTAACAAGTGCATCCACATCTCATTACGCACTTTCGGCATAGAAATAGGTTGGCTTTATCTCACGGCCGACTCGGTGACCGTGGTCGATAAATATCACAAGCAATACGTATCGGAGGGAATAGCCTCGTTCCTTGCCAACGCTCCGCTGACAATTGCCAATGTACAGGATTTGCTTTTAGGACGCATGTTTGATATAGGACAATCGACCTCACTCACCTCAGCACAGGTATCACGCGGCGAAGCAGACTGTCAGAATTCGCTCTATTGCTTCATACCACGCATCGATGGTTCGTCGCCCTTCAGTTGTGGATTCTCGTTCATCCCATCCGCATCCGAATTAAGTCCGTTTGCCATCGCCAATGCCGTGATAGGCGGAGCCGCCCGTCCGGTTAATGTGTCATACGGCCCGACACTTGATACCCCTTCCGGCCCTATGGCAAGTGAATGTACCTTAGCGTTTGACACCGACAAAAGTCATCTTGAAGCAGCCCTCCGCTGGAATTTCAGCAAAGCCCGCTGGAACAACGATGTACAGATACCCGCCATGAAAGTAGCGGGGTATACCCGAATATCACTCAACCAAATAATGTCATTGATACAGAAGCTATGAGACGCTTGTTTTGGGTAGGTATATTATTGTGTGTGGCCACTATGGCTACAATCGATGCCGCGCCCAAAAAGCAGCGCAACGTCAGTACCGCCCGCAAAGAGAAGGAGACAACTCAGCAGCGTATCAACAACACCAACCGCAAGATAAAAGACAATGCGGCTCAAACCGAGCGCTCACTGGCCGAACTGCAACTGATACGCGGCGAGATTGGAGCAAAAGAGCGCGAGATTGCCGCCACACGTGTACAGGTTGACTCCCTCAACAGCGTTATCACCACCGCAAGCGACTCCATAACCCTCCTCAACGACGGGCTGCAGAGCATGCTTCGCACCTATATCAATGCACTGCGACGCTTCCAGGGTTCGCAGTACGCCACCAATATACTCGCATACATTTTCTCCTCACACACTTTTACAACTGCCTACAGCCGATTGCGTTACCTGCGGGAATTCGCCGACTGGCGCAAGCGACGCGTGGCCGAAATCAATACCATTCGCACCCGCATCGAAACCCAACGCAACCGCGTGGCCGCATTGCAGACCGAACGCACCACGTTGCTCGCCACTCTCAGTTCCGATCAGGCTGTGCTCATGACCCGTCGCAACGACACCGACCGTCTCGTTGCACGCCTTCAGGCCGACGGCCGCAATCTGCAGGCCGCACTTGCAAAAGAGAAAAAGCGCCTCGCCAACATCAACAACGAAATTACCCGCATGCTTGAGCAGGAGGAACGCGAGCGCAAACGCCGGCAGCAGCAACAGTCGGCCACTCCTCCCCAAAAAAGGAAACAGAAGCCCTCGTCGACACCCCCTAAAAAAGGGAACGCTCCCGGGCGTCCGGCCTCAAAACCGGCCAAGCCGACGCCTAATATCGACAATTCCGATCCCGATGCCGCAATGACATCCCGCTTCGACCGCGGCAAAGGAACTATGGTATTCCCCGTGCCCTCGCCATATCGTATTGTATCGAACTACGGCGCCTCGGCAGGCAAGCCCTTCAATACCGGAATTGAAATAGTGTGCGACGGGGCACCCACAGCCCGAGCCATATTCGAGGGCACCGTATCGCGTATCTTCCAAAGCGAGACTACGGGCTTTTACACGGTAATGGTACGTCACGGCGCCTACATATCAGTTTATTACAATCTCAGATCGCTGTCGGTCAAAGCCGGGGCTAAAGTCTCGGCCGGCCAGGCTGTAGGCACCGTGGCCGTAGACTCGCGCTTACAGAAACCGATGCTGCACTTCGAGATACGCAAAGGCAGCTCCACCCTCAACCCATCGCCATGGCTTCGCTGACCACCTCGTTGCGCAAGCGCGTCACGGGCCGCATACTCAAATCACTTGCCGTATTCGGATCGGTCGAAGTAATGTCGATGGCCTGTAATGTGATACGCACCAAGCTCATAGCGCTTTGGGTTGGCGCGGCGGGTGTAGGCCTTATGGGGCTCTTCTCCACAACACTCGACATGCTCTCGCAGCTCACCCAACTCTCGCTTCGCACTGTCACCGTTCGCGAGATAGCCGCCGCTCCATCAGATGAGAAACGCCGCAGTCTCAGCCGTTCCGTCGCCCTTTACGGGGCATTGATGGCCGCTGTGGGTGTAGCTGTCACAGTGCTGCTCGCACCCTTGTTAAGCTATCTTACCTTCGACAGCCTCGGCTACACATGGGCTTTCGCGGCCATAGCGATAGCCGTGGCGGCAAACGCTTATGTTTCAGTCGAATCATCGATACTACAGGGCCATAATATGCTCAAGCGTATCGCCGCGGCATCGTTTATCGGCGTTCCGGCTTCATTGGCCGTGGCAATACCTATGATATATTACTGGCGTATACACAGCATTATACCCATAATACTTACCTATGTCTGCATCATGGCTATCGTAATGTGGTGTTTGCGTATTCGCTCCAATGCTCCCTGCCCCCCTATCAAAGGCAAGGAGAGACGACGCCTTTGGAGCGGATTTGCCCGCATGGGGTTTTATCTGTCGGTTGCGAGTGTCTTTTCGCTTGGAGCATCCTATTTGCTCATGTCATTTCTCAACCACCATGCGGGCACCGACGAAATGGGACTATATCAGGCCGGATACTCTCTTTCGGTTCGCTACATAGGAATCATATTCCCCGCCATGGCAATGGAATATTATCCGCGATTGTCGGGCGTCGACAGTAAATGGCGCACCACAGTGATGATGAGCCGTCAGACATCTGTAAGCATATTCGTCATAGCGCCATGCGCCATGGCCATGATGCTCTTGGCCCCTTGGATTGTAGAGCTACTCTATAGCTCTCACTTCATAGCCGCTGTGCCTATGATACTTTTTGCGGCAGTTGGCCTTCCGATGCATGCATGGGCGTGGGCCATGGGGTTCGTATTGCTTGCTCGGGGCAACGGTCGCATCTATCTCGTCACCGAGATCCTCAGCGCGGCAATAGGTCTGATTGCCAACATGGCAGGCTACACACTGGGAGGGCTCACAGGGCTGGGGCTGTCGTTCATCATCTGGTATGCGGCCGACTGTCTGATAGAGTCCGTAGCACTTCGCCGATACTACAGTGTAAACACCGCTCCGAAGGTCGTTTTGTCGGTATTGGGAAGTTCGCTGATACTCGGCATTTTGTCGGCCGTGATTTTTTATTGGTAAAAACGGACGCTATAACAAATTTTTATCGTAACTTTGCACCGCTTTTTAGCATCCCGTGTGATGGGAAATTAAGGAGCAACTTAATTTTTAGTAACACAATTCAAACAATTCTCATTAAATGAAGACATTCCAACTTGCGGCTCAGCCCCGCACCGATCTCGGCAAGAAAGCAGCCAAGACCCTCCGTCAGGAAGACAAAATTCCCGTAGTGCTCAATGGTGGCGCAATCGTTACCCTCCCCTACAACGAGCCCCTTCAGGCCGGCGAAAAAATCGTTGAGATTGGCAACGGCAAAGGCCTCATCACTACCGACCTTTACGTAACCAAAGACAGCGTACGCAACCTCGTATACACCCCCGACATTTTCGCTATCGAGCTCGACATCAACGGCAAAAAGCGCATGGCTGTGCTCAAAGACATACAGTTCCACCCCGTTAAAGATTCGATTCTCCACATCGACCTTCTCGAGGTCAACGACACCAAGCCCGTAAGCATCGAAGTTCCCGTGAAACTCGAAGGCCACGCCGAAGGTGTGAAAGCCGGTGGCAAACTCACCCTCTCGATGAAGAAACTTCGCGTTAAGGCTATCTACACCAACGTTCCCGAGCGTCTGGTTATCAACGTTGACCAGCTCGGTCTCGGTCAGTCGCTTCAGGTTGGCCAGCTCCACTTCGAAAACCTCGAGCTCATGAATGCCAAAAACGCCGTGGTTTGCGCCGTACAGCTCACCCGTGCCGCTCGTGGTGCCGCTGCCGCTGCTGCCGCAGGCAAGTAATCAACTCAATCTCTGAAAATACCAACAGATGAAATATCTGATTGTGGGTTTGGGCAATATCGGCAGCGAATACGCCGACACCCGCCACAATATCGGCTTTATGATATTGGATGCCTTTGCA
Source organism: Muribaculaceae bacterium (assembly GCA_017620715.1). Taxonomy (GTDB): domain Bacteria; phylum Bacteroidota; class Bacteroidia; order Bacteroidales; family Muribaculaceae; genus Paramuribaculum. The sequence goes on along the minus strand of JAGAUN010000075.1, from coordinate 1,101 downwards.
AAGGCATCCAATATTTCTTTTCAAACCGACCGATACGGCGATGTTGCCCATTTCCGACTCAAAAACAAGCTGCTCACACTGCTCAAGCCGTCAACTTTCATGAATCTCTCGGGCAATGCCGTGAGGTACTGGAAAGAGAAGGAGAGTATCGACAACGACCATATACTCATACTCGTCGACGACATCGCACTGCCATTCGGAGCAATACGCATCAAGCCCTCAGGTAGCGACGCCGGCCACAACGGTCTCAAGCATATCGCCCAAATGCTCGGCACGCAAGCATACCCACGTCTGCGCTTCGGTATAGGCAACGACTTCCCGCGAGGGTGCCAGGTTGACTATGTGCTCGGCCCCTTCACACCCGAGCAACGACAACAGCTACCCGAGCGTATAGATGTGGCCTGCGAAGCCATACGCGCATTCTGTCTCCAGGGGCTCGCACGAGCCATGAACCAGTACAACAACAAATAGCCACATGCCTTCAGAAATACGTATCGACAAATGGCTCTGGGCGGTGCGCATATTCAAGACACGCACCATAGCCACAGAAGCATGCAAAAAAGGCCGTGTATTCATAGGCGACACCCCCGCCAAACCGGCGCGCACCGTAAAGCCGGGCGACGTGATAAAGGTGCGCAAACCACCGGTCACATATTCGTTCCGGGTCGAAGCGATTACTCAAAATCGGCTTGGAGCCAAACTGGTACCTGAATACATGACCAACATAACGCCTCCGTCGGAACTGCATCTGCTCGAGGTAGTCAAGCTGTCGGGATTCATCGACCGCCGCAAAGGACTCGGTCGCCCCACCAAACGCGAAGGCCGCGACCTGCAACGTTTCACCGAGCAGGCCGGTGCCGACTCTATGGGATGGGATTTTGACTTTGACGACGATTTTTTACTCGACGAACCCGACACTCTGTAATAGCCTCTCGAGCTATTGTTTGCAGAAATCCGTTTTTTTGCATATTTTTGTAAGAAATCTTACAAACATCTAACTGCCATGACTATAAATCGAATAGCAGCGGTGCTGCTTTCATTGGCCGGCCTTATAGGCGGCTCGCGGGCAGCCACGCCCGACTATACCCCATACGTCAACCC